>JAKOQS010000136.1 GCA_029778235.1 Chloroflexota bacterium | reverse complement strand
GCGAGGACCGCACGCGCGTGGGCCACGAAGTCGTGGACGCTGAACGCCCGGTCCGGATCGACCAGGTCGATCCCGTGGTGGACCACCCCGCGGCGCTCGGCGACGGTCGGCTTCGCGGTGCCGACGTCCATCCCCCGGTAGACCTGGCGGGAGTCGGCCGAGATGACCTCGACGACGCGTCCGCCGTCCGCGAGGGCGAGCGCCAGGCGGACCGCGAGGTCGGTCTTGCCGGTCGCGGTCGGGCCGCCGAGCACGAGGAGCGGGGGTGCGGCGGCCGGCGCGGGCACCGTCACGGGCGCGGCCGACGTCCCCGTCGGTCCGCCCGGGCGACGGGCCTGGGGTGTGGGCGCCCGGCGCACTGCGTTCAGGTGCGGACGCCCCGCAGCGAGAACGGCCCCGCGTGGACGATGCGTGCCGTCACGAACGTGCCCACCAGCGTCTCCGGCCCCGCGAGGTGCACGAGCTTCCCCTCGCGCGTGCGCCCCGCCAGGCGGACCTCACCGGGGCCCGGCGCCAGGGGTGCTGCCGGATCGGCTGCGCCGCCCTCGGGCGCCTGCACGCCGACCTCGGTGGACCCACCGGCCGGGCCGTCGTGCTCGTGCCCGGCCGACATGGCCGACTGGTCCACGAGGACCTCGACGTGCCGGCCCAGCCACTCGCGGTTGCGGTCGAGGGAGATCTCCTCCTGCAGGGCGAGGAGGCCGTTGAGGCGCTCGCGCTTGGTCCCGGCCGGGACGTCGTCGGGCAGGTGCCAGGCGGGCGTCCCCGGCCGCGGCGAGAAGGCCGCGGCGAAGACCTGGTCGAACCGGACCTCCCGCAGCAGGTCCAGCGTCGCCTCGTACTGCGCGTCGCTCTCCCCGCAGAAGCCGACGATCACGTCCGTGGAGAGCGCGATCCCGGGGACGGCGTCCCGCAGCGCGCGGATCCGGTCGAGGTAGTGCGCGATCGTGTACTGGCGTCCCATGCGTCGCAGGACTGCGTCGTCGCCCGACTGGACCGGCAGGTGGAGGTGCTCGCAGACGGAGCGCGCGCCGGCGAGGGCCTCGATCAGCCGGTCCGAGAGGTCCCACGGATGGGACGTCAGGAACCGCAGGCGCGGGAGCGCCGGCCGGCCGTCCGGCCCCTCGATCGCGTCGATCGCCCGCAGGAGCTCCGCGAGGTCCGGTCGCGCCGCGCGCTCGATCCGACGCCCGGTCGTCCGCTCCGGTCGGACGTGGTCGAACCGGGGCTCCGCCGGCAGGTCGTGCCCGTAGCTGTTCACGTTCTGGCCGAGGAGGGTGACCTCGCGGTAGCCGGCCGCTGCGAGGGCGCGCGCCTCGGCGATGACGTCGTCGAAGGGGCGGCTCCGCTCGGGGCCGCGCGTGAACGGGACGATGCAGTACGTGCACGTCTTGTCGCACCCGTAGACGATCGGCAGCCAGGCGCTCACGGGGGACGCGCGATGCACCGCGCCCGCCGCGACCGCATCCGCCCGGGTGGCCGGCAGCATGTCCGCCGCGCTCACCACGGTCCGGTTCACGACCGTCGTACGCGCCGTGTGCACGTCGATCGCGATCCCGATGGGCGCCTGGGCCGAGGCGAGGCCCAGGCGATCGACGATCTCCGGCTCCTCGTCGGGGCGCAGGAAGAGGTCCACGGCCGGGTAGCGGCGCGGCAGTCGGGTGCGGTCGAGCTCCCGGACGGCACACCCGGTGAGCACCACCCGCAGCGCGGGGTTGCCCCCCTTGAGCTGCGCGAGCCGTCCTTGCCGCCCCACCACCTTCGCCTCCGCGGTCTCCCGGATGGCGCAGGTGTTGATGACGAGGATGTCGGCCTCGTCGGGCGAGGCGGCCTCGGGGCAGCCGGCGGCGAGCAGGCGGCCCGCCATCTCCTCCGAGTCGCTCTTGTTCATCTGGCACCCCAGGGTCCAGACGAAGAAGCTCGGGCGCCTGACCTCCTCGGGGCGGAACTCGGCGAGCCGACCGTCGAGGGCGTGGAGGGACTCCCGTGCCGCCGAGGCGTCGGGCTGGGCGTCGAGGACGGGGAGGGCCCGGGCGGGCCGTGTCTCGATCATCGCAGGCGGGACTCTACCATCGCGGAGCCGCGAGACCGGATCATCGGGCTCGATCCGGGGCCCCGCCGCGTGCCGCGGGGCGGGCGCAGGGCTTGTTCGAGGGCCGGCGCAAGGCCCGGAGCCGAGCGTCAGTCCTCCAGGATCTCCCGCAGCCGCTCGAGCGAGAGCGCGCGCCCGGTGGCCGGGTCCACGTCCACGAGCAGCGCGTTGAGGACCACCGGGCCGTCGCCCACCTCGAACCGGGTCGGCAGCCCGTTGATGAAGCGCGGCAGCACCGTCCGCGGCTCGAACCCGATGATGCTGTGCAGGGGCCCGGTCATCCCCACGTCGGATTGGTAGGCGGTCCCCTTCGGCAGGATGCGCTCGTCGGCCGTGGGGACGTGGGTGTGGGTCCCGGAGACGATCGATGCCCGCCCGTCGAGGTGGACGCCCATCGCGTTCTTCTCACTGGTGAGCTCGCAGTGGAAGTCGACCAGGCGCACGGGCGGCAATGCCTCGGACGCCTCGTCGAGGAGCCGGTCGACCTCCGTGAACGGGTTTTCGATGGGGATCATGGCCGACCGACCCTGGAGGTTGATCACCGCGAGGTCGGTCCCGTCGAGGGCGCCGAAGACACCCCAGCCGCGACCCGGGACGTCGTGCGTGCCGTAGTTCAGTGGCCGGAGGACCCGCTCGGTGCGGTCGAGGTACGGGTAGATCTCGCGCTTGTCCCAGATGTGGTTGCCCGACGTGATCACGTCCACGCCCGCAGACAACAGCCCTTCCGCGGTCGACTCCGTCAGGCCGAGGCCACCTGCCACGTTCTCCCCGTTCGCGACGACGAAGTCGATGCCGCGCTCCTCCCGCAGCGGCCCCAGCCGCCGCTCGACCGCGACACGCCCGGCCTTCCCGATGATGTCGCCGATCATGAGGATCCGGCACCGACCACCGGGTCCGACCCTGCCAGTCGCCGCGTGTCTCTCCACGGACGGGATGGTACCTCCCCGGCGCCGGTACACTCGGGGAGTCATGCCACCCGCACCCGCCGACGATCCCGGAGAGGCCGCGGCCGCCCCGGCCCCGGGGCCGCGCCGCGTCCTCGTCGCGTACGCGACGAAGCACGGGTCGGCCGCGGAGATCTCCGGGGCGATCGCGGAGGAGCTCCGGTCCGCCGGCCTCGACGTCGATGTGCGCCAGGCCGGGGACGTGCAGAGCCTCCGTCACGTGGACGCGGTGGTCCTGGGCAGCGGACTCTACTCGGCGACGTGGCTGCGGGAAGCGAACAGGTTCGTCCGCGTGCACCGCGCCGCTCTGCGGAAGATCCCCGTCTGGCTCTTCAGCAGTGGGCCGCTGGACCGCTCCGCGGACTTCGACGACATCCCCATGACCCCGCACGTCGCAGAGGCGGTCGGCGGCCTGCCGATCCGCGGGCACCGGACCTTCGGCGGCCGCCTGGTGCCCGACGCGCCAGAGGTGGCCGCCGGGATCATCGCGACCCACAGGACCGGCGACTTCCGCGACTTCGATGCCATCCGCGCTTGGGCCGGCGAGATCGCGGCGGCGCTCACGGCCTGAGACTCCCACTGCGCCCCGGATCCCGGACCATCGTCCGCGTGCGCTCCCACGCCGCGATACCGCGGACCCGGCCGCGGAGGCGGCAGGTCCGCCTCCGCGGCCACTCGCTGGTCTTCGCCCGACCCGCTCCTGGCTCAGGGCGCCGCTGCTCGGAAGAGCCCGAACCAGTTCCAGGCCACGTCGTTCAGCCTCAGCCCGTTGCTCACCATCCCGCCGAGCGTCGCGCCCCCGGGCATCGGGGTCAATGCCAGCTGGTGCTGCTCCGTGCAGAGGCCCTCGCTGGGGCACGCGCCGCTGCGTTCATCGAAGATGAAGGCTGCGACGTCCTCGCGGTACCCGAGGTAGGTCAGGGCGTAGTGGACCTGAGCCGATGGTGAGACGGTCGAGACACAGCTACCGCAGGGTCCACCCACCACGCACCCGGGAGGGATCGTGAGGCGCTCGTCGTAGTCCGCGAGCGACTTCTGGCCGAACGGGACGCTCCCCCCGTAGACCGGGGTGAAGAACAGGCCGGTCCACGTGCCGGCGAGGTCGTCCACCGTCGTGCCGTTCGGCGCGGCGTCCTGGTAGGCGGTGCCGCCAGGCGACGCCTCCGCAGCCGGCGTGGGGGTCGGGACCATCCGGTCGGGCGCGGGTGCCGCGGTCGCGGCTGGCGTCGCCACCGGCACAGCGACCGCGGGCGTGTTGTCCGGGGGCCTGGTGGCGAGGAGGTACGCCGTGCCGGCCACGACGGCCACGACGACGACCGCCGCGACGACCGAGGCAAGGTTGAGGCGATGGTTCGACCGGGGCTGAACCTCGGTCATCTCGAGGCGGGACATCAGAAGCCTCCATGGGCCGGCGAGCCCCCGGCGCCGATGCGGGTGTGCCCGCGCGTGGGCATCGGCGAACGCGACCGGCGCGACGGGCGCCGTGCTCGGACCCGACCGGACCCAGTCGGCGATCTGCCGTTCGACGATCTCGTCACCGATCACGCGGTCGTCCTCCCGGGGATGACGCTGCGGGCGTCGGCCTCGAACGCCGCGCGAAGGCTCCGCACGGCGTAGTGCAGGCGGGACTTGGCCGTGCCGTCGGGGATCCCGAGCGTCGCGGCGACGTCCGCGAGCGGCAGGCCGAGGTAGTAGTGGAGGACGATCACGGCGCGATGCTCCGGCGTCAGGCGCCGGAAGAGCCCCTCGAGCTCCTCACGGTCCGCGATGCCGGGCGCCCGGTCCTCGCCGGGCAGGTCCACCGTGATCTGACGGACCCGAGAGGTCCAGCGTCGCTCGCGTCGTGCCTCCCGGTAGCTCGCGTGCACGACGAGCCGGTCGGCCCAGGCGGTGAACTTCGCGGGGTCCCGGAGGCCCGGGATGTCCTCCCACATGTCCACGAGCGCCTGCTGGAGTGCGTCCTCGGCGCGGTCGTGGTCGCGGAGGATGCGGAACGCGATCCCGTACATCCGGTCGGCGCTCGCGGCCATGACCGCCGCGAACGCATCCGCGTCCCCATCCCGGGCCTGCTGGACGAGCTCGATGTCCATCCGCCGCGCTCCGGCCGCACCCCGTGGTGCGCTCGCCCATGAAGGGTCTCGAATGCCGGATCCAGTTCAATCGTGGTCGTCGCGGACGTCCAGTGCCATGCGGGCACGAGTACGGGCATGAAGCGCGAGCCATCCCGCGCGGAGACCGACCTGCGACCGGCGCCCCGGCGCCGGGTCGCCCTCCCTCGGCGCCCTGCCGTCGCCGTGCCCAGGGAGCGTGAGGCCCGCGGGAGGCTCGCCTCCAGCGCGCGCTCCCCTACTTCGCGTACTCGACGGCGCGGGTCTCCCGGATGACCGTGACCTTGATCTGACCGGGGTAGGTCAGGGAGTCCTCGATCTTCTTCACGATGTCCCGCGCGAGTCGTCCGGCCGACAGGTCGTCGATCTCGTCCGGCCGCACGAGGATCCGGACCTCGCGGCCCGCCTGCACCGCGAACGAGCGCTCCACGCCACCGAAGCTCTCGGCGATCGCCTGGAGGTCCTCGAGGCGCTTCACGTAGGTCTCCGTGGACTCGCCGCGTGCGCCCGGCCGCGACGCGCTGATCGCATCCGCGACCTGCACGATCGGCGCTTCCACGCAGGCGTACTCCACCTCCTGGTGGTGCGCCGCGATCCCGTTGACGACCTTGAACGGCAGGCTGTGGCGCTGGGCGATCTGGGCGCCGATGGCCGCATGGGGGCCTTCGACCTCGTGGTCCACCGCTTTGCCGATGTCGTGCAGCAGGCCGCCCATCTTGGCGGCCGTGACGTCCGCGCCCAGCTCCGCCGCGATGATCGCCGCGACGCGACTGGTCTCCAGGCAGTGCTGGAGCACGTTCTGCCCGTAGCTGGTGCGGTACTTGAGCCGGCCGAGCAGCTTGAGCAGGTCGGGCGGGAGGCCGGGCACGCCGGCCTCGTAGGCGGCCTGTTCCCCCGCCTGGCGGATGACGAGGTCCACTTCGGCACGTGCCTTGTTCACGACCTCCTCGATCCGGCCGGGATGGATCCTGCCGTCCTGGATCAGCTTGGTCAGGGCCACCCTTGCGATCTCCCGGCGGACGGGATCGAAGCCGCTCAGGACGACCGTCTCGGGCGTGTCGTCGATGATCAGGTCAACCCCGGTCGCCTGCTCGAGGGCGCGGATGTTGCGGCCTTCGCGGCCGATGATGCGGCCCTTCATCTCGTCGGAGGGGAGGTGCACCGCCGTGACCGTGTGCTCGGCCGTGTGGTCGGCGGCGACGCGCTGCATCGCGGTGACGATGACCTCGCGCGCCCGTTCGGCGGCGCCGTCGCGGGCCTCGCGCTCGATGGCGCGGACGAGGCGGACGGCGTCCTGCTCCGCCTCCTCGCGCACCGCGTCGAGGAGCATCGCCTTCGCGTCGTCCACCGAGAGTCCCGAGACCCGCTCCAGGACGGCGATCTGCTCCTGGCGCAGCCGGGCCGTCTCCTCACGAGCGCGATCGAGCTCTCGCTCGCGCTCGAGGAGCTTGCGGTCGCGCTGCTCGAGCATGTCCGTGCGCTGGTCGAGCTGCTCGTCCCGCTGCAGGAGCCGGCGCTCGAGGGCGGAGAGCTCGCCGCGCTTCTGGCGCGCCTCCTCCTCGGCCTGCTGGGAGAGGCGGAGCTTCTCGTCCTTCGCCTCGAGGATCAGGTCCTTCTGCTGCGTGCGCGCCTCGGCGACGATGCGCGCGGCCTTCTCCTGGGCGGCCTTGATGGCCTGGTTCGCCCAGAATCCGCGCGCGACGAAGCCGATGACGGCACCGGCGGCGATGGCCACGACGGCCACCACCGCGAGGGCGGCGACATCCATCTGCTGCTGTCCTCCCGTCCGGCCGGTTCATGCGACCGGACGCCGTGAGATCGTTCAGGCCGCCCCCCGGTCCGTCCCGGCGGTCGCATCTCTCCGTGCGAACGCCGGTCCCGTGGGACGGGTGGGCCGACGAGGCGATCGCAGGGTTCATGGGCAGCGGTCGCGCCGTCATGTGAAGGGTAGGGGCGGCGCGGGCGGGGGTCAAACAGCGAGGCCGGGAGGAGTGATCCCGGGTACGGCGCTCGCCCCCTAGGGATCCGTCGACCGCGTGAGGACCCCGCGGCCGGGTGTGGTCAAGATCGCGTCGGGCATCTCCTCGACCACGATCCCGCGCCCGTCCACGAGTGGCGTGATGAGCACGCGTTCCGCAGAGCACGACTGCCAGTGAGACGCGTCCGGCACCATCTCGAACCTCAGGGCATTCGATCCCTGGTCGGCCCCGAGCAGCCAGGGTGTGAACACGCAGTCCCAGCCGCCGGTACTCTCGCGGAAGTAGCCGCAGGCGCCGGGGTCTCGGTCGCATCTCGCCGGGATCATGAGGGTCACGTCGAGCCCGTACGTGCCTCCGCTCGAGTGTGGCCTGGCGATCGTGCCGGTCCACGCCCCGGCGATGGCAGCGAGCGTGGTCGCGACATCCGAGGTCGGCACGGGCGACATCGCCGCCGACGACTTGCCGACGGTGGCGGCGGCCGAGGTGGCAGCGTTCCCCGCGGCCGCAGGAACGGCCCGCTCCGCCGATCGGTCGGGAGAGAGAAGGCTGCCGGCCGCCATCAGGGCGACGGCGGTCACGACCATGGCCACCACACCGCCGACGGCCAGCAGCTCGTGCCGCCGCGGAGCACCCATCTGGATCTCGGCTGGACGCAGGTGACTCATCACCGCCTCCCGTACTCCGCTCACCCGACGACGCGGCCGTGGATGTGCCCAGGCATGAGCGATCGCCTCTTCAGCGGGTCCCCGTGGGACGTCGAGCGGCCCATGGGAGAGCCACTCCGAGAGTCGCCGGTCGAACTGCTCCTCTGTCATGTCGCAGTGGTCCTCCAGGCGATGGCGCCGCGCGCCTCAGCCTCGCAGGCCGCACGCAGGGTCTTCACCGCGTAGTGGAGTCGAGAGCCGGCCGTCCCCACCGGGATGCCGAGAGTCTCGGCGATCTCGCTGACGGGCAGGTCCAGGTAGAAGTGGAGCACGAGCACCGCCCTGTGCTCGGGCGTCAGGCGCCGGAACCCTTGCTCGAGCTCGTCCACTTCCGTGATCCGCGCGAAGCCGTCGTCGCTCGGAGGTCTGACGTCGATGGCCCGCACCTGCGACTGTCGTCGCTCACGCTCGGCTTCGCGGTAGCTCGCGCGAACCAGAAGACGGTAGCTCCATGCATCGAAGCGGTCTGGGTCGCGCAGGCTCGACAGGTCGTCCCACATCCGGACGAGCGCCGTCTGCAGGGCGTCCTCGGCTCGATCGCGATCGCGGAGGATCCGGAAGGCGATCGCGTAGAGCCGGGCTGAGGAGATCTGAACGATCTCCTCGAAGGCGCCTGCGTCCCCGTCACGGGCTCGTTCGACGAGTTCGCGCTCCACCGGACCCACCCTTCCCAGCGCCCACACCCGACGCTCATCCCATATGGGACGTGGAGGACTCCCGACCATTCAATCTCGGACGGCGCGTGCCAGACAGTGCCATGGGGCGCATGGGCCACGGCGGCCCGCCCGGACAGATGAGATGGACGGGCGCAGTGGACGGACGGTCAGTCGTCCTCTTGAGCGCGGACGAACCTCGCCGCGACCTCGGCGCATGTCCCGGGATCGAAGCCGGCGCGCGCCAGCAGGGCGTAAGCGCGGTGACGCCGGTCGCGCGGGTCCGCGACGCGCTCGAGCGATGCCCGTCGGCGTTCCAGCAGCCGCTCGGCGGCCTGCGTGTCTGCGGTGGCGTCGCCGCGCGACGGCCCCGGGGCGCCCTCCTCCTCGATCTCCGCGGCCGCGATCCCACGCTCTGCCAGCACGGCGTCCACGACCTCCCGCGGCACCCCCTTGCGTGCCAGCTCGAGCCGGAGCGCGCGCTCACCGCGCGGATGCGCGCGATCGCGCGATGCGACCCATGCCCGCGCGAACTCTTCGTCGTCGAGGTAGCCCAGCGCGAGGAGCCGCGCGACGGCCCCATCCACCAGGTCCGGACGGTAGCCGGCCTCCGTCAGCCGCTGGCGCACCTCGTGAACGGTCCGGTGGCGGGACTCGAGGAGGCGCGCGGCGGCGGCGAGGATGGAGTCCGGGTCGGCGACCTGCGCGCGCCGCTCACGTGCCTCCGAGCGCGCTTCACGCCGGCCCGCGCGCCCATCCCCGGGCGCGGGCCTTCTCGCCGCGCCGTCGTCCACAGGGGCGCCCCGTCTCGCTCGCGGCCGGGGGTCGGTGGCCTATTCCGCCTCCTCGATGCCCTCCACGGGGATCGGTGACTCGCTGACGCGCGCGCGGATCCGACGCTCGATCTCCGCGCCGATGTCCGGGTTCGCCCGGAGGAACTCCTTCGCCGCCTCCCGGCCCTGCCCGAGCCGCGTGTCGCCGAACGTGAACCAGGCGCCGGTCTTGGTCAGGACGTCCATCGCGACGCCGACATCGAGCAGTCCGCCCTCGCGGCTGATGCCCTCGCCGTACATCACGTCGAACTCCGCGACGCGGAACGGCGGAGCGACCTTGTTCTTCACGACCTTGACGCGGACGCGGTTCCCGATGGATTCCGTGCCGGTCTTGATGGTCTCGACACGACGGATCTCCAGGCGGACGCTCGCGTAGAACTTGAGCGCCCGACCGCCCGGGGTGGTCTCCGGGTTGCCGAACATGACGCCGATCTTCTCCCGGAGCTGGTTGGTGAAGACGAGCGACGTGTTGGAGCGGCTCACCGCCCCGGTGAGCTTGCGTAGGGCCTGGCTCATCAGCCGGGCTTGGATGCCGACGAAGCTGTCGCCCATCTCGCCCTCGATCTCCGCGCGCGGCACGAGGGCCGCGACGGAATCGACCACGACCACGTCCACGCCACCCGACCGGATGAGCGTCTCCGTGATCTCCAGGGCCTGCTCGCCGGTGTCCGGCTGGCTCACGAGCAGCTCGTCCACGTTCACGCCGCACGCGCGGGCATAGCCCGGGTCAAGGGCGTGCTCCACGTCGATGAACGCGGCCACGCCGCCGCGGCGCTGGGCCTCCGCGATGATGTGCTGGCAGACGGTTGTCTTGCCCGAGGACTCCGGGCCGAAGATCTCCGTGATCCGGCCGCGCGGGATGCCGCCCACTCCCAGCGCGAGGTCCAGCGCGATCGACCCGGTGGGGATCGAGTCAACCTGCTGCTTCTCGGCGGAGCCGAGCTTCATGATCGAGCCGCGCCCGAATTGCTTCTCGATCGCGAGGATGGCGGCATCGACCGCCTTCTGGCGGTCCCCGCTCCCCTTCTGGTCGCGGTCACCGGAGATCGTCATCGTGGCCCTTCCCCGTGCTCGGGACGGAGCGGAGCGGGCGTCACCTCGACGACCGGCCGGCCCGTCAGCTCTCCTCGGACTCCTCGGCTTCCTCGACGACCGGCCTGGGCTTGCGGTGAGGCTTGATGACCTCGACGTTGGCCGGCGGCTCGAGGAAGGACTGGACCTTCTTGGCGGATGCGTCCTTCGGCTTCTTCTTCGCCTCGCGGTGCGGGCGATCCCGGGAGCCCATCCTGGCGCCTCCTCATGCGCGTCATCCTGCCTGACCAGCCTTCACGCCGACTTCGCGGCGGATGCATGCCGGCCCATCCGGGGGGCGCGGTCGCGCAGTCCGGCGACGTCTGCGGGGAAGGTCCCGGCCTCGATCGAGCGCCGGATCCTCGCCATGAACTCTAGGGTGAAGGTCAGGTTGTGACAAGTCGCCAGGCGGTAGGCCAGGAGCTCCCTCGCGCGGAAGAGGTGCGCGAGGTAGGCCCGCGAGAACCCGCGGCACAGGATGCAGGGACAGTCCTCCTGCACCGGCCGCCGGTCGTCCTGCATCTCGGCGTTCTTCATGTTGAGGCGGCCGCCCGGGACCCACAGCTGGCCGTTGCGGGCGACCCGGGCGGGCAGCACCGAGTCGAACATGTCCACGCCGCGGTCCACGGCGTCCACGATGTCCAGGGGGGATCCGAGACCCATCAGGTACCGCGGGCGCGGATCGTCCGCAAGGAGTGGGACGACGACGTCGAGCACCGCGTTGCGCTCGTCGAGCGTCTCGTCGCCCGCCAGCCCGCCGATGTTGAGCCCGTCGAACGGGAGCGCAGCGATCTCTCGCGTGGAGACGGCGCGCAGGTCCGGGTCCAGGCCGCCCTGGATGACGCCGAACAGCGCCTGGTCCGGGCGCTGCCGCGCGGCCACGCAGCGGGCCGCCCACCGATGTGTGCGCTCCGTCGCGTCGAGCAGGTCCGCCGGGTCTGTGGACGCAGGGGGGACGGGCTGGTCGAGCGCGACGGCGACGTCCGACCCGAGGGCCTCCTGGATCGCGACCGCGGACTCCGGTGTCAGGCGGTGGACGGACCCGTCGAGGTGGCTGCGGAACGCGACCCCGCCCTCGTCGATCGTCCGCAGGTCCCCGAGCGAGACGACCTGGAACCCGCCCGAATCGGTGAGGATCGGCCGGTCCCAGCCCATGAACCGATGCAGTCCGCCCAGTCGCGCGATCCGGTCGTGGCCCGGCCGCAGGTAGAGGTGGTAGGTGTTCGCCAGCACGATCGATGCGCCGACGTCTCGAAGGTCATCGGGGTGGAGCGCCTTGACGGTGGCGTTGGTGCCCACTGGCATGAAGGCGGGCGTCTCCACCACGCCGTGCGACAGCGCCAGCCGTCCCACGCGCGCACGGGTGCTGCCGTCGCCCGGCGGCGCCACGACGACCCGGAAGTCCGCCGGGCCGGTCACGGATCGAGCCCGAGCAGGCCTTCCTGCATGTCCTCGATCGCGTCGTCCCTCTCCGCCGAGGCTTCCTGGGCCGCCTCCTGCCCGTCCCAGGGGAGCGGTGCGGTCGGGACACCGCGCCGCGGTGCCGGCACATCGATCCGCAGGGAGACGAGGTGCGCGTAGGCGGCCTCCGTCGCGATCCGTCCCTGCGGCGTCCGCTCGAGGAACCCGGCGCGGAGCAGGTACGGCTCGTAGACGTCCTCGACCGTCTCGACCTCCTCGGCGAGCACGGCCGAGAGGGCGGCGACGCCGACCGGCCCGCCGCCGAACTTCCGGAAGATCGTGTCGAGCAGGCGCCGGTCCGTCGCGTCGAGGCCCGCGCTGTCGATGTCGAGCGCGGCCATGGCTTCGGCGACCGCCGCCTCGTCCACGCGGCCGTCCCGGTGGACCTCCGCGTAGTCCCGCGCCCGCTTCACGAGCCGGTTCACGACGCGCGGCGTGGCCCGCCCCCGGGCGGCGAGCATCCGTGCCGCCTCGGGCGTCAGCTGGATCCCCAGGATGCGGGCCGTGCGGCGGGCGATCGCCGCCAGGTCGTCGGGCTCGTAGAAGTCCAGCCGGTACGTGGCGCCGAACCGGTCGCGGAGCGGGCTGCTGATCCGTCCGGCGCGCGTGGTCGCACCGACGATCGTGAACGGCTTGAGCGTCAGGCGGAGCGAGCGCGCCGACGGGCCCTTCCCGATCATCACGTCGAGCGCGAACTCCTCCATCGCCGGGTAGAGGATCTCCTCCACCGCGCGGCCGAGCCGATGCACCTCGTCGATGAAGAGGACGTCGCGTGGCTCCAGGGACGTGAGGATCGCCGCGAGGTCCCCCGGTCGCTCGATGGCGGGGCCGCTCGCGTACCGGATGTTCACGTCGAGCTCGCGCGCGACGATCGTCGCGAGGGTCGTCTTCCCGAGCCCGGGCGGACCATGGAGGAGGATGTGGTCGGCCGCCTCTTCCCTCCTCCGCGCGGCCTCGAGAAGGACGGAGAGGTTCGCCTTCACGTCGCGCTGGCCGACGTACTCGTCCAGGGTCCGCGGACGCAGGGAGCGCTCGAGCGTCACCTCCGCGTCGTCCGTCGTGTCCGCCGCGAGGACGCGGGGGTCGAACTCCGTCATGGCCGCGAGCATAGCACGCAGCAGAGCCTTTCGCACAGATGTTCGACTCGCCCGGCTCGCCCCCATCGCGCGCCCGGCGCCGACCCGGAGCGGGCCCCGTGGAGGCGGCTCGACCGTGCCGGCGACGGGCTCAGCTGTCCACGGTCGCGGTCAGCGCGGCCTTCACGCGGTCCTCCAGGCTCGCGTCCCCGGCGACCGCCGCGGCGCCACGCCGTGCGGCGCTGCGCGCCTCCTGGAGCGTGTACCCGAGGGCCTGGAGCGCCGCCACGACCTCGCTCTCGCGCGCGCCCTCCGTTCCCGCGGGACCGACCGCCGCGCCCGCGGCCGCGGTCCCGGCGGCATCGACCTTCTCCTTGAGCTCCAGGCAGATCCGGCCGGCGAGGCGCTTGCCCACGCCCGGGACGCTCACGAGGACGGCCTGGTCGTCCTGGACGATCGCGAGCTGCAGGTCGGCGACCGGCCGGCTCCCGACGATCGCCAGCGCGACCTTCGGGCCGACGCCCTGGACCGTGAGCAGGAGGGTGAAGAACCCGAGCTCTCCGGCCGTCGCGAACCCGTACAGCGCCTGCAGGTCCTCGCGCACGAGGTGGAACGTGTGGACCTTGAGCCGCGCCCCCGGCGTGGCCGCGGCGAGCAACGAGGGTGCCGCGAAGACGCGGTAGCCGATCCCCCCGACCTCGACGACGAGCGAGTCGGCCGAGACGGCGCCCACGATCCCGTCCAGGGAGGCGATCACCGCCGGGCCTCCTTCGGGTGCGCACCGGCGGCCGGCTTCCGCGTCGTGCCACCACGGCCGGGGCTCGCCTGTCCCGCGGCGCGGGCGCGGCTGCCGCTCCCCTGCCCCGCGGCCAGCCGCTCCGCCTCGAGCGCTTCGCGGACCGCCCGCTCGTACGGCGTGGGCCCGGCCGCCATCGGCGCGACCGCGGCGCGGTCCAGCACCGGGGCCGCGTCTCCGGCCCCGGCCGTCCCTGCGGCATGCGCGGCCCAGATGGCG
>JAKOQS010000135.1 GCA_029778235.1 Chloroflexota bacterium | reverse complement strand
GGCGGCCGTCTGCGCGCCGTGGGCCTCGGCCAGCGCGGCGTCGAGGCCGTGGCGCTCGAACGTCACCCAGGTCGCGGAGATGGCCAGCCGGACGCGGAGCCGCTCGTCGCCCGGCCCGCAGAGTGCCTCCGCCTGCTGGAGCAGCGCCTCGGCGTCGGCGGTGCGCTGCTCCCCGAGCGCGGCCCGCGCCTGCGCGAACAGCTCCTGAGCGGTCGCCGACACGCCCCTAGACCTCGATCGTCGGCGTGACGACCACCCGCGATCCGGGCTGCGGCGGGCGGATGCGGAACCTGATGGCCCCGTGCGCGACGGTGGGCCAGGTCAGGCGCCCCGTCGCGTCGGAGGTGGCCGCGAACGCCTGATCCCTGGCCAGCAGGTCTACCTCGACCCCGCCCCCGGTGACCCAGCCGTCGACCCGGACGCCGTCGTCGACGCCGGTCATCGTCACCATGAGGGAGAGCGAGGACGCGGTGAAGGTGATGGAGTCGACGGGGGTGTCCGCCCGGGCGGGCTCCAGCGCCTCCGCGGTGAGCACGGCGAGCTCGGCCTCCATCAACTCGAGCGAGACCGCGAGGCTGATGCGCTCGAGCAGGCCGGGCGGCATCGGGTCGTGCGCGTCCTGCGCCTCGGCGAGCAGCGTGAGGACGCGGGCGTCGTCGGCGGTCAGCGGGTGGTCGGCGTCGTATCCGGTCATGACATGCTCCAGCGGGGATCGTTGCTCAGCGCGGCCCGGAGTGTCGCGAGACACCGTCCGCGGGTGGGGCCGATCGAGCCGACCGGCATGCCGAGCGCCGCCGAGATGGCGGCGTAGTCGGGCTTCGTGGCGAAGGCCACCACGCGCAGCAGGGCCTGGCAGCGCGGGTTGAGCTTCGTGACGTGCAACCAGAGGACGCGCGCGGCGTCCGCCTCCTCAAGGGTGGCCTCCGGGCCGTTCGTCGTCGACGGCGGCTCGTCCGGCAGCTCGTCGTACGAGGGCCTGCCCGCGGCGCGCCACGAGTCGCGCCGCACCGTGGTCAGCAGCCAGCCGAAGACGGCCTGGGGATCGCGGATGCTGTCCGCGCCCTGGACGAGGCGGACCCAGGCGCCCTGGACGACGTCCTCCGCCTGGCTCGCGCTGAGCCCGGACGACCGGGCGGTGGCCCACAGCGGCTTGGTGAGCAGGGAGACGAGGTCGGCCATGCGGCCGGTGTCGCCTGCCAGGTAGTCGCGGAACGCGTCGGCGGCGTCGGCCGCCAGCGAGCCCGTACCGGTGCGGGAGGTCATGGCCGCCACCCGACCTCGGCGCAGACGGCCCGCCACGCGCGCGCGACGCCGGCCTGTACGTCCACGTCCGGGAGCGTCGGGTCGGCGGCGAGCCGCGCGGCCAGCTGTCCCGCGAGCACCGGGCCGGCGAACGACGTGCCGGACCAGGCGCCGAACCCGCCCTTGAACCGGTCGGGATCGATGGTGGAGCGGACGTGCCCCTCGTAGGTCAGCTTCGCGCGGGGCTGCAGCTCGCCGACGATGTCGGTGGGCATGGTGCTGACGATCGCCGCGCCGGGTCGCCAACAGCCGACCCACGGGCCGTCGTTGGAGAAGTAGGCGACGGTGCCGTCGGGGTTCAGCGCCCCGACGCTCACCAGCGGGACGCGGGCCGGGTCGAACGGCAACTCCGTCTGGCCCGAGAAGGCGGCCGGGTACAGCGGCTCCGTCGTCGTCTGGTTCCCCGCGGACGCGACGACGGCGACGCCGAGGCGCCCCAGCTCCTGCAGCACGAGGCGCAGCGGCGCGTCCTCGAGGTGGTCGTCCGGGTCCTCGTGGTAGTAGCCGAGCGAGAGGCTGAGGACGTCGATCAGGTCCTTCGCATCGCCGAGGCCGGCCAGCACGTAGAGCTGCCGGAGCAGGAGCAGCGCGAGGACGGGGATGAGCGCGCCCTCTGGGACGCGCCCGGCCTCGTCGAGCATGCGGATGACCTGGATACGCGCCTCGGGGCACTCCTGCCGGACGAGGCCCGCGATGAACGTGGCGTGCCCCGCGTAGGGCGGGACGGAGCCGTCGAGCGGGTTGCCGGGGTCGGCGGGGGCGACGGCG
>JAKOQS010000017.1 GCA_029778235.1 Chloroflexota bacterium | reverse complement strand
GGGCGTCGGCATCCGCGACCGGGCCCGCGTACGGCAGGAGCACATGATCCCGCAGCTGCGGGAACGGCTTACGTGCGTGCTCCGCGGGAGCGCGCCACGTGTGGTGGACGTAGAGCGCGGCACCATGGTCGATGAGCCAGAGCCGGCGATGCCAGACGAGCAGGTTGACGTTGCGCGGCGTCCGGTCCGGGTTCATCACGAGCCCGTCGAACCAGACGATGTCCGCGGCGAGGTCCGGATCCGGCGCGTCCGCGACGGCCGAGTAGGGGAGCGCCCCGGGGAGGAAGTCCAGCCCCACGTTGGTCCCCGGGCTCCGGTCGAGCAGGTCGCGGATCTCCTCGTGCGGCTCGGCCGCGCCGAGCGCCGGGTCGAAGTCGACGAGGACGATGTCCGGGACGCGCAGGCCCAACGCCCGGCCGATCTCGCCGGCGATGACCTCCGCCACGAGCGCCTTGGGACCCTGCCCCGCGCCGTGGAACTTCGCGACGTACAGGCCGTCGTCGTCGGCCTCCACGACCGCGGGCAGCGACCCGCCCTCGCGGAGCGGGGTCACGTAGCGCGTGGCGGTCACAGTGCGGAGCATGGCGCGAGTGTACGGGCCACGGGCGGCTCCCCGTGGGCGGCGTTCCAAGGGCGGCTCTCCGCGGCCTGCTCCCCGTTGGCGCCGGAGGGCACGGGCGGCTCCCCGTCGGCGCCGGAGGGCGCCCGTCAGTCGCTTGCTCCTCCCTTGGTGTCATGTTAGACTGACGATTACCAGCGACGAAGCGACTGCGTCGCGCCGAGTCAGGAGGTCCGCGATGGACCGCGAGAACACCCGGGCGAGCGTCGCCGCCTACTTCGAGAAGCTCTCGCAGGACCGGCGGATCCTTGCCGACGCGCTCCCGGAGGACGTGCGCGAGCGCCGCTCCGCCCGCGGCTTGCTGGACGTCGCCGATCTGGTCCGCGAGCTGCCCGCCGACGACCCCCGGTTCGACCGGATCGGCGCGGTGAGCCTGGCGCCCGATGCGGGGCCGGACACGCCCTTGAGCGTCGGGAGCGCGGCCGACGAGCTCGCATACGCGTTCCGGTACGACGATCCTCTCGAGAGTCCGGACGCCCTCCTCGATCGGTTCACCGCCGCGGTGGAGGCCGGCGCATCCGAGTTCTACGCGGAGACGCGGACCACCGTGGACGTGGCCCGCGACCTCGACTCGGACGACCCGACGCGAGCCCTGCTCGCTGTGCGGCACGTGGCCGAGCACCTCGACGCCTGGGAGGGCGCCGCCGTGGCGCGCGCCCGGGAGGCGGGCTGGGCCTGGGAGCGGATCGCCACCGTGCTCGGCCGGAAGCGGCAGAGCGTCTGGTCCAAGCACCGCGAGGGCGATCACTCGCCCGCGATCGCCCGCGCTCCGCGCGCCGTGGCGGCGTTCGCCAAGGCCGCGATCACCCGCGTCCCCACGGGTCGGTCGCACGCCGCCCACCCCTCCCCGGACGACGAGGAGCAGCTCCGGGTGGACGTCGACGCGGACGGTGGGGCCGAGCCCCTCGTGCTCGCGGCGGAGGCCGGCGGGTCCTGACCCGTCCGGGTCCCGGGTGGCCGCCCCCGGCCATCCCCGGCGCGCCCCCGATCGCGCCCTGAGCCCGCCGCCCGGGCGCCCAGGCGCGAGCCCGGGCCCGTGCCTCGGCCCGGGCTCGCCCTGCACCCCGGCATCGCTCTTTTCGCGCCTTCCGCCGCCGGGGGCTGAGGGCGTACTCTGTGCGTCGCCTCTCGTCCGACCCATCCCCAGGGGGATCACCCATGCACCGTCCATCCGCCCGAATCGCGGCCCTGCTCGCGCTCGGGCTCACCCTCGCGGCCTGCTCGTCCTCCTCCGCGACCCCAGCGCCGTCGATCTCGGCGGCCTTCGCAGCCGGTACCGCGAACGTACAGGTCGCCGGACCGGTCCTCTCGTTCACGGCGCCGCTGCAGATCGGCCGGCTGATGAACGGCGGAGAGATGGTCAGCGTCCAGTACATCAACGTCCAGGGCGGGACCCTGACCTACACGGGACCCGGCAAGCCGGGGACGTACACGACGCAGCGCACGGACACCGCCATCACGACACTCGCGCTGGTCGTCGGCGTGCAGGGCGCCGGCGGGGACGTGCCGTACGTGCCCTTCAACTCGGTCAACGGGGAGTGCTCCGTCACCATCGAGAAGCTCGATGCGACGGGCGGCAACGCCTCCTTCACATGCTCGAAGCTGCCGAGCCAGGACGGCAAGATCACGATCGACGCGACCGGGACCTTCGACGCGCGCCCCTGACGGGCAGGGAGACCGCGAGAAGGACGACCCGGCCGGACGCCCGGAGGGATCCCATGTCCGACGCGTTCCGCGTCGAGGTCCGCTCGGTCGATGGGGGACCCACCGCCCTGGGCTGGGCGGGACGCGACGCAGACGACCCAGGAGGAGCATGAGGGCGGTCGCGTCCGGATCGTCCGTGACACGAGCCGAGGCTTCGAGATCCGAGTCCGGACCGTGGACGCGTGAGGGGTATGTCGTCGCCGGTGCTGGGCATGCGTCGGGACGTGCGCCCGCCCCGGCGTGGCACGATGTCAAGGCGACGGGTCCGCGACAGGTGAGGTGGAGGGGCGGCATGGTCGTCAAGGTCGGGGAGAAGCTGCACGTGATCACACGGCGGCTGCTCGAGAGCGAGGTGCGCAGGCACTTCGTCGGTCAGGTCACGGAGACCGAAGGCGGACTCGTCCGACTCGAAGGGTACGTGTTCGTGCACGATGAGGCGACGAACGAGTATGTCCGGCGGCCGGAGAAGAGGATCCGCATCATCGGCATCGGCGACGCGGCCTACATCGTCAAGGTGATCCCTGGGCAGGTCAGCCTCGAGGACCTCGCCTACAGGATCGGCCCGGACGGCCACCTCGTCGTCACGGACGGGAGTGAGTTCTCCCTCGACATCAACGAGTTCAACGCAAGGCGCTGACGCGTTCCCTGGCGGGGGCGGCCGCCACGGCCCGGGAGCGCACCGGGCGCTACTCTGCGACGAGCCCGATCCCCACCGGGCACGCCACCCCGGTCCCGTGGTCGGGGCAGTAGCCGTTCGGGTTCTTGTCGAGGTACTGCTGGTGGTAGTCCTCGGCGAAGTAGAACGGCCCGAGGTCGGCGATCTCGGTGGTGATGGCCCCGTACCCGGCCGCCGTCAGGCGCGCCTGGTACGCGTCGCGACTCGCCTCCGCCAGCCGGCGCTGCTCCGGGTCGGCGACCAGGATGATCGACCTGTACTGCGTGCCGAGGTCGTTCCCCTGGCGCATGCCCTGGGTGGGGTCGTGCGCCTCCCAGAAGTGCCGCAGGAGCTCCTCGTACGTCACGCGTGACGGGTCGTAGGCGACGCGCACGACCTCCGCCTGACCGGTCCGCCCGGTGCAGACCTCCTGGTACGTGGGGTTCGGGGTGATGCCGCCCGCGTAGCCGACGGCCGTCGAGACGACGCCCGGGACCTGCCAGAAGCCCTTCTCGGCGCCCCAGAAGCACCCGAGGCCGAACGTGGCGAGGGCCGTCCCCGGCGGGAACGGTCCGTCGATCGGGCCGCCGAGGACGGTGTGCTCGCCCGGCTGCATGATCGGGTCGGGGCGGCCGGGGAGGGCCTCGTCGGGCGACGGCATGCGGAGCTTGGCGGGGTCGGGGCGGAGGAAGTCGAGGATGCTCATGGCTGGCTCCGGGACGCGGGTGTGAGGCACTCATCGTATCCGGGGCGCCGGATCGTGCCCGCCGCGCGGCAGGACACGTCACGCGAGGACGGGAGCCTGGGGGCGCCCCCCTGCCGGCGTCGGTGACGTGCACGCTCCCGGGAACGGCGAAGCCCCGGCGGTGGTGCCGGGGCTTCGGTCGATGCGTCCGGCGGCCGGCGGAGCCGGCCGGCCGGCCTCCCGCGGCCGTCGGGGGCCGCAGGAGGTCAGGCGCGTCTCAGGCCTGCGGGGCGTCCGCCGCCGGAGCCTGCGCGGTCCCCGCGTCGTGCGCGAGGGCCTGGTTGATCTCGGCCGTGGCGTCGTCGGAGAGTGAGGTCTTGAGGACCTCGCCGCCGAGCGGGGCGAGCGCCGCGAGAGCCTTGTCCTCGGTCCACTTCTCGATGAACACCACCAGGCACGCGGTGCCGGGCTTGAGGACGTCCTGCGCGCGCTGCCGGAACTCGTTGCTGATGCCCCAGCCGCCCATCGTGCCCATCACGGCGCCCATGAGGCCGCCGATGAGGAGTCCCGCGACCGGGATGATGAACAGCAGGCCGATGAGCATCCCCCAGAAGCCGCCCATGAGGGCGCCCTGGGAGGTCGCGCCGGTCTTGGTGACCATCTCGGTCTTGCCGTCGGCGTTCTTGCGGACGACGGCCACGCCCGAGACCTGCATGACGAGGTCGTGCTGCAGCTGGGCGACGACGTCGTACGCCTGCTGCGCGGTGGCCTCGTCCTTGTAGCCGATGACGACGAGATCCGCCATGTTCCCTCCTTGTTCGGGTGGATCGGCGGGCGCGGCCATGCGGCCGCGCCCGCCCTCGATGTGTCTCCGCGTCCGCGTGCTCAGCCCTGCTCAGCCGCCGACCTGGCCTCCGGCCGAGCTCCGGCTCAGCCGCCCGCGAGGAGCTTGGCCTTGGCCGCCGCGAACTCCTCGTCCGTGAGGACGCCCGCCGCGTGCAGGTCGCCGAGCTGCTTGAGCTGCTCCATGTCGATCTGCGGGCTGGCCGGCGCGGCGGGGGCCGGGGCCATCTGCTGCTGCGCCATCGCCTGCTGCTGGGCCGCCTGCTGCTGGGCGGCCTCCACGCCCGCCTCGTAGGCGGCCTGCTGCTGCTGCTCCGCGCTCGCCTGCTGGTTGGCCCACTTCTGCTGCTGGTGGTGGCTCACCGCGCCCGCCGTGCCGGCGATGACCGCGGTGGTCGCCGCAGCGCGGACGAGGGGCATGCCGCGTCGTCGCATCATCATGTGGCGTGTTCTCCCCGTGTGGCTCCGTGATTGCTCGTCCGATCCGGTGGCGTCCGCGTCAGGCGGAGGCCGCCTCGAGCTCGGCGTTCACCTCTGCGAGCAGCTCGGGCGCGACGGTCTCGCGCGCGACGAGGAACCCGCCTGCCTCGATGATCGCGTCCTTGATCTTCTCCGCCCACCGATGCTCGAACAGGAGCATCAGCGCGGCGCTGTCGTTCGGCAGGCCCTCGGCCAGCGTGATCACGTCCTCCTCCGTGAGGAGGCCCATCCGGTCCTCGAGGAGCGGTGCGAACGACGCGAAGCGCGGGTCGCGGACGTTGTCGATCTCCACGACCTGCACGTCGCCTGCAGCGTCCTTCTGCGCGACGACGACGTCGACGAGGCGGATGATCCGCTTCTCGACGACCTTCTCGATCTCCCGGGCGATCGCGCCGGTGAAGTCCGGGCGATCGAACCCGATGACCAGGTACTCGAGCGGACCGAGCGTCATGAAGTCCTCCATCGTTCCTCGGCGGGCACGCCGCGATTCTTCCGTCGCCGGGGCCCCCGGATGATACGCCCACGCTCGCCCGCGGGGCATCGCCCGGGCATGCGCGAGACCGTTGGCCGCCACGGAACCGTACCGGCGCGGCCGGGCGGTCTCATCCCTCGATTCGCGTGAATCGCCACGACGGATGGTCCGGTTAGGATGGCGGACGAACCGCGGCGGCCGGTGCGAGGCCGCCCCCACGTGAGGTCCCTCATGCGTGCACGTGCCCTCGTCTCCATCGCCAGCATCGCCCTCGTCATCGTCGCCGCGTGCTCGGCGTCTGGCGGGACGGGCGGGACGCTGGAGGGGACGACCTGGCTCCTGAAGAGCTACGACAACGGGACGTCGATGGTGGACGTCCCCCAGGGCGTCTACCCCGATGCGATCTTCGCGAGCGGGAAGGTGACCGGGATCCTCGTCTGTAACAGCTACACGGCGAGCTACACGCAGTCCGGCAGCTCGTTGGCGATCTCCGGGATGGCCACCACCACGATGGCCTGCGCGGACACGAGCCCCGGCGTGGAGCAGCAGATGGCAGCGGCGATGCAGAAGGCGGCCACGTACACGGCGGGCAAGGAGTCGCTGAAGGTCTACGACTCCTCCGGCAAGAACATCCTCGTCTATCAGGCGGCGCCGGCCGACCCGCTGACGGGGACCACGTGGACGGCGACCGAGGTCAACAACGGAAAGGGCGCCGTCGCCAGCGTGGCGGCGGGCACGACGATCACCGCGTCGTTCGGGTCCGACGGGCAGGTGACGGGCTCCGGCGGCTGCAACGAGTACTCGGCGACGTTCACGGCGGCCGACGGCACGATCGTCGTGGGCCCGGTGGGGGCGACCCGGAAGATGTGCGACCCGACGGTCTCCGAGCAGGAGACGGCCTACTTCACGGCGCTCGACGCCGCCGCCACGTACACGGTCCAGGGGAACACGCTGGAGCTGCGCGACGCGGGCGGGGCGATCCAGGTCTCCTACACGAAGCAGTAGGGTCGACGGGGGGCGCGCGCGGCTCGGCCCGGGTCTGGGCACGCGGCTGGGGGGCCCGCGGCCGACCGGGGCCGACCGGGGCCCGCGGCCGACCGGGGCCCGCGGCCGACCGCGACAGCGCGAAATGGGGTATGCCTGCGCCCGTTCGGCGGGCGTAAGGTTGCGGCAGCAGCGCGCGATGCGTCGCGCGCGGACGTCGTCGTTGGAGGGAGCCGGATGCACCGACCGATCGGGGTCATGTTCCTCGCGCTCGTCGCGATCCTCGTGGGCCTGTACGAGCTGTACATGGCCGCCATCTACATGGGCTGGATCAGCTTCAACATCGTCGGCCAGGAGGTGAAGTTCCCCGATCCCCAGTGGGGCCCCGCCCTCTGGGCGGTCCTCCTCGCCCTGATCTACTTCTGGGTCGCGGCCGGCTTCTGGGGCGTCCGCGCCTGGGCGTGGATGTTCGGGATCCTCATCTCGGGCTGGACGCTCATCTGGAGCTCCCTCCTCGTGCTCGGCAACAGCACGATCGAGGCCCAGTTCGTCCCGATGGTCCTCTCGCTCATCGTCCTCGGGTACCTCATGTACCCGGGCGTCCGCAACGCGTTCTACGAGTCGGAGAGCGGTCGCGCCATCGGCATGTGATCGCCGCCCATGTGATCGCCTGATGCGGGGGCGACGGCGCGCGAGCGCCGCCGCCCCCGCCCGATTCATGCCGCGGGCGGTACCTCACGCGCCTCGCGGCCGCGTAGGATGTGCCCGCCGGAGGGCCGCGAGGCACCGGCGGTCCGCGACGCACCAGGGTTGAAGCGGGGGAGGGCGATGGACGCGCGGAGGGAGGATCGCGCGACTCCGGGACCGCCGGTCTTCGGGCCGGAGGGCGCCCGTGTCCCCACGTGGCTCGATCACGTGGCGGCGCTGGGCTGGCGGCTGCTCGCCACGGGCGCGCTCGTGGCGGTCGTCCTCTACATCGCAGGGCTGCTCGCCACGATCACGGTCTCGCTCATCGTGGTCGGGATCATCCTCGCCACCGTCGCTCCGCTCGTGACCGGGCTCCGCGCCCGCGGCTGGTCCCGGGGCCGCTCCGCCGCCGCCGGCTGGGCGGCCGGGATGTCCGGCATCGTGGTGCTCGGGCTCGTCGCGGTCATCGCGGTGATCCCCGCCGCGGTGGGGCTGCTCCAATCGATCGCCGCCGGCATCCAGGCCGCGCAGGACCATCTGACGGGAGCGCAGCTCTCTCCCGAGGCGGCCGACGCGCTGGCCAAGCTCGCCGTCGCGCTGAAGGACTGGGTCGCGACCAACGTCGCCGAGATCGCCGGCTCGATCTCCTTCCTCGTCACCGTCGGCGTCCTGACCTTCTTCCTCACGCTGTTCGCCATGCTCGACGCGGACCGCGCCGTGGACTGGATCCTCCAGGCTGCGGACGACGACCAGCGGGCCACGCTCGTCGCGAGCGGCCGGCAGGCGGTGGACCGGGTGGGCGCGTTCGTCCGCGGGACCGCCGTGGTCGCCGGAGCCCGTGCCGTCGCGACGCTGGCGATCCTGTGGGGCCTGAGCGTGCCCGACGCCGCGCCGCTCGCCGCGATCGTCTTCCTCGGCACCTTCGTCCCCTTCATCGGGGTGGTGGTCACGACCGGGGCGGTCGTCGCCGCGGCGATGTCGGCCGGCGGCCTCCAGACCGCCCTCGTCGTGCTCGGCCTGGTCGTGCTCACCTACGTGGCGGCGGAGATCCTGCTGCGCCCGTGGGCACGTGCGCGCCTGGCCGCGCTCGACCCCGTCGCGGTCATCATCGCCCTCCCGGTGGGCGGGGCGGTGGCCGGGGTCCTCGGCCTCTTGCTCGCCATCCCGGTCGCCCTGGCGGTCGCGGCGGTCGCCGGTGCCGCCATCCGGACCCTCGGGTCGGGGGCGCCGGGGGCCGAAGGGAGCTTCGTGCCGCTGTGGCTCGACCGGCTGGGACAGTGGAGCTGGCGGCTGCTGGTGGGCATCGTCCTGGGCCTCGCCGCGATCTGGGTCGTCCTGCTCGTGCCCTACATCGTGTTGCCGCTCGTGCTCGCGGCGGTCTTCGCCGCGACGCTCGCGCCGCTGGTGCGCAGGCTCGCCGCACGGGGATGGGGCGCCACGGCGTCGGCGCTCGTCGCGACGGCCGCGGCCGTCGTCGTGTCGGTCGTGGTCATCGGCCTGACCATCGGCGCGCTCGTGGATCAGGCCAGCCAGATCGTTTCGACCGCCGTCGGCGGGGCAGACCAGGTGGACGCGGCGATGGGCGGGCTCGCGGCAGCCCTCGCCGCCGCCGTGCAGTCCGCGGGCGAGACCGTGACGATCTCCCTCGACGACGTCGGCCGCGAGGTCGTGGGCCTCCTCGTCGCGGTCGTCCTCTCCGTGCTGCTGTGCTTCTTCCTCCTGCGCGACGGGGCGCGGACCTGGCACGGCCTCTCCGGCCGGCTCGTCCCGTGGCGGCGTGAGCAGGCCGATGCCGCAGCCGCGAAGGCGGTGAACGTCCTGGGCGGCTACATGATCGCGACCGGCGTCATCTCCGCGTTCGGCGCCGTGACCCAGTGGGCGATCATGTTCGTCCTGGGCCTCCCGCTCGCGCTGCCGCTCGCCGTGCTCTCGTTCTTCGGTGGGTTCATCCCCTACATCGGCAGCTTCATCACGACCGGGATCGCGCTCCTCGTCACGATCGCCGTGGGATCACCCACGGACATCCTCGTGATGGTCGTGTTCACCGTGGTGTTCAACATCGTCCAGGGGAACATCGTCGCGCCGCTCGTGTACGGGCGGGCGGTGAACATCCACCCGGCGATCGTGCTCATGGCCATCCCCGCCGGCGGGGCGATCGGCGGGGTCCTGGGGATGTTCCTGGTCGTCCCGATCATCGGCGTCGTCGCCACCACGTGGCGGACGGTGCTGCGGGTCTTCGGCGACCCGCCGCCGGGCGGGGACCCGCGGGAGCTCGAGGCCGACCCGGTGCCGGAGCCTGGCCACCCGGTCGACCTGCCGGGTGGCGTCGGAGCGGAAGCGACCGCGAGCGGCTGAGCGGGGCGAGCCACGGCCCACGGCGGACGCGACGAGGCCCGGTCGCCGTCCGGCGCCGGGCCTCGCCGCGCGTCGCGGAGCCGGCTGCGCCGGCGGGCGGGATCAGGAGCAGCCGCTCGTGCTCCCGCAGTTCATGCACTTGTAGCAGCTGCCGTTGCGGACCATGATCGAGCCGCACTCGGCACACGACGGGGCGTCCTCCTGGACGGTGAACGCGACCGACGTGGCGCCCAGCGAGGCCGAGAGCGTCGTGCGGCCGTTCCCGTTCCCGTTGCCACTGCCGTTGCCGTTGCCGCCGGCCTTGGCGGCCGGTTCGACGACCGGCAGGGCGGCGCGCGACTCGGCCGCGCCCGTCGCACCCTCCGGGCCCGTCGCGGCGTCCGCCTCCACGTCCTCGCCGGTGGACTCGCCCTCCGACGGGACGGCCGGCACGGGTGCCGCCACGACCGGAGCCGCGAACGCGAGCGCCGACGGCGCCTCGGCGACGTACGACGCCCCCGCGCCCTGGAGGCCGAGCCCCGCCTTGTCGTCGGCGGCGAGGAACCGCGCGCCGAGCCACCGGAAGATGTAGTCCACGATCGACTTGGCGATCGGGATCTCGCTGTTCCCGGTGAAGCCGGACGGCTCGAACCGGACGTGGGCGAACTTGTTCACCAGGTCCCGGAGCGGGACGCCGTACTGGAGCGCGAGGCTCACGGACGTGGCGAACGTGTCCATGAGGCCGCTGACGGTGGAGCCCTCCTTGGCCATCTTCAGGAAGATCTCGCCCGGCTGCCCCTCGGGGTACAGGCCGACCGTGATGTACCCCTCGTGGCCCGCGATGTCGAACTTGTGCGTGACCGCGGCGCGCTCCGCCGGCAGCCTGCGCCGGTGCGGCTTCACCGCCTCCGCCTGCGCGGCGGCGAGCTGTGCGCGCAGGGCGGCGACCGTCTCCGTCTCGGCTGCCTCGCCGTCCTTCTTCCGGCTCGTGGAGAGCGGCTGGCTCCGCTTGGAGTTGTCGCGGTAGATGGCGATGGCCTTGAGGCCCAGGCGCCAGCCCTCGAGGTAGACCTGCTCGATCTCCTCGGCGGTCGCCGTCTCCGGCATGTTGACCGTCTTGCTGATCGCGCCGGAGAGGAACGGCTGCACCGCGGCCATCATCCGGACGTGGCCCATGTAGTGGATTGACCGCTCGCCGTTCACCGGCTTGAAGGCGCAGTCGAAGACCGGCAGGTGCTCGGGCCGCAGCCCGGGTGCCCCCTCGATCGTCTCGCGCTCGTCGATGAAGGCGACGATCTCCTCCACCTGGGTCGGCGTGTACCCGAGCCGCCGGAGAGCGCCGGGGACCGTGTTGTTCACGATCTTGAGGTAGCCCTCGCCGACGAGCTTCTTGTACTTGATGAGAGCGATGTCCGGCTCGATCCCGGTCGTGTCGCAGTCCATCATGAACGCGATCGTCCCCGTGGGGGCGAGCACGGTCACCTGCGCGTTGCGGTAGCCGTGCACCTCGCCGAGCTCGAGCGCCTCGTCGTAGACGCGCCGGGCGGCGGTGAGCATCTCCGCGGGGACGTGTGCCTCGGGGATCCGGTACGCGGCGTCGCGGTGCTTGCGCATCACGCCCAGGAACGGCTCCCTGTTCTTCCCGTACTCGACGAACGGGCCGCCGTGGTCGCGCGCGACGACCGCCGACTGGCGGTACGCCTCGCCGTGCATGATCGCCGTGATCGCCGCGGCGTAGTCACGCCCCTCGTCACTGTCGTACGCCAGTCCGCGGCTCATGAGGAGCGCGCCCAGGTTGGCGTAGCCAAGCCCGAGCGGCCGGAACCGGTGCGAGTTCTCCTCGATCAGGGGCGTGGGGTAGCTCGCGTTGTCGACGAGGATCTCCTGCGCCGTGATCGTGAGCCGCGCCGCGTAGCGGAAGCCCTCGACGTCGAACTCCCCGTCGTCGCCGACGAACCGCATGAGGTTCAGCGACGCGAGGTTGCACGCGGTGTCGTTGAGGAACATGTACTCCGAGCACGGGTTGGACGCATGGATGCGGTCCGTGTTCGCGCACGTGTGCCAGCTGTTGATCGTGGTGTCGTACTGGATCCCCGGGTCGCCGCAGACCCAGGCCGCATCCGCCATACGGCGGAAGACCTCGCGGGCGCGGTACGTGCCCATCGGCGCGCCGCCCACGACGGCGTGCGTGGTCCAGTCACGGTCCTCGACGACCGCGCGCATGTAGTCGTCCGTCACGCGGACCGAGTGGTTCGCGTTCTGGAAGGAGACCGAGCCGTACGCCTCGCCCGTGAACGACGGGTCGTAGCCCTCCTCGATGAGGGCCCATGCCTTCCTCTCCTCGAGCATCTTGCTGTCGATGAAGTCGAGGATGTCCGGATGGCCGACGTCGAGGATGACCATCTTGGCCGCTCGCCGCGTCTTGCCGCCCGACTTCACGACCCCGGCGAAGGCGTCATAGCCCCGCATGAAGCTGACCGGGCCCGACGCGGTGCCTCCGCCCGACATCTTCTCCCGCGACGACCGGATGGGGGAGAGGTTGGAGCCGGCACCCGACCCGAACTTGAAGAGCATCGCCTCCGTCTTGGCGAGGTCCATGATCGAGGTCATGGAGTCCTTGACCGAGTTGATGAAGCAGGCGGAGCACTGGGGCCTGGGCTCGATGCCGACGTTGAACCAGACCGGCGAGTTGAAGCTCATCTTCTGGTGCAGGAGCAGGTGGGTGAGCTCTGCCCGGAAGGTCGCGAGGTCGTCCGGCGTGGCGAAGTAGCGCTGGGCCTCCGCCCACGCGGCGATCGTGTTCACGACGCGATCGAGGAGCTGGCGCACGCTCCGCTCGCGCTCGGGCGTCCCCACGTGGCCGCGGAAGTACTTGCTGACCACCACGTTCGTGGCGAGCTGGCTCCAGAAGGCGGGGACCTCGACGTCGCGCTGCTCGAAGACGACCTTGCCCGACTCGTTGCCGATCGAGGCCGTCCGCGTCTCCCATGCGATCTCGTCGTACGGGTGCACGCCGGGGCGCGTCCAGCGGCGCTCGACCGTCAGGCCGCGCGTGCCCTCGCCGGCGAACCGGAGCGCCTCCATCGCCTCGGCCGCCGCACGGGCCGCGGCCTCCGACAGCTCGTGCGACCGCTCGGCCGCCCGGGCCGCGGCAGCGGCGCCGTGGGCCCGGGATGCCGTGCCCGTCGCCTCGCTCCGCCTCGCGGTGGCTGTTCCGGAGACCCCTCGCGCCATTCCCTTCTCCCTCCGTTGATCGATCCCGGGCCCGGCCCGGCCGGTGGCCCGCGCGACCCCGTCCGCGGGGTCCTGGGCCGCCGATCATGGGACGCTCCGACCGTCCGACGGAGCCGCCTCCCGGCCCGAGAACACTACGCCGCCGGGCATGCCGCGTCAAGCCGCGAAACACAAGATGTTGTGGTACGTACCAAGGGGTCATCTCAACATCTGGTGGCGCGCGCGACGACCGTGGCGAGTGCGGCGAACGTCCTCAGGACGCAGTATAGAACGGCCGTTCTAGTCTGTGCGAGCCTCCGCCACGGCCCCGCCGCCCGCCACGGCCCCGCCGCCCGCCACGGCCCCGCCGCCCGCGCCGGCCCGAGCCCGCCGGCGGTAGGCGCGGCCCTTCATCCGGTTGCCGCAGCCCGCCATCGAGCACCAGCGGCCGGACCGGTTCCGCGAGGCGTCAACGTACGCCCACCGGCAGCCGCCGTTGGCGCACGCCTTCAGGCGCGCCCAGGAGCCGTCCGCCGCGGCCTGCGCGACGTCCGCGAAGACCTGGCCGAGAAGTGCCCGGACCCCGTCCGCGCCCGGCACGAGGCGTGCCGCGCCGTCCGCGCCGAACCGCAGGGCGACCGGCGAGCCGGCTGCGGCCTCGTCGAGGACCGCGACCGCCCCGGGATCCACCGGATGTCCCGCGTTGCCCTCCAGCAGGTCGCGGAGAGCCTCGCGGACACCGATCACGAGGGCGACGTCCGCATCGTCGAACGCCGCGCCTCCGCCCGCCAGCCCGTGCGCCATGGCCCACGCGCGGAGGTCGGCCGGCGTCGCGAGGCCTTCCACCACCTCGTCGCCGTCGATCTCGCGGGTGTTCACGAACGCCCGGATGCGCGCGAGGCCGGGCGGGACGCCCCCGTCGTCCCCCGACGGGGGCGGCGAGAGCTCCAGCGCGACCGCGCCGGCGGAGGTCATCGTCGCTGCATCACCAGTCATCGGCATTGACAGGTTAGCACACCTGCGCTACAGTAGGCACACCAGTGAAACACAAACGCTGGTTAGGGCGAGACCGGGCGGTGGACGGCGAGATGAGGGCCGCGGCCGTCACCCGGCTCGACGGGAAGGGGTCTCTGAGATGCAGCAGGGGTTCGGGATCATCCTCCTGGCGGACGAGGTCGTGCGGTCACGCCGGGCCGGGACGGAGATGCACGCGCGGCAGGCGCGCGAGGCGCGTGAGGCGCGTGAGGCGCGGCAGGCGCGCGAGGCGCGGCAGGCCACCTCGGCTGCCGGCGATGGTGCGGCCGGTCGGCGCCGGACCCGCCGGCTCGCGCTCCGGCTCGCAGGGTTCATGATCGCGCTCACGGTCGGCCCGGCCGTGCGCGAGGGGGCGCTCGGCGCCGAGGGAGGTGCGCGGTGATCGCACGGATGTGGCGCGGTGCGACGGCCGTCGAGGATGGCGACCGGTACGCGGCCTACCTGGACCGGACGGGCGTGGCCTCGTGCCGGGCCACGCCCGGCAACCGCGGCGTGGTCGTGCTCCGGCGGACCGCGGGCGACCGCGAGGAGTTCACGTTCGTCTCGTTCTGGGATGACCTCGCCGCGATCCGTCGGTTCGCGGGTCCGGAGCCGGAGGTCGCTCGGTTCTTCCCGGAGGACGCCGCCTACCTGGTGGAGCGCGAGACCCGCGTCACCCACTGGGAGGTGGAGCCGGAGGCCGGACGCCTGGCCGCCTGAGCCGTCCTCATCGCTTCGCGCGCCCGCCGCGTGCCGTTCCCCGGAACGCGGCGGGCGCCGTGGCTACAGGCCCGAGTACGCGTGCAGGCCGCTGAACCAGAGGTTGCCGCTGTACGTGACGAGGACCATCACGAAGCCCACGACCAGGATGAGCGCCGCCGGCCGGCCGCTCCAGCCGCGCTGGTTGCGCGCGTGGAGATAGACGGCGTACACCAGCCACGTGACCAGGGCGGCGGTCTCCTTGGGGTCCCAGCCCCACCAGCGGCTCCAGGCGATCGAGGCCCACCAGCTCCCGAGGACGATCATCGTCGCGAAGATCGGGAAGCCGACCACGACCGCGCGGTAGGCGACCTCGTCGAGCGTCCGGTGCGAGGGGAGCCAGGCGAACCGGTCCTCGCGCCCCTGGACGAGGTACCCGACGCCCGCGGCGAAGCTCACCGCGAAGATCCCGTAGGCGATCATCGCGAAGCCCACGTGGATCGTCAGCAGCGGCGGGTTCTGCAGCGCGGGCACGAGCTGCTCGACCTGCGACGGGAGCGAGAACGCATACAGCGCGAGCGCGAGGGCGATCCCGAGTGGGACGGCGCCGATGGATCGGATGGGATACCGCCAGGCGACCACCGCGTAGCCCAGGGGGATCCCGAAGGCGAACGCGACGGTGAACTCGTACAGGCTCCCCCACGGACCCCGCCCGACGACGATGCCGCGCAGGACGAGCGCCGCGCCGAGCGCCGCTGCCGCCACGACCGCGAGAGCCCAGGCGATCCCTGCGACCGCGCTCCGGTCGCGCTCGGATCCGTCCGACGTGGAGATCTCGCGCTCGACGAAGCTGCCGGTGACCACGCCGGCGAACGCGGGTGCGGCCTGTGGCGCGAGGACGGCGACACGACGTCCCGAGGCGAGCAGCACCGCGTGCGCGACGTGCGCAGCGAACGCGAGGGCCAGGAGGATCGTCCCGACGACGGTGAGGTAGAAGGACGCGGATGCCATGGGGACGCGGTGGGGACGGGTCAGGCGACGGCTGCGCCGCCCGCCGGCGGGCCTGGGGGTGCCGCCACCGGGGTCGGCGCGTCGATCCGGAGCACCAGGCCGCAGTTGCCGCACGTGACGAGCTCTGCGCTGCGCTCCACCTTGCACAGCGGGCAGACGACCGAGAGCGGGGCGCCGTCGTCGCCGCGCACCGTGCCGGCGGGGTAGACGAGCGCCTTCGCCGCGTCGAACGGGTAGCCGGCCGGGAAGAGCGCCGTGCCGTCGGGGAGGACCTCCGCCCGGCGCGCGCCGAGCAGGAAGCGGGTCCGGGCGCGCGGCTTGCGCACGCCGTACGCGAACCACGCGAGGACGACGGCCGCGACGAACAGGAGGACGAGCGGCGCCAGGAAGACGGGGATCAGGTTGACGAGCGCGCCCCAGTCGGGCGAGACGATCTTCGCCAGGAACTCGATGAGCTGGTTCCAGATCTGGCCGAGCTCGGAGGTGGGGTCCACGGGGCGCATCCTAGCATCGGGACGGGGCCGGGTGACGACCCGTCAGCCGCGGACGTCGACGGCACGCCCCCTCCAGGTGCCCGTCACGCGGAGGGCACCACCCTCGCTGCGCCGGTACACGAGCGTGCCGAGATCGCACGAGATCACCAGTCGCACGGCGCCAGTGGGATCGACGCGGCCGGCCACGGTCAGAGGCAGCCTCGGTGTCAGCGCGCACCGCCGCATCGAGAGCTCCACCGCATCGCCACGAGCGGCGAAGGCGAACCGCCCGCCGAAGTCGCACCCTGCCGCCCCGCCGTCGCCTCCGTCCCACCACGCGTAGGCCGGGAGCATCGCGATCCAGTCGTCCACCGCCGTCGCCATCGCGAGGGGGTCGACGGCCGCCGACCGCGAGACCGGCGGCAGAGGAAGGTAGGCGTCCACGAGATCGCCGTCGCACGTCGTCCGCGGCGGTGGGAGCGACCCGTCGGCGAGCAGAGCCGTCACGATGTCGTCCACGCATGCCACGCCGCGCCCGTAGAGGACGTGCGGGCCACCCGTCTGGACCACCAGGCGGGCGCCGGGCGCTCGTGACACGATCCGCTCGGCGCCCTCGATCGGCGTGATCGGATCCGTGTCGGCGACGAGCACGACGAGCGGGTACGCATGGTCGACGATCCGGCCGGGTCGCGTGTCGTTCGCGGATCCGGCCGGCCAGTAGGCACACGGCAGGTCGTCGAACATCACCCTCCCGAGGCGCGCCGCCGCCGCGCCCGCGGCCCGGCCGGCCTCCAGGAAGGCTCGGGCGCGCGCGTCGGGCGTGGGCCCGGGCATCGAGTAGTCCGCGCACTCGATCGCGTAGTACGCGGCGTCCGACCAGGATGGGTCGGGGGTCACGGTCAGCGTCTCCGGGTCCATGGCGACGTCGACGGCGAGCGACCGCTGGGCAGGGACGAGGTTCCCCCGCGAGGCGGCCGCGATCACCCGCTGGAGCTCCATCCGGCCCCATTGCCCGTACATGTCGTTGAGGGCGACCGTCTCCAGGTGCGTCGCCCAGAAGCGACGCACCTGCGACTTCCCGCTCGCCAGCGGGAAGGCCACGCGGGCCGGGCTCCGCGAGAGCCTTGCCGCGAGGCTGTCGTACGCACCGAGGGCGGTCCGGCCCGTCACGTCGGCCCGGCAGGCGGGATCCGCGTCGCATGCATCGAGGGTCCGGACGAGGGTGCGGTCCATCGCCCGGACGGCCTCCGGCCAGACCTCGTCGAGGGGCAGCGTCAGGTCCACCGGTCCGTCGAGGATCAGCGACCTGACCCGGTCCGGGTGCGCCAGGGCGTACGTCTGGACGAACTGGGTGCCGTAGCTCTCCCCGTACAGGTCGAGCCGGTCGACCCCGAGGTAGCGCCGGAACGCCTCCAGGTCCTCGACCGCCTGCCGTGTCGCGAAGGACGGCAGCACCGCAGGGTCCACCCCCGATTCCGCGACGCAGCTCGCGGCGAAGGACCGCGCGGCGGAAAGGACCGCCGGCTCCTGGCGCGGATCACGCGCGTCTGCCGGGGAGAGGTAGAAGCGCGCCGCCGCCCGCGGGCAGGCGAGGGGCTCGGACAGCCCGACGCCGCGCTGGTCGAAGAACACGATGTCGTACGCGTCGACGATCCGCGGGTCCATCGTCGCCATGTAGCTGTCCGCGGCAAGGATGCCCGACGACCCGGGGCCGCCGGTCGCGGTGACCCAGACACCCATCCGCGCTCCCACGGCGCGATGGATCGCGAAGGTCACGTGGATCGACTCGGTCGAGGCCGCCGACGCGAAGTGATCCCGCGGGACGGACAGCGTGACGCACGTGAAGGCGCTGTCCTCGCACGCGATCTCGACGGCCGCGCTCCGCAGTCCGCTGGCCGGTGACGCACCGGACCCAGCGGCCGCGACGCTCGCGGGGGCCACCAGGCACATCGCGAGCAGCCCGACCACCACGGCGGTCATCCGGGTCGCACATCGATCCCCGTTCATCGTCCCCTCCTCCGCGGCGCCGGCCGCCGCCCGCATCATGGCACGCGTCGGCCGCGCTTCGGGTTGCCCGTCTTCCTGGTGGCACCGCGACCCGGCCTCCATCTCGGCCGCTCGTCTCCATCGCCCCCGTCGTCACCCGGCAGCGCGCCCGCCGGGTGCGCGGGCGGCGTCGGCCGTGCGTGGCCCACCGCCGGCGCCGACGCGCGCTGCCGGGCGAATCGCTCGACGAGGTCGCGCGACCGCACCGAGGAGGCGCCCAAGGCGCGGACGCGCCCCCCGAGCTCGATGTCGTCGGTCGCCACCAGCGTCCCGTCGGGCGCGTCGGCGACGATCCGGACGATGAGGTCGTCCGCGGACTCGTGGCGGCTCCACCGCACGCCCAGGCGGCTCGACCGCTCGGGGATCACGGCGCCGCCATCGCGCATCCCGTCGAAGACCACGAGGATCCGCGTCCTCGGCCCGACCACCGTCCAGAGCCGGCTGAGCAGCGCCTGCTCGGGGAGCTCACCGCCGGCGCGCCGCATGGCCGCGAGGACGTTGCGGCCGTCCACGACGAACAGCGTGGCGACGAGGAACGGGTCGGGCCGGGCCATCGACGTCAGTGTACGCGCGGCCGCCGTGGCGACCGTGGCGGCCGCGTGCCGGGGCCGCCGCCGCGGCGTCCGTCGCCGCGGCGCTGGTCAGCGGGGTGAACGGCCGCGGCCGTCGCGGCCGTCGTCGGCCGCCGGCCGGAGGGGTCCCCGGATCCCCGACGGCCGCGCGCGCCCGGGGACCCGTCCGGTAGCATCGACGACGATGCTCCTCCTCGTGGACCTCGACGGCACCGTCTGGCGCGGACGCGCCGCCGTTCCGGGCGTCCCGGAGCTCCTGACCGAGCGAGCCGCTGCCGGCGACGTGGTCGTCTACGTGACGAACAACTCCACCCGGCACCGCGCGGACTACATGCCCCGGCTCGCGGCGATCGGCGCGCCCGCCGACATCTCGCGGATCGTGACATCGGCCCGCGCCACCGCCGTCCACCTCGCGTCGCTCGAGCCGCGGGTCGACCGCGTGCTCGCCGTGGGCACGCCGGGGCTCGTGGCCGAGCTTCGCGAGGTCGGCCTCACGGTCTTCCCCGCGGGCGAGGTCGCGGACACGATCACGGACGGCGCGCTGCGCGTGGCGGCCGCCGGCGACCCGCAGGCGGTCGTCGTGGGCCTGGACCGGGGCTTCGACTATGGACGGCTCGCCGTCGCGAGCGCCTGCATCCGCGCCGGCGCCCTCTTCCTCGCGACGAACCGCGACCCGGTGTTCCCCACCGAGTACGGGTTCGTGCCCGGTGCCGGCTCGATCGTCGCGGCCGTCGAGGTCGCATCCGGCGTGGCGCCGGTCTCGATCGGCAAGCCGGGCCCGCTCCTCCTCGAGGTCGCCGCGGACGCCGTGGGCCTCCCGCTCGACGGCGCCGTGGTCATCGGCGACAGCCTCCAGACGGACATCCCCGCCGCCCACGCCGCCGGTGTCGCGTCCGTCCTGCTGCTCACGGGCGTGACGACGGTCGAGCACCTCGACGAGCTGCCGGCCTCCCAGCACCCGACGGCGGTCGCCCGCGATGCGGCGGAACTGCGGGCCGTCCTGGCGCGCCTCGCGGGCTGAGGCCCGACAGAGCCGCTACGCGGGAGCCAGCTCCGGGATCCCAGACGCCCACGCGTCGAACGCTCCGCGGAGAGGCGCCAGGTCGTCCGGATCCGCGAAGGCCACGTCGAGAGCCAGCCGGTCGATCGCCCACAGCTCCGCCGCCGTCAGGCCGATGCGCCCGACCGCGTTCTCGTACTCGTCCGTCAGGCGGACGTCCGAGACGGTGGGGTCGTCGGTGCTCAGCGTCACCCGCACGCCGGCGCGATGGAGCCGGGCGAGGGGATGCTCCGCCACGGATGGGACGATGCCCGCCTGCCAGTTGCTCGTCGGGGTCAGGTCGAGGACCACGCCGCGGGCGCGGAGCTCGGCCACGAGCGCCGGATCGTCGATGGTCCCCGGGCCGTGGGCGATCCGCTCCGGGTCCAGCGCGAGCGCGCGCCGCACCTGGTCGGCGCCGCCCCACTCGCCCGCGTGGAGGGTGATCCGGAGCCCACCCACCCGCGCGGCCTCGAAGGCCCGGCGGTGGGCCGCCGCGTCCGGGTAGCGCTCTTCGCGCCCCGCGAGGTCGAACCCCGTCAGGCCGCGGTCGCGGAACCGCGCCGCGACCTCGGCGAGCCGGACATTGGCCTCCGGCTCGTGCGACCGCATGGCCGTGCAGATGAGCCGGACCACCACGCCCGTCTCAGCCGCGCCGGCCGCGGCCCCGTCGCAGACCGCCGCGATCCCGTCCGCCAGGGCCATCCCGCGGTCCGTGTGCAGGGCCGGGGCCCACCGGATCTCCGCGTAGCGGACGCCCTCGGCCGCCTCCAGCCCCACGAGCTCGCGGGTGACGCGCGACAGGGCGTCGGCATCCTGCAGGAGGGCCACCGGCAGGTCGAAGGCGTCGAGGAGCTGGTCCTGGTCGCGGCACGGCATCGGAGCGACGAGGACGGCGGCCATCCCCGCGAAGTCCCGCGGGGCATCCACGCCGCGCGTCCGCGCGAGGTCGAGCGCGGTCGCCGGGAGCAGGGCACCGTCGAGGTGCAGGTGGAGCTCGGCCTTCGGCATCGCCTCCACCAGCCGCCGCAGCGCACGTGGGGTCAGGGTCGACCCGGGGTCCGTCGTCCGTCCGTCCATGCGCCGATGCTACGATGCCGGCGCATCCGTCCGCCCCCGTTCCGCGAAAGGATGGCGAGGGCCGCGCGCCAGGGCCGGCCCACCAGAGGGGATCCCCGCGATGTCCACCGTCCTCGTCACCGGAGCCAGCGGGTTCGTCGGCTCGTACGTCGTCCCCGAGCTCGTCGGCGGCGGGCACCACGTGGTCGCGCTCGTGCGCGACGACCGGGCCGCCGCGAAGGTGTCCGCCCGTCTCGACGCGGACCAGGCCCGCGCCGTCTCCTTCCGCGTCGGCGACCCGGTGACCGGGAAGGGGCTCGCGGAGGCGCTCGCCGGCGTCGACGCCGTCGTCCACCTCGTGGCGATCCCCCGTGACCGCGACGGAGGCAAGAGCCTGCTCCGGGTCAACCTCGGCGGGACGAAGTCGATGCTGGACGCCGCAGACGCTGCGCGCGTCCGCCGCTTCGTCCACCTCGGCGCACTCGGCGTCGCCGACGACCCTGACCTCCACTACGGGTCCTCCAAGGCCCGCGCCGAGAAGGCGGTCCGCGCGAGCGGGCTCGACTGGACGATCCTGAAGCCGTCCCTCCTCTGGGGCCCGCGCGACGGGTTCTTCAACATCGTCGCCGACCTGGTCCGCACGTCGCCGGTCGTCGTCCCCGTCCCAGGGTCCGGCAAGGCGCGGTTCCAGCCGCTCGCGGCCGCCGACCTCGCGATCTGCGTGCGCATGTCGCTCGAGGATCCGCGCTTCGTCGGGCAGGCGATCGAGCTGGGCGGCCCGCGCTACTGGACCTACCGGGAGATCACGGCGGAGGTGCTCGCCGGGATGCGCCGCAGCCGGCGGATCGTGCCGATGCCCGTGCCGATCATCGGGGCGGTCGCCGGCCTGGCCGAGCTCGTCCGGCTCCCGTTCCCCGTCGCCACCGACCAGCTGCGCCAGCTCAAGCTCGACAACATCGGCCCGCTCGACGGCTGCTACCGCGCGTTCGGCTTCGTGCCGCGCGCCATGGAAGGGCAGCTCTGGTACCTGCGGGCGAAGAAGCGCGACCAGGATCCGGCGACGGCGCGCCCGCCCGCCGCCGAGCGCCGCGCGACGGCGTAGGAGGCCGGTCACGGACGTCGCAGCTCGCCTCCACGCGCCGCTCCTCGGGGTCGCCTGGGTCGCCGTCGCCGCGACCTTCGCCCTGGGCGGGGCGGGCATCGTGGCCGGCGCCGATCACATGCCGGGAGGCGGGGGACGGCCCGAGCTCACCGCGGCCGGCGATGCCGCGGTCGCGCCCGCGCTCGATGCGGCCACGGCCGCGCTGGACGCCCTGGCCGCGGACGTGGCGGACCTCGGGAGCGCCGGGCGCGGTGCGCTCTCCGCGCTCGTCGCCGGCGACGCGGACGCTGTCTCCCGGGAGATCGCCGCGGGCGAGGCGGCCCTCGACGCGATCGAGGCGGGCGATGCGGATCTGCGCGCCCGCGTCGCCGAAATCCCTCTCGGCGCGCACGACGACCCGGTCCGCTACGCGCCGGCGACGATCGCACGGTACGCGGGCCTGGCCGCGGCGCTCCCCGCGACGGCCGGCCTGCGCGAGACGTGGCAGGGCCTCGCGGCCGGGAGCGTCCCCGCGGTCGCGCTCGCGGGCCACCTGACCGGCCACGACGCCCTCGCCGGCGAGGCGGCTCGGGCCGGCTCCGAGGGGCGCTACGCCGACGCGCTCGACCGCCTGACGGAGGCGGAGGCCGAGCTCCACGCGGCCGCGACGATCCGCGACGACCTTGCGTCGCGCGTCGACGTCGGCACGCTCGACGGCTGGCTCGCACGGAGCCGGGCGATCGACGACGCGCTGCGCCGCCTGTACGAGCTCCTCGACGCGTCCGGCGGGATGGTGACGCCCGAGGTGCGGCGCGCGCTCGCCGCCGTGGACGCCGCCCGTGCGTCGCTGCCGCCGGACACGCGGGCGCTGGTGGTCATCCTCGCGGACGTGGCCCGCGGCGGGCTGAACCAGGCGGTGATCGCCATCGAGGAGGCGCGCGGACGGCTCGCCGGGGGAGCCGGGACGGTACAGTAGCCACGATCCCCTGGGTCGGCCGCGCCCCCGACGCGGACCCTCCACCCCGGGGACGGGCCACCGCCCGCGCACCATCCGCGGCCTCGCGGCCGCGCACGCCTGAGGACGCTCCCCATGCGGATCCGCATCGTCACCGACCAGCCCTGGGCCGTCGCCGCCGACGTGCTCGCCGTCCCCGTCCTCGTCGATCCCGATTGGTCGGGACCTCTCGGCGAGGTGGACCGGCGCGCCGCCGGCGCGATCCGCGGAGCGCTCGACTTCCGCGAGCTCGAGACCAAGGCGTGCGCGACCGCGCTCCTCGCCGGCGGGGAGATGGCGGCCGCGCGTCTCCTGGCCCTGGGAGCCGGCGAGGCCGGCACGCTCGACCGCGAGACGGTCGTCCACCTCGGACAGGCCGCCGAGCGCCGTCTCGGCGGCCGTGCGGTCCGGACCCTGGCCGTCTGGCTCGACCCGCTCGCGGCCGCCCTCGACGGCGGCGCCGCCGCGGTCGCCGAGCTGATCGCACGCGGCGTCGAGGAGGGAGCGTTCGAGCCGGCGACGATCTACCGCGATGCGGTCACCGATGCGCCGCCCGCGCTCGACGAGCTCGTGCTCGTCGCCGTGGACGGCGACGCGACAGCGCTCGCGGCCGCGGCCGAGCGGGGCCGGGTCATGGGCGAGGGCGCGAATCTCGCCCGCCGCCTCGCGAACCGGTCCGCCAACGACGTGAGCCCCCAGGTCCTCGCGGACGAGGCGCGCGCTCTCGCCGAGGCGCATGGCCTCGCGATCGACGTCATCGAGCCTGAGCGGGCACGCGAGCTCGGGATGGGGATGTTCCTCGCGGTGGGCCAGGGGAGCGCGAACGCGCCCCGGATGATCGTCCTGCGCTCGGGCCCCGAGGGTGCCACCGATGCCCAGGGCCGGCTCCTCGCGATGGTGGGCAAGGGCGTCTGCTTCGACTCCGGCGGGATCAGCCTCAAGGGGGCCGACCGCATGGAGGAGATGAAGATGGACAAGACGGGCGCGTGCACGGTCATCGCCGCGATCGCGACGGTGGCCCGCCTCGCGCCCGGCACGCCCCTCCTGGCGGTCGCGCCGGCCGTGGAGAACATGCCCGGGCCGCACTCCGCCCGCCCCGGTGACATCGTCCGCGCCCTCAACGGCAAGACGGTGGACATCATCAACACGGACGCGGAGGGACGGCTGATCCTCGGCGATGCGCTGACCTACGCGGAGCAGCTGGGGGCCACCCACCTGGTGGACGTCGCGACCCTCACCGGCCTCGTGGCGCGCGCCTTCGGCGAGCTCGTGACCGGCGCCTTCGCCACGCCGCAGTCGTGGTACGCGTCGATCGAGGCCGCCGCCTCCCGCGCCGGCGAGCGCTTCTGGCAGATCCCGCTCGTGGACGACTACCTCGCGGACATGAAGAGCTGGTACGCCGACCTCACCAACTCGGGCGCGTCCGAGGGCAGCCTGGTGAAGAGCGGCCTCTTCATCCGGGAGTTCACCACGCGGCCGTGGGCGCACCTCGACATCGGCGGCACGGCGTACTTCCGCAAGGCGCGGCCGTGGGCGGCGCGGGGCGCCACAGGCGTCACGCACGCGACGCTCGTGGAGCTCGCGCTCGAGGGCGCCCGATAGCCGAGGGCCGGCACGGCGGCGGCCCGGCGGCCCGGCGACGGCCGGCGCCGTGACGCCGCTCGTCGTCGCGGTCCTCGCCCTCGCCGGCGCGGCGTGGGGCCTCGCGTCCGACCGGATCGCGGTCCGGTGGCCGGCGCACGAGCCGGGCCAAGGCGGGCGACGGCCCGGGTGGCGGACCGTCGTCACGGCCGTCGCCTCCGCGCTCGCGTTCGGCATGCTCGCGGCGCGCGCCCCGGAGGGTGCCACGCTGGCGATCGTCGCCGCGTGGTTCGCGGTGCTCGTCCTGCTGTTCGCGATCGACCTCGACCAGCGCCTCTTGCCCGACCTCCTCACGCTGCCCTCGGTGGGGGTCGCCGCGGTGCTGCTCGCGACGGGCGTCAACCCGCTGGTGCATGGCGAGGAGGTGGGGGCGGTCGTCGCCGCCGTCCTCTTCCCCGCGGTGCTCCTCGCCCTCTCCATCCCGTTCGGCTCCGGTGCGCTGGGGCTCGGCGACGTCAAGCTCATGGTGGCGGCAGGGCTCGTGGCGGGCTTCTCGCGGACCCTGTCGGGACTGCTCGCGGGGGCCATCGTCGCCGGCGTCGTCCTCGTGGTGCTGCTCGCCCTCCGGCGGATCACCCTGCGCAGCTACGTCCCCTTCGGTCCGTTCCTCATCGCGGGCATCGCGTGGGGGATCCTGGTCACGCTCTGACGATCCCGGCGGCGCCCACCCCGACGAGGGAACGGGTCCGCCCGCGACCCGGCCGGACAGGTCGAACGGGCGTTCTCGCATCGGGTGCTAGACTTGGCCCCGAGCCGGGGTCGTCCCGCGACGAGTGCCCATGCGTGGGGCGGCGTGACCGGCGAGCGTGGCGATGGACCGCGCTGCGGCGCGGCAACGGAGTCTCGTTCGCAGGATGACGTCGTTCTCTCGAGCCGGAAGATGACCAGCGCCCGGGCCGCAAGGCGGCCCCTGCTGCGGCGTCTCGGCCCCCTCCTCCTGGTCGTCGCCCTCCTGGGCACGCTGACCGGGTCCCTCGCGACCCCCGCGAGCGCCGGCGACCCGCTCTCCGACGCGATCGCCAAGCAGAAGGCGCTGCGCGCGAAGATCGAGAAGCAGAAGAAGCAGATCGCCCAGCTCCGGGTCCAGCAGGCGGGCCTCGCGCAGGACATCGCGGAGACGGCCGACGCGCTCGCTGCCGTCAACGCCGACCTCAAGCTCGCGAAGAAGCGGGTCGCGAAGGTCACCACTCTCGTCAACCAGGCGCGCGTCCGGCTGAACACGCTCACCGCCCAGGTCAAGGAGTGGGAGGCGACCGTCGCGCAGCTCGAGGACGACGTCGCGCAGCAGGACCGGCTGCTGGAGATCCGCAAGTCACTCCTCGCGACGCGCATCCGCGCGGCGTACATGACGGACCGCACGTCGATGCTGGAGACGATCCTCTCCGCCCAGTCCTTCACGGACGTCATCTCCGACGTCTCCTCGTACATCGACATCTCCGCCCAGGACCAGGCGCTCGCCGGCCAGATCCAGCGCGACCGCCAGCTGCTCGACGTGAGCCGCCAGATGGCGGAGGAGGCCCAGGCGACGACCAACGAGCTTCGCCTCCAGTCGCGGGAGGACAAGCTCGCCTTGCAGGCGCGGCTCGCCGACCTCAAGAAGGCGCGCGACGAGCTTCGGGCCCTCGACGCGAAGGTGAAGAAGCAGCTCGCGATCCAGCAGCGCAACTTCGGGCGCGTCAAGCAGACGGCGGCGCAGCTCAAGGCCGCCATGGACCGCGAGATCAAGGCGGAGAACGCCCTCAAGGCGAAGATCCGCCGGCTGATCGACGCGCAGCAGCTGGGCGGGAACATCCCGTCGGCGTACAACGGCACGCTCATGTGGCCGCTGGGCGGGGTCGTGACCCAGGAGTTCGGCTGCACCGGCGTCGGGTGGGAGCCGCCGGCGGGCAGCTGCGCCCACTGGCACAACGGCATCGACATCGCCGCGCCGATCGGGACACCGGTGCGCGCGGCCGGAGACGGCGTGGTCGTCTTCGCCGGGCCCAACCCGTACGACCCGTACCCCAAGGCCGTCATCGTGATCGTCGCCCATTCCACCGGGCTCCAGACGTGGTACGCGCACCTCGAGCCCGGCGTCGCGGTGCAGGCCGGCCAGCGGGTGAGCCAGGGGCAGGTCGTCGGCTACGTCGGGATGACCGGCCGGACCACAGGCCCGCACCTCCACTGGATGGTCGTCCTCAACGACGCGTACTCGAACCCGCGCCTCTTCCTGTAGCCGAGGAGCCCTGCTGCGGCCGGGACGCCTCGGATGGCCGGGCTCCCGGGGGCGCCGCGGTCGGGACGCCGTGACCGGACGGTGCCGCCGGCGCGTGGCGGACCGCCCCGGGCAGAGGGTCCCGGGGTGCTAGCATCGGCGGCGGGGGACGCGCGGCGCCATCGCCCGCGGCCCGACGCGGAGGAGCGGACGTGAAGCGCACGCTGAGCGTGATCCTCGCCGGCGGCGAGGGAGCCCGACTGTCGATCCTCTCCTCGCAGCGCGCCAAGCCCGCGGTCCCGTTCGGGGGCAAGTACCGGATCATCGACTTCGCCCTGAGCAACATCGTCAACTCGGGCGGCGACAACGTCGTGGTCCTCACCCAGTACAACCCGCGGTCCCTCAACGACCACATCGGGATGGGCCGCCCGTGGGACCTCGACCGGACGAGCGGCGGGATCCGCATCCTGCAGCCGTACATCGCGCAGGGGCGGATCGCCATCTGGTACCGCGGGACCGCCGACGCGGTCTTCCAGAACCTGCGGGCCGTCGAGCAGGCGCCCGGCGACTGCGTCCTGGTGCTCGCCGGCGACCACGTCTACAAGATGGACTACCAGCCGTTCGTGAACCTCCACCGCCGCCGCCGCGCCGACGTGACGATCGCCGTCCGCCGAGTGCCGATGGCGGAGGCCCCGCGGATGGGGATCCTCGCCTGCGACGAGCACGGCCGCGTGACCGAGTGGCAGGAGAAGCCGAAGCAGCCCAAGAGCGACCTCGCGAGCATGGGCATCTACGTGTTCTCCAAGCGCGCCCTCCGCGACTGGCTCTCCGAGTCGCGGCCGGACTTCGGCGGCGACATCATCCCGGCCATGCTCGAGGGCGGCGCGCGGGTCTACGCGTACCGGTTCGATGGCTACTGGCAGGACGTCGGGACGATCGGCAGCTACTGGCAGACGAACCTGGAGCTGCTCGAGGAGTCGCCTGCGCTGGACATGTACGACCGCGACTGGCTCATCCACACGCGGTCGGAGGAGCGCGCACCCGCGAAGGTGGGGCGGACCGCGATGGTGGTCCGCAGCCTCATCTCGCACGGCTGCGTGATCGATGGGACCGTCGTGAACTCCGTCCTCTCGCCGGGCGTCCGCGTGGAGTCCGGCGCCGTCGTGCGCGATTCCATCGTCATGTTCGATTCGGTCGTGCGGACGGGGGCGATCGTGGACCAGTCGATCCTCGACAAGGAGGTCGTGGTGGGGTCGGGCGCCATCGTGGGCGACGGGCCGATCCCCGCGCCGGCGAACCGCAAGGAGCCGGGAGCGCTGACCACGGGGATCACGGTCATCGGCAAGCGCGCCGTGGTGCCGCGCGGCGCCCGGATCGGCCGCAACGTTCGGATCGACCCGGACGTGAAGGCGAGCGACTACACCTCGAAGGGGGTCGCCTCCGGCGAGACGATCGTCCACGCCGAGTCGCGTCCCGCGCGACGGAAGGCGGCGCGGCAGATCGAGCAGGCGGCGCAGGCGGCGCTGCGCGCCGCGGCCGCGGAGGCGGCCGCGGCCGAGAACGCGCAGGTCGGCTCGGCCACCGAGGAGGTCGCCCGCCCCGCCCCGGACGAGCCGGGCGCTGCCCCGAGGAAGGCGCCGGCGGAGGCGCGACCGTCCGCGGAGACCCCGGCCGCCCCCGCCAGGCCCCGTCGCTGACCGTGCCCCGGAGCGACCGCGGGGTCTCGCCCGACCAGGTCGAGGCCTGGCTCCGCGACCTCGGGATCGCGCCTCCCGCGCGCCATGAGCGCGACGGCGCGGCCGCGTGGGACCTGGCCCTCGACGGGCTCCGCCGGTTCGACGTCCGCGTGACGCTCATCCTGGACCCGGAGACGGGCATCGTGGTGTGGATCCACTACGCGCCGCCGATCGGCGATTCGCGGATCAAGTCGTACCGGAGGCTCCTCCGCTGGAACGACGAGATCCCGTTCGCCAAGTTCGCGCTCGCCACCGACGACCGCCCAGTGCTGACGGCGGAGGTGCCGCTCCCGCTCCTCGACCGCGACGAGCTCGGGGTCACGCTCGCGCGGCTGCTCGCCATCTGCGACCAGCTGCTCGAGGAGTCGGCGGGCTGGATCTGGATCGGCGGCCGCATCCCCGCGAACGCCGGTCGGGAGAGCCGTCAGGCCGGCCTGTTCGCCCGATACGCCGAGCGGCTGGCGGCGGTGGTTCCGGCGGTCTCGCCCAGGGTCTGAGCGCCGGGGCGCCGCGCCCATCCGAAAGGACCTGCGGCTCTGGCGGACCCGGGCTCCGCGGCGCACCGTCGACGCGCAGGCGGGGGCTCGGATGGATCGCGCCATTCGGATCACGGGCGCTCCGGGAGGGGCCGCGAACGTCGCGCAGCGGCGGGAGTCGATCCCGGCGTCGATCGGCGCGCCCCGGCCGCGCCTTCGGCGTGGAACGCCAGCCGGGAGGCTGGCGAGATGAACCGCCTGCTCGCGAGGGATGCCGAGCTGGGGCGGATCCGCGGGGCGCTCCAGGATGGCCGCGCGTCCGGCGCCGTGGTGGTGATCGAGGGCGAGCCAGGGATCGGCAAGACGAGCCTCTGGCTCGCCGCGGTCGACGAGGCCGTAGAGCGCGGCTGGTCCGTGCTCTCGGCGCGTCCGGCCGATGCCGAGGCGAGCTTCGCGTGGGCCGGGATGTGCGACCTGCTCGCGTCGGTCCCGGCCGGCGCACTCGACAGGCTCCCGGCACCGCAGCGTCGCGCGCTCCGGGTCGCCCTGCTCCTCGAGGAGCCGCAGGGCGCACCCCCCGAGGCCCGGGCCATCGCGTTCGCGTTCCTCCACCTGGTCTCCGGCCTCTCCGAGGAACGGCCCCTGCTTGTCGCCGTGGACGACATCCAGTGGCTGGACACGGCTTCGGCGCTCGCGGTCGGCTTCGCCATGCGTCGCGCCGACGCGGCGCCGATCCGCTTCCTCTTCGCGCTGCGCGTCGCTGCGGGTGCCGGTCCCCCGCGCGCCATGGAGCGGGCCCTCGCGGAGACCCCGCACGATCGCCTCGTGCTGGGTCCGCTGGCCACCGAGGCCATCGGGCACATCCTCGAGGCGCGGCTCGGGGAGAGGTTCGACCATGCGACCGTCCGGGCGATCCACGCGACCTCCGGCGGCAACCCGCTCTTCGCCCTCGAGATCGGTCGGGCGCTCCAGGCACGGTCCCCGAATCTCGGGGTGGGCGAGGAGCCGCCCATCCCCGACGACCTCATGGCACTCGTGACGGCGCCGATCGCCTGCCTGCCGCAGGCCACGCGGGACGCCCTCGCCGTGACCGCCGCGCTCCGCTCCCCCACGGTCGGTCTCATCACCGCGGCGCTCGGGCATCCCGCGGAGGAGGTGCTCGGGCCGGCGGTCGCGTCGTCGGTCGTGAGGATCGAGGGAGACCGCGTCGCGTTCACCCACCCGCTGCGCGCGGCCGCCGTGCGCACCACCACGTCGGCGGCCCAGCGGCGCGCGATCCATGCCCGCCTCGCGCCCCTCGTCTCCGACCAGGAAGAGCGTGCACGCCACCTGGCGCTGGCGGCGCCCGGGCCCGATGAGGCCGTCGCCGCGCTCCTCGAGCAGGCGGCCGGGCGCGCACGTGCGCGCGGGGCGCCGGATGCCGCCGCCGAGCTCGCCGCCGAGGCCCGGCGACTCACGCCCGTCGACCGCCACGAGGACGTCCGCCGCCGTGCGGCAGCCGAGGCGACGTACCTGTGGGTCGCGGGGGACTTCGCGGCCGCACAGGCCCTCGGGAGCGAGCTGCTCGCCACCAGCCCGCCTGGACCCGCTCGCGAGTGGGTCGTCTTCGAGCTGGCGGACGGGGCGAACATCTCGATGATGACGATGATGACGTGGGCGGGGCCGGACCGGGTGCCCCTGCTCCGGCAGGCGCTCGCCGACGCACGTGCCGACGGCCACCTCCGGATGCTGCTCGAGGCGGTGCTGACCGGAGCCCTCGACCTGCAGGGTGACGACGTGCGGGAGTCGCTCGTGCACGGCTACGCGGAGCTCGAGCTGGCCGAGAGACTCGGGGATCTCGCGCACGTCGGGACCGCCCTCCGGGGGATCGCCCGCAACACCCAGCGCCTCACGGGCCACCTGCCGCGCGACCTGATCGACCGGTCGCTCGCGCTCGAGCCGAACGTCCGCGAGACGCGGTGCGTCCTCGAGTGGCCGACGGTCTGCCTGGCCGAGATGCTCACGTGGACCGACGAACTCATGGCCGGCCTCGAGCGATGGGAGTGGCTGCTCACGCGGTGCACGGAGCGCGGTGAGGCGCACTCGCGCATCGACCTGCTGGCCCGCGTGGTGCCGTACGAGTGCGTGGCGGGCCTGTGGGACCTGGCGCTCGCCCACGCGGAGGAAGGATGCGAGCTGGGCCGCGACGGCGACTCCGCGCAGTTGATGACGACGATCCTCCTCGCCGACCGGGCCCTCGTGGAGGCGCACCTCGGCGACGAGGCGTCAGCCCGACGCGACGCGTCCGACGCCCTGGGCCTCGAGGACGCCCTGCGGACGGGTATGGCACGCCGCACGGCCGCCTGGGCCCTCGGCATCCTCGAGCTCTCCCTGGGCGACTACGCTCGTGCCCACGAGCACCTCGGCCCCGCCGTCGAGAGTCGCCGGTCGGCGGGTGTGGGCGAACCCGGGGACATGCGCCTGGTCACCGACGAGATCGAGGCGCTCGTCGGGATGGGGCGGCTCGCCGAGGCCGAGTCGATGCTCGACTGGTACGAGGCGCTGGCGGCGGCGAGCGGTCGCGTCGGGCTGCTCGCCGCGTGCGGACGCTGCCGGGGCCAGCTCGCGGCCGCCAGGGGGGACCTCGCGTCGGCGGCGGCCACGCTCGGTGCGTCCCGCGACCGGTACCTGACGCTGACCGAGCCGTTCGGGCTCGGCCGGACGCTCCTCTGGCTCGGGACGGTCGAGCGCCGTCGCGCCTCCCGGCGCGCGGCGAGGGAGGCGCTCGAGGCATCGGTCACGCTCTTCGAGAGCCTCGGCGCGCGCATCTGGCTGGACCGGGCCAGGGCCGAGCTGGCTCGCGTCGGCGGCCGCCGCCCGTCGGGCACGGAGCTGACGCCGAGCGAGCTGGACGTCGCCCGGCTCGTCGCCGAAGGACGGACGAACCGCGAGGTCGCGTCGATGCTGGTCCTCTCCGAGCGGACCGTGGAGGGGCACCTCTCGGAGGTCTACGCGAAGCTCGGCATCCGGTCGCGGACGGAGCTCGCCCGTCACCTGTCGGTGGGTCCTCCGATCGGGGCTCAGGCTGGCGCACCGATGTCGCGTACCGCCTCGGGATAGTCACGTACCACCGGGGGTCAAGTCCGGGGGGACCCACCTCGCGCCGGGACCGCAGCCCGCCTACCTTCGCTGCAGAGCCCGCGACGCGCGGGCCGTGTGGGTCCCGGCGACGGCGTTCGGCCGGAGCAGGTTCAGGACGTCACGGGATCGCGGCACGGGCCGGTCGCAAGGAGACGAGCGATGTCCGTCAGCCACCTCGCACCATCCTCCACCGTCCCGCCTGTCCACCACCTGCGCAACCTGGCGATCACGGTCGGCGCGGTCGCGCTGGCGTTCGCCCTCGGCATCGGGGCCGGCCTCGGTCTCCACAGCGTGACGCAGACGACGGAGCCGGGCACCGCCGCGCAGGGCGCCGCCGCGGCTCGCGCCGCGCCGGGCGTCGCCGAGAACAGCATGACCGAGGCCGTCCGCGCGGAGCAGCTCGCGCTCGAGGCGCGCCGGCTCGCGGCCGTGCCGGGCGTCGCGGAGAACAGCATGACCGAGGCCGTCCGCGCGGAGCAGCTCGCGGTCGAGGCGCGCCGGCTCGCCGGCGTGCCGGGCGTCGCCGAGAACAGCATGACCGAGGCCGTCCGCGCGGAGGGGCTCGCGCTCGAGGCGCGCCGCCTCGCCGACGTGCCGGGCGTCGCCGAGAACAGCATGACCGAGGCCGTCCGCGCGGAGCAGCTCCGACTGGAGGCTGCCAAGCCGCTGAAGCTCGGTCGGTGACCCCGCCGACGCCTGACCGGTCCCGCCGGAGTCACGCGAAGCGCGCGATGGCCGGCGGGATCGGCGCTTCCGCACGCTGACTGGGATCCGGCCGCCGAGTGCCCCGACCCCGGGTCGCGGGCCGCGGTACACTCGGCCGACCGATGCAGCAGGTACGGATCAGACCCTCCCGCGAGGTCCTGACGGGCGAGAGCGCCGACGTCTACTTCGCGCGCGCCGAGCGCATCCTCGAGCGCGAGGGGATGGACCCGACCGTCACCATCGAGGTCTTCTCCCGCGAGAGCGCGCTCCTCTGCGGCATCAGTGAGGCCAAGACCCTCCTCTCGCACGTCCTCGCCGGCGTGGACCCGTCCGACTACACGGTGGAAGCGCTCGACGACGGCGAGGCGTTCGACGTGAAGGAGGTCGTCCTCCGGATCCGCGCCAAGTACCGCAAGGTGGGCCTGTACGAGACGGCCATCCTCGGCATGCTCGCCCAGTCCACCGGCTGGGCCACCGCGGCTCGGGAGTGCGTTGACGCCGCGGGCGACATCCCCGTGATCAGCTTCGGTGCGCGTCACGTCCACCCGGACGTGACGGACGTCCTCGACTACGCCGCGATCGTCGGCGGGTGCGTGGGGGCCAGCACCCCCGCCGGGGCCCGGCTCGCCGGCCTCAACCCGACCGGCACGATGCCGCACTCGCTGGTCCTCATCTTCGGCGACACCGTGGAGGCCGCGCGCGCCTTCGACCGGGACCTCGGCGAGGAGGTGCCGCGGATCGTCCTCGTGGACACTTTCCGCGACGAGGCCGAGGAGTCGCTGCGGGTGGCCGAGGCGCTCGGCGATCGCCTGTACGGCGTGCGGCTGGACACCCCGTCCGAGCGCGGCCGCGTGACGGCGGACCTCGTGCTCGAGGTCCGTGCGCGGCTGGACCAGGCGGGCTACCGGCACGTGAAGATCGTCGTCTCGGGCGGCCTGAGCCCGGACCGGATCCGCTACTTCCGCGAGCGCCAGGCGCCGGCCGACTTCTTCGCGGTCGGCAGCTACATCAGCGGTGCCTCGCCGATCGACTTCACCGCCGACATCAAGGTGATCGACGGCAGGCCGATCGCCAAGCGCGGGCGGATCCCCGGCGAGACGGACAGCCCCCGCCTGCGGTCGGTGGACCTGGCCGACTGGCACACCTGAGCCGGGCCCGGCGCGGCCCCGCGTTCCATGCGAGGATGCGCAGGTGGATGACGGCACGACCCCCGACCTGAGCGACGAGCCCGAGGCTCCCGACGACCGCGAGACGCCCTACGCGCTGCTGCAGCGCGGGCGCGAGCTGATGCGCGGTCGTCACTTCGCCCAGGCGGCGGTCGTCCTCGAGCGGGCGGCGCGCCAGGAGCCGGGCCGGGGGTCCATCCTCGAGGCGCTCGGCCGTGCGTCGTACAACGCAGGGGACCACGCGCGGGCCGCGCAGGTCTTCGACGACCTGCTGGTGGTGGACCCGTCCTCCCACTACGCGCACTACGCGCTGGGACAGAGCCTGAAGCAGCTGGGTCGGACGGACGAGGCCGCGACGCACCTGCGGATCGCGGTCGCCCTCGCACCGGACAACCGGCTGTACGCGTCGGCGCTCCGGCGCCTGGGCGGGGCCGGGACGGGGATCGTGATGGGGGACACGGACCACCGCCGGGACCCGGACGAGGACGCCTCCGCGGACTGACCGGCCGTCTGCTCAGCCCGGCCCCACGGCGCCGGGGCCGCCCATCCGCGCCACCCACAGCAGGCCGACGAGCGACTTCGCGTCGACGATCTCGCCACGATCCGCGGCGGCCAGGGCCGCGTCCCAGGGCATGGGGACGAGCTGGATGGACTCGTCTTCGTCGGGCGACAGGCGGTCGGCGGGCGCCACCGACAGCCCCGTCGCGAGGTAGAGGTGCATCAGCTCGTCCGTGAACCCGGGCGCCGTGTAGAAGCGGGCGAGGAGCCGCCACGATGCGGCCCGGTACCCGGTCTCCTCCTCGAGCTCGCGGCGCGCCGCGCCGTCCGGCGGCTCGGTGGCGCCATCGGGTCCCACCTCGAGGGTGCCCGCGGGGATCTCGAGCAGGATGCGCCCGCTGCCCGTCGCCGACCGCGGCTGGCGCACCAGGAGGACGCGGCCGTCGTCGTCGATCGCGAGGACGGCCACCGCGCCCGGGTGACCGGCGATCTCCCGGCGCCGCACGGAGCCATCGGGGCGGCGCACGGTGTCGATCCGGAACGTCAGCGTCCGGCCGCGATGGAGGACGTCCGACGAGACGATCTCCTCGCGGAGCGCCGCGTCGGGATCCCCGGCGCCCGGAGGGCGGCCGGCCTCCACCGCGCCCGTGCCGGCCCCCGTCGCAGGAGCCGGCCCAGGTCCGGCGAGGTCGCCGGCCGTCGAGTCCGGCGCGCGCGACGGCCCGTCGCGCGCGCCGTCGTCCGTCGGGCTCAGCTGGCAGCCAGCGTCTCGAGAGACGCGCTGGACTCCGGGTCGAACAGCTGCACCTTCGCCAGCGGCACGCGCAGGTCGATCGCCTCTCCCGGGCGGATCTTGAACTCCGACGAGAGCAGGGCGACGATGTCGCGCCCGGAGACGTTGGCGTGGATGAGCTCCTCGCTGCCGAGGTACTCGACCACGTCGGCGGTCGCGGCGAAGCGGGCGGTGTCCGCGCCGTCGCCCCCGACGGTGAAATGCTCCGGCCGGAAGCCCGCGGTCAGCGTGCGACCGGCGCCGCTCCCGACGGCGGCGCGCAGCCGATCCGGGACCGGCAGGCTCACGCCCTCCGCCTCGAGGCGCATCGACCCGTCGGACCCGGCGGTCGTGACGTCCACGAAGTTCATGGCCGGGCTGCCGATGAACCCGCCCACGAACCGGTTGACCGGATGGTCGTACAGCTCCTGGGGCGGCCCGACCTGCTGGAGCTTCCCGTCGCTCATGACAGCGATGCGGGTGCCCATGGTCATCGCCTCGGTCTGGTCGTGCGTGACGTAGACCATGGTGGTCTCGAGGCGCTGGTGCAGGCGGAGGATCTCGGCGCGCGTCTGCACGCGCAGCTTCGCGTCCAGGTTGGAGAGCGGCTCGTCCATGAGGAAGACCGCCGGCTCGCGGACGATCGCGCGGCCCAGGGCGACGCGCTGGCGCTGGCCGCCGGACAGCTCCTTGGGCTTCCGGTCGAGGTACTTGCCCAGGTCCAGGATGCTGGCTGCCTCCTGGACGCGCTTGTCGATCTCGGCCTTGTCGACCTTCCGCAGCTTCAGCCCGAACGCGAGGTTGTCGCGGACGGTCATGTGCGGGTAGAGCGCGTAGCTCTGGAAGACCATCGCGATGTCGCGGTCCTTGGGGGCCACATCGTTCACGATCCGGTCACCGATCCGGAGCGTGCCCGCGGTGATGTCCTCGAGCCCGGCGATCATCCGGAGGCTGGTGGTCTTGCCGCAGCCGGACGGCCCGACGAAGACCATGAACTCGCCGTCCACGATGTCGAGGGAGAGGTCGTCGACCGCGGTGACCTCGCCGTACTTCTTGGTGACGTGATCGAAGCTGACCGTCGCCATGCGCTGACTCCCGTCGCGTCGCCGCCCCACGTCGTCGCGGACCCATGCATCCGGCGACGAGGCGACTCGGACGGGTCCCGTACGCGACGTGGTCGCGTCGAGCGCATCGTACCGCCCGCGCGCGCGCGCATCCACGCGGGAGGGCGCCCGCGGCGCCCCACGTCCTGGGCGCGCCGCCCGGCCCGGACCCCGACCCCGCGGCGGCCGGCCCGCGTCCCGGGCGCGCGGCGGCCGCGCGACGTCACTCGGTGGGCCAGGGCACGAGGGCCTCCCCGATCCATGCACCGCCGACCCCCCGGGCGAGGATCCCGCCCGGGAGGAGCACGATCGCGTCCACGGTGACGGGCCGATCGCCCGACGTCCGCAGCCCGTACCAGTACGTCACGTCGGGGGACGACCAGGCGGCCCCGCCCCCGCCCGTCGCGAGGGCCACGATCCGGTCGCCGTCGCCCGCGAGCAGGCGGCCACCTCCGCCGCCGTCTGGCTCCCCGCCACTGGAGCCCGGCCCCGCCCCGGCCCCGTCGACCGACGCCGGGCCGGCGTCGGGCAGGAGGGCCAGGGCCTCCGCGTCCTTCCCCGACCACCACGCATCCTGGCGATCCCAGCCGGCGCCGGTCGCGTCCACCCGGCCAACCAGCAGGAGCTCGCGCTCCGTCGCGAAGACCGCGTCCACGACCGAGGTCCCGGATGCGGCCGCCCCGGCGGTGGGGACGGGGAGCGGCCGTGCGGTCCAGCGCTCGCCGTCGGCCGAGATCGCCGTCGCGGCCACCCGCCGCCCGTCCGACCAGAGCCATCCCCCTGCGACGTAGCCGGCCTTCGTCGCGGTCAGGCCCGTCGCGGCGAACCCCCACGGGAGCGCATCGGGGATCGTCCGCCAGGCGCCGCCGGTGGCGGACGTCGCCACGGTCCGCGATCCTCCGGCGCCGCTCACCGCCACGAGCCCGGCCGGCCCGCGCGTGAGCAGCGGCGGCGAGGCGCCGTCGACGACGTCGATCCCGATGCCCGCCTGGGGGGCCCACGTCCGGCCGTCGGCCGAGACCCACGCGCCGACGGAAGCCGGGCCTGCGGCGGCCGCGTCGGCGGTCGCCCCGTCGGCGCACGTCGCCGACGGGCACGAGAGCGCTCCCGCCGAGACGGTCAGGGCGACGACGCCGCCCGGCACGGCGGTCGCCGCGACGATCGCCTGGTCGGGCCACAGCGAACCGCGGGTCCCGCGCGGCAGCGGCGTCCACGACGAGCCGTCCGGCGATGCCCATGCCGGTCCGGCCGAGCCGTCCGCCGCGACCATCGGCCCCAGCGCGAGGTAGCCGCCGTCGAACCGGACGACCTCGCGCACGAGTGCGGCCGGGTCGTCGGGAGCGAGGCGCCGCCAGCGGATCCCGCTCCAGTCGGCCGCGGCCCGCGGCGCCGCCGGCGTCGTGAAGGGCGCCCGCCCGCGGACGTCCGGGGTGGGCGCAGCGGGGGCCGCCTCCGCGGCGGGGGACGGCGCGGCCGGCGACGGCGCGATGGGCGAAACAACGGCAGCGGGCGACGCGATCGGCGACGGGGCGGGCGTCGGCTCCGGCGACCCCTGCCACGGCTTCCAGACGGCCACGGCGACGAGCACCACGGCGACGGCGAGCACGATGAGCGCCCGCCGCCCGCCCCCGCTCCCCGCGACGGGCGTCGGGTCAGGCAGGTCCTCGATCATGTCCGCCGCCTCGCGTGCGAGGGGCCGGTCCGGCAGGGGCGCATCCACAGAGGGTACGGCCATGGGGTCGCGGCCGCCGCCGGCCGCGCTACGATGCCGCTGCCGCCGCGTGACCGCGGCGGGACAGCGCGAGGGGACGTGGCGCAGCAGGTGGCGAGGTCGGACGCGCAGGAGCGGGCCGCGGCGGCGTGGCGCGCGGTCGATGCGCGGCTGCGGACCGTGACCCCGGCCGGCGTCGGACGCATCCTCGTCGTCGTCGCGACCGCGGTCGCCGCCGCGTGGCTCGTGGGGGTGACGTGGCCGGCGATCGTGCCCTTCCTCGCCGGGGGCATCCTCGCGTACGCGGTCCTGCCGATCGTGGACCGGCTGGATCGATTCATGCCGCGCGTCCTCGCGGGCCTGCTGGCCGTGCTGGCCGTGCTGCTCGCCGTCGGCGCCTTCATCGCCGTCGTGGCGCCCCCACTCGTCGCGCAGCTCGTGAGGATCTTCCTCGAGCTGCCGACCGGCGACCGACTCGCCGACGCCGGGCAGCGCATCGACGACTGGCTCGCGACGCTGCCCGAGGGGTCGCGCGCGCTCGCGAGCGAGGTCATCGACCGCGTGGTCACCATCCTGCGGGCGGACATCTACGGTGCGCTCGACGGGCTTGCGGCCGCGATCGCAGCCGCCATCCTCCACGTCTTCGACGCCCTGGGCGTGGTCCTCGGCCTGCTGGTGATCCCCACCTGGATCCTCGCCGTGACCCGCGACACGGTCGACGCGCGTCGACGCCGCGTGGCGTGGATCGCGCCGTGGCTGCGCCCGGACCTCCTGGGCCTCGCCCGCATCGTGGACGAGGTCGCCTCGGCGTACCTGCGCGTGCAGCTGCTCGCCGCGTTCGGGACCGGGTTCGGCGTGTGGCTCGCGATGTACGCCCTCGGCCGGGCCGGCGTGATCCCGGAGGCGCCGTACATCGCGGTCGCCGGGATCGCCGGCGCCGTCCAGCTGATCCCGCAGGTCGGGACGGTGCTCGGTGCGCTCGCCACGCTCCTCCTGCTCGCCACGCAGCCCCCCGAGGTGGGCGTGGCGTACCTCGCGTCGTACCTCGTGGTCGTGAAGCTCGCAGGCATGCTCGTCGGCGGCCGAGCCGCCGGGCCTGCGCTGCGGGTGCACCCGGGGATCCTCATCCCGGGCGTGGTCGTGGCGAGCCAGCTCGGCGTGATCCCACTGCTCATCGCCGGCCCGCTCATCGCGATCGGCGTGAACGGGGTCGGGTACCTCTACGGCCGCTTCTCCGAGCCGCCCCGCCCGGCCGGTCTCTTGCCGTGGGAGCCGATGCCGCGGCCGGCGGCGGCGACGCCCGCGCCCGGCCCCCGGAGCCCCCTCGGCTCCCGCCGCGCCGCCGCTGCAGCGGCGGC
>JAKOQS010000134.1 GCA_029778235.1 Chloroflexota bacterium | reverse complement strand
GGACACGGGCGGGCGCGATGGTCCGTCGCACGCTCGTCACGGTCACCTCCAGGCGGTCGCGCGACGCACGCCCCCGTCGGATGCGCCGGCCGGGGAACGATACCGCCGCTCGGCGGAGGGCGCCCGGACCAGGGCCCGGACCAGAGCAGGGACCCGGGCCCGGATCCTCGCGCGGCCCTCCTCAGCCGACCGCGGCGCGCAACGCCTCGGGCAGCGGGCGATGGTCCTCCGCCGGCTCCACCCGCCCCTCGAGGATCCCGGCCGTCCCCGTGACGCGCAGCTGGTCGTACAGGTAGCCGATCTTCTCCGCCTGCGACGCGAGGATCGCGTCCTTCGTGGGCAGGTCCCAGAGCTGCCGCTTGAACGGGCCGATCGCCTTCTTCCGCGTCGTGTAGACGAACTGCTGGTCGGTCTGGCCGTCCTTTCGCTCGTCCTGCGCGTTGGCGAAGCACCATTCCTCGATCTCGCGGTGGAGCTCCGCCGGGAACGCCGGGTGCTCGTAGAGTGCGTTCTGGAAGCCGGTCGCGAGGTGGATCTCCGCGGTCTCGACCTCCGGGAAGCGGTGGAAGAGCGAGTCCGGCAGCGTGCTTGCACCGTGCTGGACGGCGCCCGCGAGGCCGTACTCGCGTGCGACCTCCCCGAGGACGCGGATCGTCTCGAAGTCCAGCTTCACCTCGGCGACGCCGCCGCCCGGGAGCGGCACGCCGCCGTGCGTCGTGCCCGTCGCGACGCTCACCTTGCTCACGCCCACGAGGCCCGGGCGGATCCCCTCGAGGACGCGCCGGTAGCCGTCGAGGTACGCGCGGAGCTCCTCGGGCGTCGAGTTCGTCTTGCCGACCTCGCCGATCTCGCCGCCGACGCTGACCGTCACGCCCGCCGGCTCGAGCTCGCGGATGAGCGCGGTCAGCTCGGCGGCGCGCGTGTAGTTGACCTTCTGCTGCTCGTCCACCGTCGGCTGCGAGAGGTCCACGAGGGTCGAGCTGTCGATGTCGATGTTCCGGTAGCCCGCGGCGATCGCGTCGCGGCACGCCTTGCGGATCTCCTCGGTCATCGCCTCGGGGTCGGCCGCGTACTTCTTCCCGTTGAACTGGTAGTGGTCGCCCTGGATGAAGACCGGGCCGACCCAGCCGGCAGCGATCGCACCGGCCAGCACGCTCGTCGCGTACTCGGTCACGCGCTGGTACGTGTAGGTCTGCTCACTGCGCGCAAGCTCGAGGATGACCGGACCGACCTCCTTCGCCCTTGCGGTCTCGAAGATCACGCGGGCCATGTCGAAGGTCTGAGCGCGGAGGTTGATCGCGGGGACGGTGAAGCCGGCGACCTCGCCCCGCGCCCGCGCGTCGTACAGGCCCTGGATGCTCGCCGAGCGGGCGCCCAGCTCCTGGCTTGCCTCCCAGACGATCCACCGGGCGGCCTCCACGGTCGCGGCGTCCTCGCTGAAGGTCGCGGTCCAGGCGACGTCGCGGATCCCCTTCCCGCGCAGCGCGGCCTCGTCCACGATGACGAGGCGGTCTCCCTCGATGCGGACGATGCCGTCGAGGAGCCCGAGGAGCTCCGGGACGGAGGCGGCGACGGTGGGCATGGCGCGACTCCCTCTGGTGCGGTCGGCGGACGCGCGGCCGGCTGGCCGGCCGACGTGCAGGGCAACAGGTACGTACCAATGGTACGCCCCGCGCGCCAGCCGTTCAGCCCGCCGGGGCAGGCGGCGGACCTGGCCACGCCGCGCAGGTCAGCGTAGCCCGGCCCTCCGCTCGAACCCGTCGACGATCCGGTCGAGCTCGTCCGGCACGCCGTCCGGGAGCGGGAGCGGCGCGTGCGACGCGAGGAGCGACCGCACCCGCTCCCGGGCACGCTCCGCCGCGGCGGGTCGGCCGGACGCGTCCCACTCCTCCCAGGTCCGGCGGTCGAAGTACCGCGGCTGCCAGAGCCGGCGCATGTGCTCGATCGTGTGGTCCTCCGTCAGGAAGTCGCCCGCCGGACCCACGGCCGCGATCGCCTCCACCGCGAGGTCCTCGTCCGCGAGCGGCAGGCCTCGCCCGAGCGACGCGAGGAGGCCCCAGGCGTCGGCGTCGAGCAGCATCTGCTCGAGCGAGAAGGTCCGCGCGGCGTACAGCAGCCCGGCACCCGAGCACATGTCGGCGCCCGAGACGAGGCTGGCGAACCCGGAGAGGCCGTTCTCGACGCCCGCCTGCCAATCGGACGCCTTGGAGCCGGTCGCGAACGTCCCGATGCTCACGGGGAGCCCGACGGCGTGGCCCAGCTGCGCTGCGGCCATCTGCGCCAGGAGGTCCTCCGGGCCCCCGCACGTCACCAGGCCGGTGCGCAGATCCATGCACGTGCCGCACGCGCCGTAGAACGTCGGCGCGCCCGGGACGAGCGTCTCGAGGAGGGTCACGCCCGCGAGCAGCTCCGCGTGCGTCAGCACGACGAGGCCCGTGGCGGTGGCGGGGGCCGTCGCGCACGCGATCGGCATCGCGACGAAGCCGGCCGGGACACCCGCCCGGCCGTATGCCACTGCCGCCTCCACGGCGCCGCCCTCGAACGTCAGCGGGCTGAGGCTCACCTGGAACGACGACAGGATGGGCCGCGCCCGGAGCGCGTCCGCCCCGCCCACGACCGCCCGCGCGAGCTCGATCGCCCCCTCCGCCTGGAACGCGTTCACCGCGGTCATGAGCTGGACGTGCTTGCTCGACGCGGTGAGCTGCGTCCGGAGCTCGTGGAGCGGGCGGACGGCGACCGGGACGTCGCCGGCCTCGGCCGACTGCCACAGGAAGCCGATCTCGGGGACGGCGTCCGCGATGCGGGAGACCGCGGCGAGGTCCGCGAGCGTCGTGGCGCAGCGCGCGCCCGTGTCGAGGTCGAGCATCTCCGCGGCGCTGCCGTCCGTCGAGAGCCAGCCACTGCCGCCGTCGAGTGCGAGGTCCGCGCGCGGGTCGCGCG
>JAKOQS010000133.1 GCA_029778235.1 Chloroflexota bacterium | reverse complement strand
GGGGAGCAGGCGGTCCTCTGCGGCGGGACGGCCGCCCTCGTGAAGAGCGCCTTCGAGACGCTCGTGGAGGCCGGCTACCAGCCCGAGCTCGCGTACTTCGAGACGATGCACGAGCTCAAGCTCATCGTGGACCTCATGTACCGCGGCGGCCTCGACTTCATGCGCTTCAGCGTGAGCGACACCGCCGAGTTCGGCGACTACGTCTCCGGGCCGCGGATCATCGACGACCGCGTCCGGACCACGATGCGCCAGGTGCTCGCGGAGATCCAGGACGGGACGTTCGCGGCCCGCTGGATCGAGGAGAACCGGTCGGGCCGCGCCGAGTTCCTCCGGATGCGCGAGGCGGAGAGCGGCCACCAGATCGAGCAGGTCGGCGCGGAGCTGCGGTCGAAGATGGCGTTCCTCGACCCGGTGACCGTCAAGGCCGGCCAGGCACAGGCTTCGGCGAAGGGGAGCGCGGGACGATGAGCTCACCCACCTACGGCCCCGGCGTACCCGAGGGCAGCGTACGCATCTTCGACACGACCCTGCGCGACGGGGAGCAGGCGCCCGGCGCCGGCCTCACCGTCGCCGAGAAGATCCAGGTCGCCCGGCAGCTCGCCCGCCTGAAGGTGGACGTGATCGAGGCTGGCTTCCCGGCCGCGTCCCCGGGCGACTTCGAAGCGGTCCGGCGGATCGCCGAGGAGACCCGCGGCTCGGCCGTCGCGGCGCTCGCGCGCTGCAAGGACGGCGACCCGCAGCGCGCCGTCGAGGCGATCGGCGTCGCCGAGCGTCCGCACCTGCACGTCTTCATCGCCACGAGCGACATCCACCTCAAGCACAAGCTCCGCATCGACCGCGACCAGGCGCTCGCGGAGGCGGTGCGCTGGGTCCGCTACGGCCGCGAGAAGCTGGGCCGCGACGCCGAGGTCGAGTTCTCCGCCGAGGACGCCTCCCGCACGGACCCCGACTTCCTGCTGCAGGTCTACGCGGCGGTCCTGGAGGCCGGCGCCTCAACGCTCAACATCCCCGACACGGTCGGCTACGCCATCCCGTCGGAGTTCGGCTCGCTCGTGTCCCGCGTCACGGCGCTCGCCGGCGACGAGGCCGTGGTCTCGGTCCACTGCCACAACGACCTCGGGCTCGCGACCGCGAACACGCTCGCCGCCGTCCAGGCCGGCGCACGGCAGGTGGAGGTCACCGTCAACGGCCTCGGCGAGCGAGCCGGGAACGCCTCCCTGGAGGAGGTCGTGATGGCCCTGCGGACGCGGCCCACGCAGTTCCCCACGCTGGTGAGCAGGGTGGCGACCGAGCAGATCACGCCCGCCAGCCGCCTCGTCAGCCACCTGACCGGCTTCTCCATCCAGCCGAACAAGGCCGTCGTGGGCGCGAACGCGTTCGCCCACGAGTCGGGGATCCACCAGGACGGCGTGATCAAGAACCCCCTGACGTACGAGATCATGACCCCGCAGTCCGTGGGCCTGACCGGCAGCCAGCTGACGATCGGGAAGCTGTCCGGGCGCAAGGGCCTCCAGAAGAAGCTGCGCGACCTGGGGTACCACGTCGAAGGGCCCGAGCTCGACCTCGTCTACCGCGAGGCGATCGCCCTCGCGGACAGGAAGAAGGACGTCACCGACGCCGACCTGATCGCCATCGTGGAGCAGCAGGTCGCCGAGGTCCCGGAGACCGTCGGGCTCGTGGACTGGGAGGTCAGCTCCGCCAAGGGCGGCGAATCCCGCGGGCACGTGACCCTCACGCTCGCCGGGAGCGAGCGCCACGGGAGCTCCCGCGGCAACGGCCCGGTGGACGCGTTGTACGGCGCCGTGGACGCGGCGATCGAGCCGGTCCTCGCATGGCACCCGGTCCTCATGAGCTACGAGATCCGCGCGGTCTCCGGCGGCGAGGACGCCCAGGGCCAGGTGGTCGTCCGCTGCCGGCGGTCGATCGACGATGCGAGCTACGCGGACTCCGTCACGGGCCACGGCCTCTCGACGAACATCGTGGAGGCCTCGCTCGGCGCGTACCTCGTCGCCACCAACAAGCTCCACGCGATGGAGCTCGGGGACACCACCTCCGTCATCCCGGCGCCGCGTCCCGACGAGGAGCTCCCGTGAGCCCCACCGCGCTCGCCGAGCCGGTCGCCGAGGCGGTCCTCCAGCCCCTCGGCGACCCGGCCGCCCGCTGGGAGGTCGTGGCCATCCCGGGGGACGGCGTGGGCCCGGACGTCGTCGCCGCGGGCCGTCGCGTCGTCGAGGCGCTCGCGACCCGCGGCGGGTTCTCGATCGTCTGGCACGAGATCCTCGTGGGCGGCTGCGCGATCGACGCGTACGGGGTCGCGATCCGCGAGGAGGACCTCGCGGCGTGTCGCGACGCGGACGCGGTCTTCCTCGGTGCGGTCGGCGGTCCGAAGTGGGACGACCCCAACGCGGCGGTGCGCCCGGAGCAGGCGCTCTTCGCGATGCGCGGGGGCCTGGGCCTGTACGCCAACCTCCGGCCCGTCTCCGTCCACCCGGCGCTCGCGGAGAGCTCGCCCCTCAAGGCGCACCTCCTCGAGGGAGTGGACCTCCTGGTCGTCCGTGAGCTCACCGGCGGGCTGTACTTCGGCGAGCGGACCGAGATGACCGGCCCGGCGGGCTCCCGCCGCGCCGTGGACGAGCTGCCGTACACCGACGTCGAGGTGGAGCGGATCGTGCGGCTCGCCTTCGACCTCGCACGCACGCGCCGCCGCCACGTCACCAGCGTGGACAAGGCCAACGTCCTTGCCACGTCCCGCCTCTGGCGGACCGTGGCGACGGAGGTGGGCGCCGGGGACCCGGAGGTCTCGCTCGATCACCGCCTGGTGGACGCAGCGGCGATGCAGATCGCGCGGCGGCCCGCGGACTTCGACGTGATCGTCACCGAGAACCTGTTCGGGGACATCCTCTCGGACGAGGCCAGCGTGCTGGCCGGCTCGCTGGGGATGCTCCCGTCCGCGTCGATCGGGACCCGCCGGACGGCCTTCGGGCTGCACGGCCTGTACGAGCCGATCCACGGCTCGGCGCCGGACATCGCCGGTCGCGACATCGCGAACCCGATCGGCACGATCCTCTCGGCGGCCATGATGCTGCGCTGGTCGTTCGGCCGGGACGACCTCGCACGCGCGATCGAGGACGCGGTCTCCGACGCGCTGTACGACGGCTATCGGACGCCCGACCTCATGCCGATCGACCCCGGCTCGGCGGCCGGCCTCATCCCCGTCGGGACGCGCGGCATGACCGATGCGATCGTCGCCCGCCTCGGCGGCGCGCAGGAGGAGCTCCGATGAGCGGGCTCACGGGACCGGCCCCGGACGCCGCGGCCGACGTGCCCGTCGTCCTCTACGACACGACGCTTCGCGACGGCACCCAGGGCGAGAACATCACCCTGTCCCTGGCGGACAAGATCCGCGTCGCCCGGATGCTCGACGAGTACGGGATGCCGTTCATCGAGGGCGGGTGGCCCGGCTCCAACCCCAAGGACATCGAGTTCTTCGCCGCGGCCCGGACGATCCGGTGGGAGCGGGCGAAGCTGGCGGCCTTCGGCTCCACGCGCCACAAGGCGAACCGGCCGGATGAGGACCCCAACCTCCGGGAGCTCGTCGCGGCCGAGACGCCGGTCGTCACGATCTTCGGGAAGAGCTGGCTCCTCCACGTCACCGCGGTCCTCGGCGCGACGCCGGATCAGAACCTGGACATGATCGCCGAGTCGGTCGGCTTCGTCGCCGACCGCGGCCGCGAGGCGGTCTACGACGCGGAGCACTACTTCGACGGGTACCGCGCCGATCCGGCGTACGCGGTCGCCACGCTGCGTGCGGCCCGCCAGGCCGGCGCCCGTTCGCTGGTCCTCTGCGACACCAACGGCGGGACGCTCACCGACGACCTCGTCCGCATCGTGACGGAGACGCGCGCCGCGCTGGAGTCCGACCGCGACGCGCCGCCGGTCGCCTGGGGGATCCACACCCACAACGATGCCGACCTCGCGGTGGCGAACTCGCTCGCCGCCGTGCAGGCGGGGATCCGCCACGTCCAGGCCACGATCAACGGCTACGGCGAGCGGTGCGGCAACGCGAACATGGTGAGCATCCTCGCGAACCTCGCGCTCAAGACGGAGCTGCCGCTGCTGCCGGTCGGCGGCGGCGACATCGAGGACCTCACCCACCTCTCGCGCTCCGTGGCCGAGATCGCCAACGTCACGCCCAACGACTACCAGCCGTACGTCGGCCGATCGGCGTTCGCGCACAAGGGTGGCGTGCACGGGGCGGCCGTGGCCAAGGTGGAGCGCAGCTACCAGCACGTCGACCCCACCGTGGTCGGCAACGAAGGCAGGCTCGTCGTCTCGGAGCTCGGCGGCAAGGCGAACACCCAGATCCGGGCGGAGCAGCTCGGCCACCGGCTCGAGGGGGTCGTGGACCCCAGGGCGCTCTCCCGGCTCATCAAGGAGCTCGAGGCGCAGGGCGCCTCCTTCGAGGGCGCGGAGGGCTCATTCGAGCTCCTCGTCCGCCGCCATCAGCCCGGCTACGAAGCGCCGTTCCGGATCGTCGACTACACCGTGATCATCGAGCAGCGCGAGGGACGCGAGCAGCGTGCCGAGGCGTCGGTCAAGGTGGAGGTGGGGGGCGAGGTCCTGCACACGGCGGCGGACGGGAACGGCCCCGTGAACGCGCTCGACACCGCCCTGCGCAAGGCGCTCGCGGCGTTCTACCCGGTGCTCGACGGGGTCCGACTCGTCGACTACAAGGTGCGGATCGTGGATGGACAGTCGGCCACCGCGGCGCGGACCCGGGTGATCATCGACTCGGCCGAAGCGGACCGCGAGTGGTCCACGATGGGCAGCGACACGAACATCATCGGCGCCTCGGCGGCCGCGCTCGTGGACTCGCTCGAGTACGCCATCTGGAAGTCCGGCGCCACGATCCGACGCCGGGACGAGCGGCACTTCACGACCGCCGTCGAGCGATGAGCGGGACGGGGTCCCGGGGGCCACGCGTCGCCTACTCGGGCGAGCCCGGCGCGTTCGCGGAGGACGCCGTCGTGGCGTTCTTCGCCGACCCCGCCCCCGTCCCGGTCCCGGGGTTCCGGGAGGTCTTCGCCGCCGTGGCGGCGGGCCGCGCCGCGTCGGACGCGCCCGATGCGGCCGCGGTCGTCGCCGGTGTCGTCCCGATCGAGAACCTCGTGAACGGCACGGTCCGCGAGAACTACGACCTGCTGCTCGAGCATGACGCGGTCATCCGCGGCGAGGTGGCGGTGCCCGTCCGCCTCTGTCTCGCCGCCCTGCCGGGCGAGCGGATCGAGGAGATCGAGCGCGTCTACTCGCACATCCAGGCCCTCGGTCAGGCGGACCAGTTCCTCCGTGGCCGCGCGTGGCAGCTGCTCACGACCTACAACACGGCCGCCGCGGGCGTCGCCATCGCCGAGCGCGGCGAGCGCCGCGCGGCCGCGGTCCTCTCGCCGCGCGCGGCCGCCCTCGCAGGCCTCGAGATCCTCGCCGACGGGATCCAGACGGTCCCCGACAACCGGACGCGGTTCGTCGTCATCACGCGTCCAGACGCCGACCTCCCGGACCGGCTGCTCCGTGTCCCTGCAGCCACTCGGGCGGCCGCGCGCGGGATCACGACCACGCTGGTCCTCGGGGTGCGCAACCAGCCGGGGACGCTGATGGCCTGCCTCGCGGTCCTCGCCGACGAGGGCATCAACATGCACAAGCTCGAGTCGCGCCCCAGCCTGGAGCGCGCCTGGGAATACGTGTTCTGGGTGGACGTGGACGGCGACGCCCGGGAGCCGGCGATGGGCCGGGCCCTCGAGAGACTCGCGACCGCGACGACGATGCTCCGGGTGCTCGGCTCCTACCCGCGCGCCGAGGCGTGACCCGGCACGGGGTCGCCACGGCCACCGCCGGCCGCGGGCCGTCCGCCGGCCGCGGGCCGTCCGCCGACCGCGGGCCTTCTGCCGGCCGCGGGCCTTCCACCGGCCGCGGGCCTTCCACCGGCCGCGGGCCTTCCACCGGCCGCGGGCCTTCCACCGGCCGCGACTCCACCCCACGATGACACCGGCCGCCGCCCTCCTCCTCGTCCTGGCGCTCGCCGCCGCCGTCGGGGACTGGCTCGCCGTCGCGACGATCGAGCGCGGCAGACATGCTCTGCCGGCACGGACCCGCTGGGTCACCAAGCCGCTCCCCCTGGCCCTGCTGATCGGGGCGACGCTGGCGCTCGACCCCGCCGACGCCGCGACCCGCGCGCTCTTCGTCGTCGGGCTCGCGTGCTCGCTCGCCGGCGACGTGGCGCTCCTCTCGCCGCGCGGGTTCGTCGCGGGGCTCGCGGCCTTCCTCCTCGCGCACCTGGCATACGCGGTCGGCTTCCTCGTCGGCGGCGTCTCGCTCCCCGCACTCGCGATCGCCGCCGTCGCCATGCTCGTCTTCGACGCGGTCGCGGGGCGACGCCTGGCCCGTGCTCTCCGCGCCCGAGGACAGGGCGGGCTGGTCGGCCCGGTCGGCGCGTACGTGCTCGCGATCTCCGCGATGGTGGCGACGGCGGCGGGGTCGCTCGACCTCGTGGCGCTCGCCGGCGCCCTCCTCTTCGCCGCCAGCGACACGCTCCTCGCGGAGCAGCGGTTCATCCGGCGCGTGCGATGCGGCGACGTGGCGGTGATGGTCCTCTATCACCTCGGCCAGGTTCTGCTGGTGCTGTCGCTGGCCCTCCCCGCCCGATAGACTCGGATCGTGCGTCGCGCGCGCGCCGGCGGAGGACCGAGGAGCTCGCCGGCGGGGTCGTCGCGCTGCGAAGGGAGGGATCCATGACAGTCCAGTCGCCGGCGCCCGCGACCGGTGCGGCCTCCGGTCCGGCGTGGCACACGCTCACCGTGGACGACGCGCTCACGGCACAGGGCGTCGCGGCAGAGGCCGGCCTCACCACCGCGGAGGCCGCGAAGAGGCTCCAGACCTTCGGTCCGAACAAGTTCGCCGAGGGGAAGAAGGAGCCGCGCTGGCGCGCCTTCCTGCGCCAGTACGCCGACCCGATGCAGATCGTCCTGCTCGTCGCGGGCATCGTCTGCTTCCCGATCGGCCAGGCCCAGACGGGTCGCCTCCTGATCATCCTCACGCTGGTCAACGCCTTCATGGGCCTGAACCAGGAGGGCAAGGCGGCGAAGG
>JAKOQS010000132.1 GCA_029778235.1 Chloroflexota bacterium | reverse complement strand
GACGGGATCCCCGTCCTCCTGCTGGACCAGGCGACCCCGCCCGAGGCCGGCGCTCCGTGCTGATCGTCCGCGGCGCCATCAAGGACTACGACTGGGGCATCGTCGACGGCCTCCAGGACTGGAGCGCCGCGACCGGCGGTCCGCAGGCCGAGCTCTGGTACGGGGTGCACCCGGGCGGGCCGTCGCCGTTGATCGACACCGCCGGCGTGCCGACCGGAGAGCTCCTGGCGGACCACTTCGACATCGCGGCGATCCCGCTGCTCGTCAAGCTCCTCGCCGCCGCTCGTCCGCTGTCGGTGCAGGTCCATCCCTCGCGAGCCGATGCGGAGGCCGGCTGGGCCGCGCAGGCCGACCCGACCGTGCCGCGGGTGCTCAGTGACCCGTTCGAGAAGACCGAGCTCATCGTCGCCCTCGACGACTTCGAGGCGTTCTGCGGCTGGCGCCCGCTGGGGGAGGTCGCCGACGTGCTGGCCGGCCTTCCCGGGTGCGAGGCGGCGCGCGCCGCGGTGCAGGCGGGGGACCGGGCAGCGGCGATCCGCGCGCTGCGCGAGGCCTCGACGCCGGACGCCATCGCCGAGCTCCCGACGGCGGCGCGCGCGGCCGGACTGCCCGCCCTCGACATCGACGCGTACGCCACCGTCGCTGCCCACTACGCCCAGGACCCCGGGGCCCTCGTCACGCTCCTGCTCGCGTGCGTGCGACTGACGGCGGGAGAGGCGGCCTACGTCCCGGCGGGGCTGCCGCACAGCTACATCCGTGGCACCGGCCTGGAGGTCATGACCTCCTCGGACAACGTGATCCGGCTCGGCCTGACCGGCAAGCCGGTCTTCGTCGACCAGGCGATCGCGGCACTGGACTTCGACGCGGAGCCCCAGGTGCTCCCGACCCGGCACGGCGACCTGATCTGGCCCGTCGACGCGCCGTTCGTGGTCCGCGTGCTGCGCAGCGGCCGGGAGCGGATCCCCGAGGGCGCGTACCGCATCGTCCTCCTGATCGAGGGCAGTGCCCGCGTCGAGTCCGAGTTCGGCGAGGTGTCGCTTCGACGCGGGACCGCGGCGGTCATCTCGGCGACCGATCCCGACAGCTTCGTCGAGGCCGACGG
>JAKOQS010000131.1 GCA_029778235.1 Chloroflexota bacterium | reverse complement strand
CGCGGTCCACGAGCCAGCGGCGGCCGTCCACGACCCAGACGAGGATCGGCTCACGCTCGGTCACGTCGACCCGGACCGCGTCGGGCAGCGACGCGGTCACGACCGCGCGCGCCACCGTGGGGAGAGCCGCGACGCGCGCCGCCAGCGGCGCCGTCGCGAGCGTGACGACGCTCACGCCTCCCTCCTCCCCGTCGGGGCCGGCGGAGGGCATCGGCAGGGCGAGCGCGGCGAGGACCGCGTCGTCGCCAGCGAGGGCGGCGCCGGAGGCCGCCACCTCGCGAACGGCGAACGCGGGCGACGCGGCGAGGCCGTAGATCGCGAGGCCGGACGCCACGAGGGTGAGGGCGGCGAGCGCGCGGCGAGCCGAGAACCGGCGCCGGGCGGAGGCCCGCTTGACCGTGGGCGTCGGGCGCGGGCGCGGGCGTGCGCGGCGCGGATCGGAGCCGGTGCGTCGAACGATCATCGGGGGAGGTCGGCGGGCGTGAGCCGCGTCATGGGCCGGCGCGCCGCGCGCTCCACGGCGAGCCGGACGATCCGGTCGCAGAGGCCCGGCATCGCGAGCCCGGCCGCCGCGCACATCTGCGGGAAGAGGCTGATCTCCGTGAAGCCCGGGATGGTGTTGATCTCGGAGACGTGGACCGTCCCGCCCTCGAGCAGGAAGTCGACCCGTGCGAACCCGGCCGCGCCCGTGATCCGGTACGCGGCCAGGGCGACGTCACGGATCCGGGCGGCCAGCTCCGTCGGGAGGTCGGCGATCGGCGACGTGCGCGCATCGTCGGTGAGGTACTTGGCCGCGTAGTCGTAGAACTCGCGCCCCGGGATGACCTCGCCCGGGCCGTAGGCCACGAGGTCGTCCGGCCCGTTCCCGACCACCGAGACTTCGAGCTCGCGCGGGTGGTCGAGGCAGCGCTCCACGAGCGCGACCGGGTCGTACGCGAACGCGGCCTCGAGCGCGGCCGGGCGCTCCGCCGCGACGTGGGCGATCGTCATCCCCACGGACGACCCGAGCCGCGCCGGCTTCACGATCAGGCGCTCGCTCCCCCAGTCGCTCGCGCGGGCGGCGAGCTCGTCGAGCACGTCGTCCGGCCGGGCGCGCCACCGCGTCACGTCCACGGGGACCCACGGCACCACCGGGAGGCCCGCGTCGTCGGCGAGGCGCTTGAAGACGGTCTTGTCCATGCCGATCGCCGAGGCGGTCACGTCCGAGCCCGTGTAGACGACGCCCGCGAGGTCGAGCATCCCCTGGACCTGCCCGTCCTCGCCCCCGGGACCGTGAAGCGCGAGGAAGACGACCGGGGTGGGGTCGGCGGCCGCGAGGATGCCGGCCGCGACGGGCGCCGAGAACGGGCCCGCGGCCGCGAGCGCGCGCGGGTCGTCGTACGCCGACGCGGGCTGGCCGGATCGGGCGTGATCGGCCGGGAGCCACCACCACGCACCGTCGAGGTCCACCAGGACCGCCTGCACGCGGCGTCCGGCGGCGCGCAGCGCGTCGGCGATGGCCGTCCCCGACCGGACGGAGACGTCGTGCTCCGCCGAGGTGCCGCCGAGGACGACGGCGACCGGAGCGTCGGGGCGCGGCGCCGTCATCGGTCGAGTCCCCCCGAGGCCCACGGCTCGGGCCAGTCACCGAGGAACTCGACCTCCGGCACCAGGTCCACGCCGAGGCGATCGCGGACGGTCGCGGCGACGAGGTCGGCGAGCATCCGGACGTCCGTGGCGGTCCCCTTCTGATCGTTGAGGATCCAGTTCGCGTGGCGCTCCGAGACCACCGCGCCGCCGACCCGGCGGCCCTTGAGGCCGGCGGCGTCGATCAGGCGCCCGGCGGAGTCGCCCGGCGGGTTCCGGAAGACGCTGCCGGCGCTGGGGATCCCGAGCGGCTGGTGCGCCCGGCGCCATGCCTTGATCTCCTCGAGCCGCGCGCGGATCGCCGCCGGCTCGTCCGAGGCCAGCCCGAAGGCCGCCGCGACCACGATGTCGGGCGGGACGCCCGGCGCGGGGTGCTTGAGGCGGCTGTCACGGTACCCGAACGCGAGGTCGGACGCCGCCAGTCGCGTCTCCATCCCGTCCGGGCCCACGACGTCCGCCCACGCGAGCACCCCGGCGATCTCGCCGTCGTGCGCCCCCGCGTTCGCCCAGACGGCGCCCCCGATGGAGCCGGGGATCGCGAGGGCGAACTCGAGGCCGGTCAGACCGGCCCCCTGCGATCGGGTGGCGATGCGGGCCATCTGGACGCCCGCCTCGGCGGTCACGCGCTCGCCGGCGACGTCGAGGCCGTCCGCCCGGACGAGGATCACCAGGCCGCGGACGCCGGCATCGGCGACGACCACGTCGCTGCCGCGGCCCAGCACCAGGTGCGGGATCCCCCGGGCACGCGCGAAGCGCAGCGCGGCACGCAGCTCGAACGCGTTGTGGACGGTGAGCAGGAGGTCGGCCGGCCCGCCGACCCGCATGGTCGTGTGCGGCGCGAGCGGCGCGTCGCGCTCTGTGCGGACGCCGACCCGGCGCTGGAGGTCCGCCGCGACGCGCGCCGCGTCGAACGGCTCGGCGGCCGCCGTCGGCCGGCCTCCCGGCCCCGCGCTCATCGCTCGCCCCGGGCGGCGAGCACCTCGACCTCGGCGGCCGGGGGCAGGGGCCGGCGCTCGGCGAGCGCGAGCAGCACCTCCGTGACGGCCGCCGACGCGCCCGGCCGGCCCATCGCCCGTGCCGCGGCGGACATGTCCAGGTGTCGGCGCGGGTCGTCGAGGATGGCGGTCGCGCGCAGCAGCGCCTCGGCGTCGAAGTCCTCGTCCGCCACCAGCTCCGCGGCCCCGGCCGCCACGAGAGCGGCGGCGTTGGCGCGCTGATGGCCGGCCGCGTGCGGGTACGGGACCACGACCATCGGCACCCCGAACGCCGCCACCTCGGCGAGCGTGGACGCGCCGGCCCGGCCGACGACGAGGTCGGCCGCCGCGAGCGCCGCGGTCATCTCCTCGCGCAGGAACGGGTACGGACGGTAGCGCTCCCGCAGGCCCTCGGGCAGCGCCTCGCGCGCCGCGAGCGCCGCGGCGTACCCGTCGTCGCCGGTCACGTGGACGACGGCTGCCCGCTCGACGAGTCGCGGGAGGGCGCCCGTCACGGCGGCGCTGAACCGCGCCACCGCCTGCGACCCGCCGAAGACCAGGACCACGCGCGGGTCGGGCGGGATCCCCAGCCGCTCGCGGGCCTCCTCCCGGTCGACCGTCGCGGGGTCCCGGATGGGCGTCCCGGTGACGTAGGAGGGGCAGCGGGCACCCAGCGCGGCCACCGTCTCCGGGTGCGAGACGGCGAGCGCGGTCGCGAAGCGCGCGGTGGCGCGGACGCTCCGTCCCGGCACCACGTTCCCGTCCCAGAGGAGCGTCGGGATCCGCAGGAGCGAGGCGGCAGCGAGGACCGGCACGGCGACGTAGCCACCCGTGGTGAAGACGGCGGCCGGACGGAGCCGAGCGAGCAGGGCGAGCGCCTGGGGCGCGGAGGCGACGAGCCGCACCGGGTCGAGCACCAGGTGGACCGAGGCCTCGGTGGAGCGCAGCGACCGCAGCGCGAGGCGGTGCAGCGGGATCCCCGAGGGCGGCACGAGCCGCGCCTCGAGGCCGCGCCGGCCGCCGACCCAGCGGAGGTCAGGCGGATCCGTGCGGGTCGTCAGCGACCGTGCGACGGCGAGGGCCGGGTAGATGTGCCCGCCGGTGCCGCCGGCCGCGATGAGGACCAGCATCGCCCACCATCCCGGAGGCGTCCGCCTCCCGAGAGATCGACAGGAGGACGCCCACGGCGACGAAGCTCACGACGAGCGACGAGCCGCCGGCGCTGACGAACGGGAGCGTGATCCCCGTCACGGGGATGAGCGAGACCACGACCCCGATGTTGATGAAGGCCTGGACGCAGATCCAGCTGGTGATCCCAGCCGCGAGCAGGGCACCGAACGTGTCCGGGGCGGCGAGCGCGACCCGGATCCCGCGCCACGCGAAGATGCAGAACAGGCCGATGATCGCGATCGCCCCGATGAAGCCGAACTCCTCTCCCACGACCGCGAAGATGTAGTCGTTCCAGGCGTTGGGCAGGAAGAGGCCGCCCGCCTGGCGGCTCTCCCCCAGGCCGGCCCCCACGACCCCGCCGAGTCCGAGGGCGAGCAGGCCCTGGATCGTGTGGAAGCCCGTGCCGAGCGGGTCGCGCCATGGGTCGAGGAACGTGGTCACCCGGTCGAGCTGGTACGCGTTGCGCGAGACCGACCAGAACGCGACGCCCGCGCCGAGGGTCCCGAGCGCCAGCAGGTGCCAGAGCGTCGCGCCCGCGGCGAAGAACATCACGAACCCCGTGATCCCGATGACGGCGCTCGTCCCGAGGTCCGGCTCCCGGAGGACGAGGAAGACGACCGGGGCGAAGATCACGATGAACGGGACCGTCCCGCGCCAGAAGCTGCGCACCTCGGTCCCACGTCGCGCGAACCAGTGCGCCAGGTAGACGACGAGCGCCAGTTTGGCGAGCTCGGCCGGGTGGACGGCGGGGAGGGGGCCGATCTGGAGCCAGCGGGCCGAGCCGCCGACGCGGATGCCGAAGCCCGGGAGCAGGACGATCACCAGGAGCGCGAGGGCGACGAGGAACATCGGCACCGACACCAGTCGCAGCCACCGGTAGTCGATCCGCGAGACCACGGCCATCGCCGCAAGGCCGATCGTGCCCCAGACGATCTGGGGCCCCACGATCCGGAGCGTGTCGTCGTAGGACGCGTACGACCGCATGGCCGACGAGGAGTAGACCATGAGGATCCCGATGGCCACGAGCGCGACGACGGCTACCAGGACCACGTAATCCGGCTGGTGGGTCTCGCGCCGGAGGCGGGCGCGCGGCGCCGCGACGGGGCGTGCGCCGGCCGGCCGGCCGGTCCGGGGTCGGTCGTCGACCTCCTTCGCCGGCCGCGGCGTGACCATCGGGCGGGCGACCGGTCCGGCGGTCATCGGGTCGCCTCCCCGCCGGAGCGGCGCGCCGCCAGGTCGGCGACCGCCGCGCGGAACGCGACGCCGCGGGCGGCGTAGTCCACGAACATGTCGAAGCTGGCCGCGGCCGGGCTGAGGAGGACCGTCGCGAGCCCTCCCGGGCGCCCCTCCCCGCGCGCGAGCGCCGCGCGAGCGAGGGCGTCGCCGCGCGCGACCGCCTCGCCCAGCGTGGCCGCGCGCTCCGTCACGTGCAGGCCGGCGTCGCGGAAGAGCGATGCGAGCCGCGGCCCGCTCTCGCCGATGAGCACCGCGGCCGAGGCGCGCTCGGCGACGACCGGTGCGAGCGCCGTGAGGTCAACGCCCTTGTCGCGGCCGCCGGCGATCAGGACGATCGGCCGCTCGAAGCTCCGCAGCGCCGCCGCGACAGCGTCCGGCTGGGTCCCCTGGCTGTCGTTCACGAAGCGCACGCGGTCCACGACGGCGACGGTCTCGAGCCGGTGCTCGACGCCGCGGAACGCCGCGGCGGCACGCCGGATCGCGTCCGGGGAGATCCCGAACAGGAGGGCCACGGCGACGGCCGCGAGCGCGTTGCTGACGTTGTGCCGGCCGGGGATCCCGAGCTCGCCGACCGGCATGATCCGGCCCGCCGGACCCGTGGCCGCGCGGCCGCCGCCGGCGAGCGGGAGGCGCTCGGTACCGGCCGCGACGATCCAGCCGTCGACGACGCCGAGGCCGCCGGGGGTCGGCCGCTCGAGGCGGTAGAGGACGGCAGGTGCAGTCCCCAGCGAGCCGTACGAGGCGACCACCGGGTCGTCGAGGTTGAGCACGAGCGCGCCGTCCGGGTCCACGAGCTCTGCCAGGCGGCGCTTGACGGCCCGGTACGCACCGAGGGACCCGTGCCGGTCGAGGTGGTCGGAGGTCACGTTCGTGTAGGCCGCCACGGTCGTGCCGCGGGAGATCGCCGGCAGCTGCAGCTCCGAGAGCTCCAGGACGACCCGGTCGTCGGGCCCCAGGTCCAGCGCCTGCTCGACGAGCGGCGACCCGATGTTGCCTCCCAGGATCGCCGGGTGGACCGGGTCGGCCGCGAGCAGCGCCGCGGCGAGCGACGAGGTGGTCGTCTTGCCCTTGGTGCCCGTCACGCCCGCCGTCGGAGCGCGGCAGAGGCGGAGGAAGAGGTCGGGCTCGCTCACGAGCGGCGCCAGGCCCGACGGGCCGGCTCGCCCGACGGCAGGGACGGCGCCCACGGCCGCAGGCGTGCTTCCGGCAGCCCGCTCGTCGGCGCCCAGGTACGGCGCGAGCGCACGGCGGAGCCCGTCGTCGGCCGTCGGG
>JAKOQS010000016.1 GCA_029778235.1 Chloroflexota bacterium | reverse complement strand
TCCCTGGCCAAGGCGGAGGCGGCCGGCAAGCTGTCCGAGCCGGCGGACGCGATCTCCGCCCGCATCCGCTGGTCGACCGACCTGGCCGACCTCGCCGACCGCGAGTTCGTCACCGAGGCGATCCGCGAGACCATCGAGGACAAGGCGGCGCTCGTGCGCCAGCTCGACGAGATCCTCGCGCCGGACGCGATCATCGCCACGAACACGTCGTCGATCCCGGTCGCCCAGATCGCTGCCGCGAGCGCCCACCCCGGCCGCGTGCTCGGCACCCACTACTTCAACCCCGTTCCGGTCATGCCGCTCGTCGAGGTGGTCGCGGCGATCCAGACCGACCCCGACGTCGCGGACCGCACCCACGCGTTCTGTGCCGACGTCCTGGGCAAGAAGGTGATCCGCGCGAAGGACCGGTCCGGCTTCGTCGTGAACGCGCTGCTCGTGCCGTACCTGCTGGACGCCATCCGGTCCCTGGAGAACGGCGTGGCGAGCGCGGAGGACATCGACGAGGGCATGGTCGGCGGCTGCGGCATGCCGATGGGTCCGCTGCGTCTGTGCGACATGATCGGCCTGGACACGATGCTCCTGGTCTCCCAGAGCCTGTACGCCGAGCACCTCGAGCTGCGGTTCGCTCCGCCCGCGCTGCTCAAGCGCCACGTCGAGGCGGGCATGCTCGGCCGCAAGTCCGGCCGCGGCTTCTACGACTACTCGTAGTCCGGTCCCAGCCGGCCGACGCATCCGGCATCGAGGTCGCGACCCACAGCGCCGTCGAGAGCGCGGCGGTCGCAATGCCGAACCGAGCCTGGACCCGGTGACGACGATCACGCGCGCACCCTCCCTCGGGGCCGCGTGCACCATCGCGGCGGTTTCTTTGCACGGAATCCAGTTACGTGAAGGGCGCCGCCGTTCCTGGTTCCAGCGGCGGTCCCGGAACTGACGTGACCGTGCCCTGGATGACCGCTTCCCGTCCGCCGAAACACAGCAATCGCTTACACGAAACACCGAGGTCACACACCCTTCGTACGGTCGAGCCGACCGAGGAGGGCTCCATGGACTGGAGACATCAGGCAGCGTGCCTGGACCACGACCCCGAGATGTTCTTCCCGACCGGTGCCACCGCACCGATCTGGCAGGAGGTCGAGCGGGCGAAGGCGGTGTGCTCGGGCTGTCCCGTCGTGACCGACTGCCTGCAGTGGGCGCTCGACAGCGGACAGGTCGCAGGAGTCTGGGGCGGCTTGAGTGAGCAGGAGCGACGGTGGTGCGCCCGGCGCCAGGGGTCGGCGGTGCCCACGCGGGTGAAGCGGGCGAGCTGACAGCTGCACCACGAACGCCGCACACGTTCCCCGCGTCGGTGCGCACGCCCGACGCACGTTCAGCGAATCACCGTGCCGCCGATCGAAGAGATGGGCCCGCTGCCGCCCCGGCCGGACGACCTCCGCGCGGATCCGCCTACGTGCTGTACCGCGTCGCCGACCACTCGTCCGACACGGCCGTGACCTTCGTGTCGCGGTATCCCCCCGCGCGCATGACCTCGCGGACGCTGCCGGCCCCGGGTGCGGCAGACGCCCCTTTGCCGTGCACGACCCACACCGGACAGGTCACGTCGTCGAGCGCCTCGACGAGGCCGGCCAGCACCTCGTCCGACGGCACCGTCGCGACGACGAGGTCCGCCGCGGTGAGCGGGGCGTCCGACCCGGCCGCCGACGGCCCGACGGCGTCGCGAACGGGCCCGGGTGGCTCGCCCACGAGCGCGACCGTCATGCCCGCCCGGACGCCGAGCTTGGCGGCGAGTGACGGCGGCGCGGTCATGAGCGCCTTCGCCCAGGCCGCCGCGTCAGTGCCCAGGTCGAGCAGGAGATCGCCGTCCGAGGTACTGACCCGCACGATCGATCCGTCGAGCGTGGCTGCCCGGATGTCGTCCCGGCGGACACGCCGTCGCACTCCGCCGCGCAGGTCCAGGGCCTGTCCGTCCAGGTGCAGGGACACCGTCGTCCACGTCCCGTCGAGCTCGACCGTCGCCCGTGCCTCGCGTCCCATGCCCGGTCCCCCTACTCCCGCAGGCCCACGACGATGTCGCCGCCCGCCGGGTCGCAGGCGTCCAGGAGCGTCCACGGCATCCGGTAGGCGCGGCCCGGAGCCGTCGGCCACCGCAACGTGCGTTCCGCGACGACGACCCCGTCCTGCTCGACCCGCACGCGCGGGGTCCCGACCCGTTGTGTCGGCCAGGCCAACAGGCGTCCGTTGGCGGACACCCCGGCTCCGGCGGCCAGCAGGCCCGGCGCCACCCACGCGAACGGCCACCCCGGCCGGACGCGCGCGGCCACCGGCCGGTCGCGCTCGGCGGACAGCCAGCCGGCGACGGCGCGGGCGACGTGCCGGCCGTCGAGCGCGGCGACGTCGGCGGTGTCGACCGGATGCAGGAGGTTGCCCGCCGCGAAGACACCCGGTCGGCTGGTGCGCAGTGCCGCGTCGACCCGCGGACCGGCGAAGCCGTCAGCCACCTCCAGCCCCAGCCGGGCGGTCAGCTCGCTCTCCGGCGTCCAGTCCGCGGTGAGGACGACCGTGTCGCAGTCGATCGTCGCAACCGCGCCGGTGCCGAGATGCCGGACCTCCACAGCGCGGACGCGCTGCCGACCGACGATGCGGACGACGTGGGACCGACGCACGACGGGAACGCCGAGCGCGGCCTGGGCCGCGACCGCCGCGGGAGCCGGGATGTCCGCGGCCGGCCCGTCCGTCACCATCGCGACCGCCCGGCAGCCCGCCTCACGCAAGGTCAGCACGGCCGACCAGGCGACCGGTGCCGAGCCCACGACGACGGCCCGAGAACCGACCGCCCGGCCGTGCAGGTGGACCATCGCCTGCAGCTGGCCGGTCGTGTAGACCCCGTCCGGCCGGTCGCCGGCGATCATGCGCGCGGCCCGTGGGCGCTCGCGTGCACCGGTCGCCAGGACGACGGCCCGCGGCACGACACGGGCGCGCCCCAGTGGGCTCGTGACCCAGGCGTCGGGCACCGCAGGGCCGGGCGCTCCGCCCGCCGCGTCCTCGTCCCTGGCAGCCCAGTCCGTCACCATCGTGCCGGTCCGCAGGTCCACTCCCGCCGACAGCGCATCCTCGACCAGGCGGCGCGCGTAGGTGGGTCCGGACCATGCCCGGCGACGGTCACGCAGGCCGAAGCCGGGATGCGCGCAGTGCCGCGGCACGCCGCCCGCCACGACCTCCCGCTCGGCCACGACGACCCGCTCCACCCCGGCGCTGCGCAGCGCCACCGCCGCGCTGAGGCCGGCCGGGCCGCCGCCGACGATGAGGACGTCGCACGCGTCGATGCGGGGCTCAGGCATGACCGGCCTCCAGCAGGGAGGTGATCTCGGCCCCGCAGGCGAAGCCCTGGCAGCGGCCCATCATCGCCCGGGTCCGCCGTCGCAGTCCGTCGAGGTCGGCCGGGGGCACCGGTCCGGCCAGCGCGTCGCGGATCTCCCCGCGCGTCACCCGCTCGCAGAAGCAGACGATCCGCCCGTATGCCGGGTCCTGGGCGATGCGCTCGGCGTCCTGGTACGGGCGCACGAAGGCCTCGCCGATGTTCGGCATGCGCGCAGGCGGCGGCAGCACAGGGCGCGGGCGCAGGTCCGCGCCGGCCTCGCGCAGGAGACGCACGGTGTGCTCGGCCAGGGCCATCGACGCCGTGAGCCCGGTCGACCGGATTCCGCCGAGCAGGACGTAGCGCTGTCCGGCATCGACGTCGACGACGTAGTCCGCGTGCTCCGTCGCCGCCCGGAGGCCGGCGTAGGCGGCCGTCACGTCCACGTCCAGCAGCGCCGGAAGCAGGCGGCGGCCGTGGCCGAGCAGGAACGCGAACCCGGCGTCGGACGTG
>JAKOQS010000130.1 GCA_029778235.1 Chloroflexota bacterium | reverse complement strand
GGCTTCGGCGCCAACGCCCAGCCGACCTTCCACCCGGTCACGTTGAACGTCTTCGCCGCGCTGGAGACGGTGATGGTGCGCTCGGCCATGCCCGGCAGCGACGCCAGCGGCGCGTGCGGTGCGTCGAACGTGAGCCGCTCGTAGACCTCGTCGGAGAGGACGAGGAGGTCACGCTCGACGGCGACCTCCGCGACGGCGCGCAGTTCGGCGTCGGTGAGGATCGTGCCCGTGGGGTTGTGCGGGGAGTTGACGACGATCATCGCGGTCTTCGGGCCGACGGCGGCGCGGAGGGCGTCGATGTCGAGGACGAACCGTCGGCCGTCGCGGACCAGGGGAACCGACACCCGCGTCGCCCCGGCCAGCGCGACGGCGGCGGCGTAGGAGTCGTAGTAGGGCTCGATCAGGACGACCTCGCTGCCAGGCTCGACCAGCCCGAGGATGGCGGCGGCGATCGCCTCCGTGGCGCCGACGGTGACCAGCACCTCGGAGGCGGGATCGAAGCGCTGGCCGCAGCGCGCGGCGCGGTCCTCGGCGATGGCCGCGCGGAGGTCGGCGATCCCTCGTCCGGGCGGGTACTGGTTGTTGCCGCCGGCGATCTGCTCGCGCGCGATCTCCAACATCCGCGGCGGCCCGTCCCAATCGGGGAACCCCTGCCCGAGGTTCACCGCCGCGTGCCGCTGGGCCAGCTCCGTCATCTCGGCGAAGATCGTGCCGCCGAACTCGCGCAGCCGCCCGACGACGACCGACCCCTGAGCACTCATGCGCCGGATTCTATGTTCTCCCGTGCACAGATCTCTGTATGCGCGAGGGAAGGCTTATATGGGCCTACGTCGACGCATACAGAGATTTGTGCACGCGACCGGGTCCGGGGAGGGCAGGTAGTCTCCCCGGGTGCGCTACATCCTGTTTCCCGGCCGGCATCACCTCGTCACGCGGTTCCAGGCCGCGCACCTCGCTGAGCTGGTGGAGGCGAATCCCGGCGCGGAGGTGGTCTGGGCGATCACCAGCGCGGATCACGGCGGGACGCAGCGCAACCCGATCCCCGGGCCGCGGCGGCTCGGGCTCGTCGAGGCCGTCGTCGCCGCCGAGGCCCTGCCGTCGCTGACCTTCCTGATCGCCAACCGCCGGCCGAAGCCCGACTTCGCGCACTACGTCGTCGAGGAGATCCGCACGCAGACCGGCGGGCGCGTGACGATGACGCCGGACAACACCGTCGTCGCCTGCTCGACACCCGCGGTGATCGCGGACTACGAACGCCTCGGCTTCGCCATCGACCCCGTCGAGCTGGGCACCGACGAGGCCCGCCCGTGGGACGT
>JAKOQS010000129.1 GCA_029778235.1 Chloroflexota bacterium | reverse complement strand
TGATCGACGAGCCGGTCCGCACCGCCGCGGACGTGGACAGGGTCGTCGGCCTCGTCGACATGGATCCCTCCGCGATCCAGGAGGCCGTGCGGATCGCGGTCGCGGAGCTGGGGGAGGAGACCCCGCTGATCGGCTTCGCCGGGGCGCCGTTCACGCTGGCCGCCTACCTCGTGGAGGGCCGCGGCTCCCGCGACCACCTCGCCGCGCGCGCCATGATGCACGCGGACCCGGCCGCGTGGGACCGGCTTCTCGCCTGGTGCGCGGAGCTGTCCGGGCGCTTCCTCTCGGCGCAGGTCGACGCCGGTGCCCGCGTGGTTCAGCTGTTCGACTCCTGGGCGGGGTCGCTCACCCGCGCCGACTACCTCGCTCGGGTCGCGCCGCATTCGGCGACGGCGCTGGCCGCCGTCGAGGGCCGCGTGCCGCGCATTCACTTCGGCACCGGCACCCGCCACCTGCTGCCCGACATGGCCGCCTGCGGGGTCGAGGCGATGGGCATCGACTATCGGACCCCGCTCGACGAGGCCGCCGCGATCCTGCCGGGGCTGCCCCTGCAGGGCAACATCGACCCCGCGCTGCTGTCCGCCGGGTGGGCGCCGCTCGAGGCGCACGCCCGCGACGTCGTCGAGCGCGGGAGGGCGGCCCCCGCCCACGTGGTCAACCTGGGGCACGGGGTCCCCCCGACGACCGACCCCGGCGTGATCACCGCCCTCGTCGACCTCGTCCACTCGCTGTGAGCCGCGTCGCCGTCGTGGGGGGCGGGCTCGCGGGAACGCTGGCGGCCCTGCGGCTGCTGGAGGCGGGCCACGAGGTGCAGCTGCGCGAGGCGGAGCCCGGGCTCGGCGGGATGATCGCGCCGAGGGAGCTCGCGGGCGTGCTCGTCGATGCGGGGGCGGAGGCCTACGCCGTGCGCGGCGGGGTCGGCCGCGCGCTGTGCGAGGAGTACGGCGTCGAGGTGGCCGGTCCGTCCGGCGCCGCGCACATCTGGCGTCCCGCCGGCGCGTACCGCATGGCCGAGGGCGTCGTCGGCATCCCGGCCACGCTCGACGACCCGGCCCTCGACGCGTTGTCGCCCGAGGGGCGCGCGGCCGTCGCCCGCGAGGCCGGGCTCGGCCCCGAGGTCGGCGCGGACGCCACGACGGTGGGCGCGCTGGTGCGGGCCCGCCTCGGCGAGGAGGCGCTCAGCACGCTCGTCGAGCCCGTGACCAGAGGCGTCTACGCGACCCCCGCGGACCGCCTCCCGCTGTCGGCCGTGGCGCCGGGCCTGATCGCCGCGCTCCGGGAGCGCGGCTCGCTGCTGGCCGCCGTCGCGGCCACGCGCGCGGACGGCCCCACCGTCGAGCAGCCGGTCGGAGGCATGTTCCGCCTGATCGCGGAGATCGCGCGCCGGGTCCGCGCCGCCGGGGGAGACGTGCGCTGCGGCGCCCCGGTCGAGACCCTGGCCCGCGACGGCGAGGGGTTCGCGCTCACGGCCGCCGACGGTGAGACGCTCCGAGCGGACCGCGTCGTCCTCGCCACCCCGGCCGCGGCGGCGGCGCGCCTCCTCGCGCAGGTGGGCGTCGAGATCGAGGCGCCGGCCGTGCGCT
>JAKOQS010000128.1 GCA_029778235.1 Chloroflexota bacterium | reverse complement strand
CGAGGTCTGCTCCCCCGACCTCGCGCGCCAGGCGCAGGGCCGCGCACACGCGGTCGGCGACGGGGTCGGCGAGATCGTCCTGCAGGCGGTCGAGCGCCGCGTCGAACGCTCCCGTCACGCGATGGTCGTCGGCGAAGCGGGCGAACGCAGTTCGCAGAGGCGGCGGCCCGCTGACCCCCAGCGCGGCGACGGACTCGGGCAGCGACATCCCGGCGCGGACCGACGACAGCAGACCGTCGACCGCGTCCGGCCAGGCCGCGCGCAGCTCGCGCTGCATCACGCTCGCGCGGTGACGGCGGACGACGGTCGGGAGCGCTGCGGCAGCGGCGCCCGCGAGCAGTGCCGCGACGGGCAGTGCCGTGACGGCGAGGGTCATCATGGCGGCCACGACGCCGCCGAGAACAGCGACGGCGGCCTGCCGCCCGGCGCCGCGGCCAGCGCTGCGCGAACGGGGCGGGCGCCGGGGCGACGCCCACGCCAGCACGAGGAGCAGCAGGCCCACGCCGGCGAGCGCGCCGACGACGGCACCGGCGGGGCTCATCGCCGCTCCAGGAGCGTCGGAAGGTCGAACCCGTTGCGCGCGAACCGCTCCGCGTGGGGTGGATAGCCGTCGGCACGCTGCAGGCCGTTGCCGGCATCGGCGTAGAGCGAGGACAGCGCGATGACTCCGGCCTCCACCCGGCCGGTGACGGCGGCGATCTCTCGCACGCTGCGTCGTCCGTCCGCTCCGAGGGCGAGGTGGATGACGACATCGACGCTCGCGGCCACGGTCGGCACGACGAAGGCCGCGGCGATGTTGGGGCCGGCGAGCAGCGGCAGCGTGCACAGCTTCGTCACCGCCTCCCGGGCGCTGTTGGCGTGGATCGTCGCCATGGCGGGCAGCCCGCTGTTCATCGCGACGAGCAAATCGAGCGACTCCTCGCCGCGGACCTCGCCGACGACCAGGCGCGTCGGGCGCATGCGCAACGCCTCGCGGACAAGCCGCCGCAACGTGATCGCGCCCCGGCCCTCGACGCCGGCGTCCCGCGTCTGCAGGCTGACCGAGTCAGAGTGCTCGAGGCGGACCTCGAACACCTCCTCGCACGCGACGATGCGCTCGTGCGCCGGCACGCAGCCGAGCAGCGCGTTCAGCACTGTCGTCTTCCCGGCCTGGGTGGATCCGGCGACGATGATGTTCAGGCCGCTGACCACGGCCGCCTCCAGGAACGCCGCCGCCTCCACCGTGATCGCCCCGAGCGCGGCCAGTTCCCGGATCGACCGCGCCCGCACCACGAACCGGCGGATGTTCACCGACCAGTGCTCGCGCGTCACGTCCGGGATCACCACGTGCAACCGACTGCCGTCCGGCAGCATCGCGTCCACGAACGGACTCGACAAGTCCAGCCGGCGCCCCGACACCCGCAGCATCCGCTCCACCAGGTCCCGTACCTGCCGCGCATCCAGCACGATCGACGTCAGCTCACTGACACCGTCACGCGCGCAGAACACCCGGTCCGGAGCGTTGATCCAGACCTCCTCGACCCGCGGGTCGTCCAGAAGCCGTTGCAGCGGACCGAAACCCGCCACCGCGTCGAACGCCCGCTGCGCCACGTCCGCCGGGTCCACCACGTCACCGGACCCGCCCGCCCAGTCCGCGACCAGCCCCGCCAACGCGTCGTCCACGATCGCCCGCACCGCCGCCGGCTCCCGCAACGGATCGAT
>JAKOQS010000127.1 GCA_029778235.1 Chloroflexota bacterium | reverse complement strand
CGATCGACCCGTCGATCCTGGTCCACGCCGACCTCGCGCACCTGCCGCGGAGGATCCGGTGAGCGACGAGGGTCCGCGCCCGGTCCCGCAGCTGGGGTCGATCGCGCCCTACGTCATGGGCAAGCCGCCCAAGGCGGACGAGCCCCGGGGCGCGAAGCTCAGCTCCAACGAGAACCCGTTCGGCCCGTCGCCGCTGGGGATCGCCGCCGCGGTCGCGGCGCTGCCCGGCGTCAACCGCTACCCGGACGACCCCGGCGTGCTGCGCCAGAGGATCGCGGCGCACCATGGCGTGGGGCCGGAGAGCGTGGTCACGGGCGCGGGAAGCGACGAGATCATCCACCTGGTCTGCTCGGTCTACCTCGAGCCGGGCCGTCGGATGGTCGTCGCCGACCCGCCCTACGGGATCCATCGGATCGCGGGGCAGCTCTCCGGGGCGACACTCGTGCGGATCCCCGTCGTGGACTGGACCCACGACCTCGCGTCGATGGCCGCGGTCGCGCGCCCTGGGGACGTCATCGCCGTCACCAACCCGCACAACCCCACGGGCACGGCGGTCCGGCCGGACGAGTTGCGCGCCCTGCTCGCGACCGTGCCGCGCGACTGCGTCGTGCTCGTGGACGAGGCGTACCACGAGTACATGGACGACGACGTCCGGGCCACGGCGATCGGGATGCTCGACCTCCACCCGGGCCTCATCGTCAGCCGCACGTTCTCCAAGGTCTACGGGCTCGCAGGCCTGCGGGCCGGATACGGGATCGGGCGGCCCGAGACCCTCGAGCCGCTCGACCGCGTCCGCGCGCCGGCCAACGTCAACGCGCTGGCGCTCGCGGCAGCATCCGCGGCGCTCGACGACCGGGCGCACGTCGAGCGGTCGGTGGCGCTGACGCGCGAGGGTCGGGCGCGCCTCGTGGACGCGTGTGTCCGCCTGGGCCTGGAGCACGTCCCATCCCAGGCCAACTTCGTGCTGGTCCGGGACCGAGACGGGTGGCCGGAAGCGCTCGGCCGGGACGGGATCGCCGTCCGGCCCGGGGCCAACCTCGGCGTCCCCGGCTGGCACCGGGTCAGCATCGGGACGCCGGCCGAGATGGACCGCGTCATCGCGATCCTGGAGCTGCTGTTCGGCTGAGCCGGACGGGCGGGGCCGCGCATGGGAGCGGGGCCGCGCATGGGAGCGGGGCCGAGGGCCGCGCCCGCCAGCCGCGCATGGGGGCGCGGCCGAGGGCCCGTCTCCCCTCCCGGGTCAGGCAGGCCGCGTCAGCCGTCGAGCCCCTCGATCAGGCCCTCGCCGAAGCCCCGCGTCCCCACGTCCAGGATGCTCAGCAGGATCCGTCCGTCGTCGAGCCGGACGTGGAAGACGCGCGCTCCCTCGGTGCACAGCGTGGTGTCCACGGACCGGCCGCCCATGGTCCGGACCTCCGTTGTCGAAACGCCGCCCGCGGGCGCACAGACGGCATCGTCGAACCCTGGCCGCCAGTCCGCGTAGAAGGCGTCCGGATCGGTCGAGCCCTTCAGATGGACGATCGACGCGATCGCGAGGTCGGCGAGGTCCGCGGTCGCGACCTGGACGGCAGCGAACCCGTCCGCGTCCGTCCCCAGCGTGGGCGACGTGAGCGCGGCGTTCTCCGTCTCCTCGGACCGTTCCACCGGAAGACCGTCCACCGAGTCCGGGAGCAAGGCTGCCAGTGATTCGTCGATCGTGACGGGGGGCGCGGGCGAGCCGAACGGCGTCGCCTCGAGGCCGGTGGGGGGAGCCTCCGTGACATCCGGGGAGGCCGCGTCGGGGGCAGCCGAGGCGGCGCCCGGGCCGGTGTCAGGCGCCTGCGTGGGCGTCGGGGCTGCCGGGGATGCCGGTGCGGCCGGGGTCGCGGAACCGGACTGGGCCTGCGACGCGGCGCCGGGGGGCGGCGGACTGGACACGCCCGATGCGCAGGCGGCGACGGCGAGCGCGAGGGGGATCGCGATCGCCCCGACCCGCGAGACCAGACAGTGGCCGGGCGCGCCGACGGAGCAGGAGCGAAGTCGATCCTGGATGGGCATCGACGGGACGGTAGCACGGACCGGCGACGAGGCCCGCGGCAGACGAGGCCCGCGGCCCGGCCCACGCGCCTCAGCCCGCGCTGCCCGGGCCTACAGCTCCCGCCGCACCACCGGGAAGCGCGCGTCGTCCACGGCCACCGCGAAGCCGGCTCGCACCCAGAAGGCAGGTGACGCCGAGCTGGTGGCGTCCGGCGTCGCCCCGGCCTCCGGGTACGCCTCGACCGCCGCGAACCCGCGCGCCGCGAGTTCGTCGCAGACGTCCGCCACGAGACGAAGTGCGAGGCCCTGCCCGCGTGCCTCCGGCGTCGTCGCGATGCACGTGATCACCGCCGGGAGCGGGCTGTCCGGCAGCTGCGGGTAGAGCTCGCGCAGCCGCTGCGCACGCGGGTACGCGGAGAGCGGCCCGAACTGCGCGTACACCGCCGGCCGCTCGTCCACGAGGAGGAGACGGGCATAGCTGCCGAAGACGCGCAGCCCGCGCGACAGAAGCGCGATCTTGCGCGGGACGGCGGGGTCCAGGTCTGGCGGTGCGCCCGGCCGGCCCCGCCCGCCGCCCGCGGGAGATGAGGCCGGCGCTCGCCCGCCGCCCGGCGCTCCCCCGCCGCCCGGCGCGAACGGGTTCGGGCCGAGCGCGGCGGAGGGCGCGAACGGGTTGTCCGCCAGCGCGTCGTCCTCCGGGTCCGGCGCGAAGGGGTTGGCCTGGCGTGCGACCGGCGCGGCCGGCGCGACCCAGTCGGCCGGGATCGCCGCCGCACCGAACGCGGCGTCCTCCGCGTCGGTCGCGAACGGGTTGACGCGCGGGCGAGGCCCCGTCGGCGCGGCGGCCGGCGCGGGCGGCTGGAGCCACGACGGCCGGCTGGCGCGTGACCCGTTCGGGTTCTCCCAGTGGTCGCAGGTCCGGTGGTCGAACGACGGGTCCGCGCAGGGCGGGACCGAGGCGAACGAGGCGGCATCCAGGACGTCGACGATGCGGATCGCGCTCACGTGACCGAGTCTAGCGTGCGCCCGCGGCCACTCTGACCCCGCCCCGGCGCCGCGGCCCGGCACGAGCCCCGGTTGACCGCCCAGTCTCCTGGAGACTGCTGCGGGCGACGACTGTCTCATCCAGTCCCCGAAGGCATCGCCGGAAGGCCCTCACCCCCGGCCTGAGCGTGGACCGCCCCGTCGCGGCCGGGCGGCGGCCGCGCAGGAACCTCCCGGAGCACGAATGATCCCGTCCGTACGGCGCCACGACCGCAGCGGCCGCCACGGGGAGTCGGCGCCTCGCGGCCCCGACTCCTCGTTGACCGCCCGGGCAGGACCGGACACGATGCGCGGATGCCCGCCCTCGACGACGCCTTCCGCCCCATCCTCGCCCGCGCGGGAGAGGACCCGAACGTCGTCGGCCTCGTCGTCTTCGGCTCGCGCGGCGCGGGCGTGTTCGCAACCGAACGATCGGACTGGGACGTCTTCGTGGTCCTCCGCGCCTTCGACCCCGCGTGGAGCGCCGGCCATGGCGCGCCCGTCGAGCTGGTGCCGATCACGGTCGCGGAGTTCGATGGGTACGCGCTCCGGGGCTCGCCCTGGGCGTGGAACCGCCCATCCTTCCTCCGGGCGCGCGTTGTGCTGGACCGCCTCGACGGAGGGGTCGCGCGGATGGTCGCGCGCAAGGCGCGGCTGGAGCCCGACGAGGTCGCGGAGGTCGCCCCCGACGCGCTCGACGGCTACGTGAACTCGCTGTACCGGTCGCTGGGCAACGCGGAGGGCGGTCGCGCGCTCGCCGCCCGGCTCGACGCCGCCGACTCGATCGGCCCGCTCCTCACCTTCCTCTTCGCGATCGACGGCCGCGTCCGGCCCTTCGCGAAGTACCTCGAGTTCGAGGTGGGCGACCGGCCCCTCGCGATCCGCGACGCGCTCCCGCGGATCGAGGCGGTCGTCACGGCCGCAGACCCGGCCCTCCAGCGCAGCCTCTTCCGCGACGTCGAGTCGGTCGCCCGCGCGCGGGGGCTTGGCGCGGTGATCGACGGCTGGCAGCCGGACGTCGCGTGGCTGCGCGGCGAGGGGCCGTATCGCTGACCTCCGCGGCGAGGGCCGCTGCGCGTGCCCCGGGCAGCCGGGCCGCCCGGCCGTCTTGCGGACCCCCTGCGCCGCCCGGCCGGCCTCCGGACCCCGTGGGCCGTCCGGCCGTCTTCCGGATCGCCACTCCGCCAGATGCACGCCGGGTGGCGCATGGCGCTCGGATCACGGGTCGGACGACCGGCCCGCGACCGGTGACGACCGGCCCGGTCGTTCTGTCACGCCCGGCGCGCAGGCGTGGGGCGGCCCACGCCGCGTGCCTCGGGCGCTCGCCCCCGCCGAGCGCTCGTTGGGCGCGCATCTGGCGGTCGCCGGGATCCTGCTGCCGCCCTTGCCCGGCTTTCGCCGCGCTCCGCGGCGGCGGCCGACGGCGGTCGGATATCCTGCCCGGACATGCTCGCCTTCATCGACCAGATCGCCATCCCCTTCCTCGAGCACCTGTACGGCACGCTCGGGTACCTGGGCGTCTTCATCGCGATGACCATCGAGTCGGCGATGATCCCGCTCCCGTCGGAGCTGATCCTCCCGTTCGCCGGGTTCATGGTGTCCGACCCCAGCCAGATCGAGCCGATCAGCGGCCAGCCGTGGAACTACTGGATCGCGGTGATCGTGGCCACCGCGGGCAACACGACGGGGTCGCTCATCGCGTACGGGATAGGCGTGTACGGTGGCCGCCCGTTCCTGGAGCGGTACGGGAAGTACTTCCTCATCCGCCACCACGAGATCGAGATCGCAGAGCACTGGTTCGCGCGCTGGGGCTCACCGACCGTCTTCTTCAGCCGGATGCTCCCGATCGTCCGCACCTTCATCAGCTTCCCGGCTGGCGTCGCGCGGATGCCGCTGGGCAAGTTCGTCCTCTACTCGACGCTGGGCGCCCTGCCGTGGTCGATGGCGCTGGTGTGGGCGGGCGTGCAGCTGGGCGAAAACTGGGAGCAGATCCGTCACGCGCTCGAGCCGTTCGACCTGGTGATCGCGATCGGCGTCGTGGGGATGCTCGCGGTGCTGCTCATGTGGCGACTCGGGTGGCCGGGCCTCGGCCGGTTCCGGAAGAGGGCGGCAGAGGGAGGCGGAGCGGCGGCGGGCGGTGCGGCGGCGGCAGCGGGTCTTCCGGAGCCGGCGGGGGGCACGGCGGCGGACCCGGAGCCGGCGGGCGCGGACGCGACCGCCGGCGAGCGGGCGCCGTGACGATCCGGCCGGCGTACGAGGCCTGGCCCACCTACCAGCGCGGCCTGCGCGCAGCGGTCGCCGGCCTGACCGACGAGCAGCTGGCGATCCGGCCGTCCCCCGAACGGTGGCCGCTCTGGGCGACGATCGGGCACCTTGCGTGCCAGCGCGTCTTCTGGCTGTGCGATTTCGCGGGCGAGCCTGGTGCCGAGACCACGCCGTTCCCGAACGCCGGGTACGACTGCCCGGGCGACGACGACCTCGAGCACGTCCTGACCGCGGACCAGCTCGTGGAGGCGCTCGACTCCACGTTCCGCATCGTCGAGGCCTGCCTCGATGGATGGACGATGGAGATGCTGTCCGAGGAGATACGCCACCCGGAGTGGGGCGACGACTGGACGCACACCCGCGGCTGGGCGATCCAGCGCGTCTTCAGCCACGACGTCTACCACTGCGCCGAGGTCAACGAGGCCCTGTCGCGCGCCGGGCTCCCGCAGATCGACCTCTGGGACTGACCCGCCCTGGCTATCCCCAGGGCGCCTCGCCACGCCGGCGCAGGTGGGCCGTCTCGTTGAGCAGGAGGAGCTCGGCGCCGTCGGGATCGGCTCCGTCCGGCCACCGCAGCACGGTCAGGCTGCACGGGTCGATGCGGAACCGCCGGCGGAACTCGCGGATCGGCTCCCCGAGCGCCACCGCGCAGAGGATGCGGGCGACCGTGCTGTGCGTGACGACGAGGAGCCGCCGACCGTCGTCCCCGCCGACCGGACCCGACGCCTGCTGCGGGCGTCCCAGCGGGGACCCGGCATCCAGCACGTCGCGCAGGAACGGCCGAAGCCGCCGCGCCACGTCCTCGCCGGATTCGCCGCCCGGGCAGCGGAGCGTGCCGGGGTCGTGCTCCCACTTGGTCCGGAACCCAGGGTGGATCGCGCGGACCTCCTCGTAGGTGTGGCCCTCCCACTCGCCGTAGTCCATCTCCGTCAGCCGCCCCTCGCCGACGAGCGGCCGTCCGGCGGCCACGATCTCGGCGGTCTCGCGCGAGCGGGTCATGGGGCTCGTGAGGATCCGGTCGAAGGCGATCCCGTCGAGCCTGCGCGCGAGCGCATGGGCCTGCCGCAGGCCCTGCGTGGAGAGGGGGACGTCGATCCGCTGGCCGATGTGCTGCTCCGGCACCGACCGGGTGGTGAGACCGTGGCGGATGACGACGAGGGTGAGCACGAGGTGGAGTCTAGCGTGCGAGAATGCCTCGACGAACCACGCGGAGGCGACAGATGTCCGACGAGCCGACGGCAGGCGCCCCGAGTCCCGACGCCCACGAAGCAGGAGCGGCGACGTCGGCCGCGGCGGTGGCGGACCACGACCTGGACGCCGGCGCCGGCCCGGACGTCGAGGGCGTGGATCACGCCGCAGGCGAGGCCCTCGGCGCAGGGGACGCCCACGGCGCTGCCGACGCCCACGGCGCCGCCGACGCCCACGGCGCGCACGGCGGGCACGGCGGACCCACCCTGGGCCCGATCGACTGGCGCGCGTACGGCGCCGGCATCCTCGGCGCGGCACTGGGGCTCGTGGTCGCGGCCGTCCTCGCGGTGACCACGGGATACATCGTCCTGTGACGGCCCAGGATCCCGCCCCCGCGGAGGAGCCGCGGACCGGCGCCGAGGCGCTCGACGACCTCCTCGAGCAGCTGCCGCTGCTCACCGACGGGGACATCATGGCCCTCGGCGGCTTCCGGTCCGGCGAGGACGCGGAGGCCCTCGCGGCGGCGCGCGGGCGCGCGGAGGCGGCCGTCGCGGGCGCGGGACGCGACGGGGAGCTCGCCACGGCCCGGGACGCGGTCGCCCGGTGGGCCGAGAAGGTCGGTGGCGGCGAGGTCTCCGGCTTCCTCGGCGGGACCGACGGGCTGCGTCGCCTGGACCAGCGGCTCGAAGCGGTGCCCGTGGTCATGGACGCCGCTCTCGCGTTCGTCGGGCGCGGGGTGGTCGACGACGCCGACGCCACCGTCCTCACCGCCGCATGGGACGAGCTGGAGGCGGCTGACGAGGACGAGCCCGACCTCGACGCGCTCGCCGAGGGCGCGGCCGCCGACCCGGACGACCCGAGCGGGGCGCGCCTCTAGCCCCGGCTCGCGCGGGAGCGGCCCGCGGCCCGGGAGCGGCGCCCGCGGGTGCAGGTCCCTAGAAGAGCCCGACGATCTCGCCGTCCTCGTCGAGGTCGATCTCGTTGCCGGCCGGCTTCGACGGCAGGCCGGGCATCGTCCGCATGTCGCCGGCGAGCGGGTAGATGAACCCGGCCCCGGCGGAGAGGCGCACGTCGCGGATGGGGAAGCGGAACCCGGTGGGGCGCCCCTTGAGCGTCGCGTCGTGCGAGAGCGACAGGTGGGTCTTGGCCATGCAGACCGGCAGCGACCCGTAGCCCAGCGACTCGTAGTCGGCGAGCCGCTTCGCCGCCTGTGGGGTGAAGTCCACGCCCGACGCGCCGTAGATCTCGCGCGCCACGGTCTCGATCTTGTCGCGGAGCGGCATGTCGTCGGGGTACAGGAAGCGGAAGTCGGGCGCGCCCTCCTCCGCTGCCTCCCAGACCGCGTGCGCGAGGTCCTCGGCGCCGGCGCCGCCGTCGGCGAAGTTGCGGGTCACGACCGCGTCGCGCGCCCCGGCCGCGAGCGAGACCTCGCGGATGGCGGCGTACTCGGCATCGGTGTCGGTGGGGAAGGCGTTCATCGCGACGACGACGGGCACGTTGTACTTCCGCACGATCCCGATGTGCGCGGCGAGGTTCTCCGCGCCCTTCCGGACCGCCTCCACGTTCTCCTCGAGGAGCGCGGGGTCGAGCGGCTTGCCGGCCACGATCCGGCCCACGCCGCCGTGCATCTTCAGCGCGCGGACCGTTGCCACGATGACCGCGGCGTCCGGGCGCAGGCCCGAGGCGCGGCACTTGATGTCGAAGAACTTCTCCGCGCCCATGTCCGCGCCGAACCCCGCCTCGGTGCACACCACCTCGCTGGTGGCGAGCGCGACGCGGTCGGCGAGGATGCTGTTGTTGCCGTGGGCGATGTTCGCGAACGGGCCGCAGTGCACGAAGGCCGGGCCGCCCTCCAGGGTCTGGAGCAGGTTCGGCTTGATCGCGTCCTTCAGGAGGACGGTCATCGCACCGGCGACCTTCAGGTCCTCGGCGGTCACCGGCTCGCCCTGCTTGTTGCGGGCGAGCACGACCCGCGAGAGGCGTGCGCGCAGGTCGGTCAGGTCGCTCGCGAGCGCGAGGATCGCCATGACCTCCGACGCGACCGTGATGAACCACTCCGTCTCGCGCGGGACACCGTCCTCCTTGCCTCCGAGGCCGATCACCGCGTGGCGCAGGGCGCGGTCGCTGATGTCGACGACGTGCGGCCAGAGGACGTTGTGGACGTCGATCTCGAGCGGGTTGCCGTGATGGAGGCTGTTGTCGATGAACGCTGCGGCGAGGTTGTGCGCGGCGCTGATCGCGTGCACGTCGCCGGTCAGGTGGAGGTTGAAGTCCTCCATCGGGATGATCTGGCTGTAGCCGCCGCCCGCGGCGCCACCCTTGATCCCGAAGACCGGCCCGAGGGACGGCTGGCGGATCGCGACCGTCGCCTGCCGGCCGATCCTGTTGAGCCCCTGGGCGAGGCCCACGGTCGTCGTGGTCTTGCCCTCGCCGAGCGGGGTCGGGGTGATCGCCGTGACCAGCACGTACTTGCCGCGGTGGCCCTCCGATTCGACCCGCCTGAGGCCCTCGAGCGTGACCTTGGCCTTCATCGAGCCGTAGAGCTCGATCTCGTCGTCCCGGAGCCCCAGGTCATGGGCGACGTCGACGATGGGGCGGGGCGTGACCGAGCGCGCGATCTCGAGATCGGACGGGAAGCTCATCGGGTGCCTCCAGGACGGTTGGCGACCGGCCCGCGCCGGGCGCATTGGGTGCGGGCCGGGTGACCGCGTCCGCCGCGGCCCGTCGACCCGGTGGGGCGGCGTCAGTGCAGAGCGCGACCCGCGCCCGCGCGACGGGCACGCGGCCCGCGCCCGCGCGGCTCGGAGGCCGCCTGCCGTTCGGCGGCGGTGATCAGCTGGGTGAGGAGGATGGCGTTGGTGACGGGGCCGACGCCCCCGGGGACCGGGGTGATGGCGGAGACGACCTTGCGTGCCGACGCCTGGTCCACGTCGCCGACGAGGCTCCCGTCGACGACGTTGATGCCGACGTCCACCACCACCGCGCCGCGCTTGAGCATCGGGCCGGTGATGAACGACGGCCGGCCGATCGCGGCGACGACGACGTCGGCCGTGCGGAGGACGCCCCGGAGGTCGGCCGTCCGCGAGTGCGCCACGGTGACCGTCGCATGCTCGCGGAGCAGCAGGAGTGCAGCGGGCTTGCCCACGACGTTGGATCGGCCGACGACCACCGCGCGCTTCCCCTTGAGCTCGATCCCGGAGCGGACGAGGATCTCGACGGAGGCGCGGGCGGTGGCCGGCTGGAAGGCGTCCTTGCCGAGCGAGAGCAGCCCCGCATTCAGAGGGGTGATGCCGTCCACGTCCTTCGCCGGGTCGAGCGTCTCCACGACGGTCTCGAGGTCCAGGTGCTTCGGCAGCGGCATCTGCACGATGATCCCGTGGATGAGGGGGTCCTCGTTGAGCTCGGAGAGGACCGCCCGCAGGTGGGCGTTGGACGAGCGCCCGGAGACCTCGACGAGACGACCGCTCGCCCCGACGTTCCGGCAGCTGCGCAGGATCTGCTGCAGGTAGACGAACGAGGGCGCGTCCTTCCCGACGAGGACGACGGCCAGGCACGGCCGGTAGCCCTGCCGCCGCTCGTAGGCCGCGACGCGCTCCTTCACGCCGGCCCGGATCTCGGTGGCGATCGGCGCGCCCGCGAGAAGGCGGGGACCTCCGCGCGGGCTCATCCGGCGACGGGCTCGCGCAGGCTCCCGGCGGCGACCACGGCGCGGACGGCACGGGCGATCCGTTCGACGTCGGCGAGCGCCTCCTCGGTACGGAACGCGAGGTCGTCGGCGAGCGCGCGGTCGGGGACCGACGGCAGGTTGACGCGGACGTTCTCCGCGGCCGAGTGCGCCGCCGCCACCGAGAAGTGCGCGGAGACCCCGAGGTCGCTCGCGGCGTTGCGGTTGCTCCGCCCCGCCAGCTCCTCGGCGGCCACGACGATCTCGCGGCAGGCGAGCACGACCTGGAGCGGCACCTGGGCGGCGACCGTGGCCGCCTCGCCGAGTGCGGCGGTCCGCGCGGCCTTCTGCTCGTCCGTGTCGCGCGGCATCTTCATGACGGCCGCGAACCGTCCGTAGGCGGCAGCGTCCTCGTCCGCGAGCGCGAGGCAGCGGGCAGCCAGGCGCTTCCCCTCCGCCTCGCACCGCTCGATGGAGGCGAGGTACGGCGCGTACGTCGGCCTGTCGCGCGAGAGCGATGCGACCATCGCGACGAGCGCCGCCGCGAGCGATGCCCCCACGGCGGCGGCGCTCCCGCCTCCCGGGATGGGCTCGGCCGAGGAGAGGTGCGCGACGAAGTCCTTGAGCGTCTCGTCGCCGAACGCGCGGCGCGGATCGGACATGCGCCGATCGTAGCGAGCGGCGGGAGCCGCGACACGGCCGACGGACCGCGCCGGGGGGACGGTTCGGCCCGAAAGCGGCCGGGTCGGACGGGGGGAACCCGGGCGCGCGCGCTCCTCGGGGGCGCGCTCTCGGCGGCCGCGCGCCCGGGGTGGCCGCGCGCCCGGGTGCCGGACGTGGCGATCCCGGGAGGGCGCGTACCGGAGGGCGTCCTCCCGGGATCATGGGGCGGCGGCCTGGGCCGCCGCGGATCTGGTGGCCGGGCTGGGCGTCGGGGACGGGATCGGGATCCGGCGTGCCCGCCGCACCGCTCGATGGCGCCTGACGCCCGGGGTGCCGGCGACCGCGCCGCGCCGCCGGGCGCCGGCGCCCGCGCCGCGCCTCCAGGCGCCTCGGGGACGTCAGGCCGCGCGGGTCCCCTCTGCCCGCTCGTACGCCTCGATCTCCCACTTGCGGGAGCGGTGGCGGAACGAGAGCGCGACGCGCGCCTCGCGGGTGACGACCTCGAACACCGTCCGCGGCCCGGTCGAGACCGGGAACGCGGAGACCTCTCGGCGAACTGCCGCGATCCTCGTGACGGGGACGCGCAGGCCGTCCACGACGATCTCGCGCGGCGTCCCGGTGAACCAGTCGGTGCGCACGTCCACGCGGATCGGCTGCACGCGGACCATCGCCATGGCTCGGGCTCCTTTCGGGGCTTCTGCAGCGTCGCGCGGGGCACTCGTGCGACAGAACAACCGTTCGATTACGTCTGGACTGTAGAACGAACGGATGTTCTATGTCAAGAGGACTGCCTGGTTCGTGCGGCATCGCCCAGGATCGGCGCGGCATCGGCGGCGTCGGCATCTTCGCGGCGGCGTCGGCATCGGCCCGCCGCCCCGCCTGCGTCCGCCCGGGCCCCCGACCTCACCCGTCGAGGTCGCCCGCCTCCGCGTCGGGCTCCCGCTCACGCGTGACCCGTTCGGGCTCGTCGAGCGTCTCGTCCACGCCCCGTCGGGCAAGCGGCGACGACGGGTCCCGCTCGAAGGGCGCGGGCAGCCCGCGATCCAGCAGCCGCGCGCGGATCACGGCGCGGTCGCCGTACTTCCGCTTCAGCGCGTCGGCGGCCTCCATCGCCCGGTGGCGACGGTCCTCCTCCGCGCCGAAGAGCCCCAGCTGGTCCGGCTCGTCGAGATGCGTCCCCGTCACGCCCAGGAGGCGGATCCGCTTCCCGCGCATCTCCGGGCGGGCGAGCCGGAGGGCCGCCTGGAAGATCGGCTCGGCCAGGTCGGTCGGCTCCGCCAAGGGCGCCTGGCGGGTCACGGTCCGGAAGGCCGAGTCCCGCACCTTGACCACGACGGTCCCCGCCCGCCGGCCCATCCCGCGCAGGCGCCACGCCACCCCGTCCGAGAGGCCGAGCAGCGTCCGTTCGAGCTCCTCGGGGTCGCTCGTGTCCCGGTCGAAGGTGTGCTCGTGGCCGACCGTCTTCACCGCGTCCGGCTCGTGGACCGGGTCCCCGTCGATCCCGCGGGCACGGTCGATGAGCTCCGCGCCGTGCCTGCCGAATCGGCGCTCGAGCGCGTCCGGCGGCGTGGCGGCGAGGTCGCCGATGGTCCGCACGCCCAGCTCCGCGAGGGCCGACGAGGTCGCCGGGCCGACGCCCCACAGGCGGGAGACCGGCAGCGGCGCCAGGAACGCGGCCTCCTCCCCCGCCGGCACCACGACAAGGCCGTCGGGCTTGCGCAGGTCCGATCCGATCTTCGCGACGAGCTTGGAGGTCGCCACGCCGACGCTCGCCGTCAGCCCGGTCTCGTCGTGGATGGCCGACTTGATGCGCCGGGCGATCTCCTCCGGCGAGCCGAACAACGCCTCGGAGCCGGCGACGTCGAGGAACGCCTCGTCGATCGAGACCTGCTCCACGCGCGAGGTGAAGCGGCGGAGGATGGTCATGACGCGGCGGCTCTCCGCCTGGTACTTCGCCCCGTCCACCGGGAGGAAGATCCCCTGCGGGCAGAGCCGGCCCGCGGTCCGGAGCGGCATCGCCGAGCGCACGCCGAACCGCCGTGCCTCGTAGCTCGCGGTGCTGACGACGCCCCTGTCATCCGGGCCGCCACCCCCCACGATCACCGGCTTCCCGCGCAGCTCCGGTCGGTCGCGCTGCTCCACCGCCGCGAAGAAGGCGTCGAGGTCCACGTGGAGGATCGTGGCCCTCCGGTGCGGCGGGCCAGCGGGACCCACGGGCCCCGGTCCTGCCATGGGCTCGTCGCGGCCCGCCCCGCGCGCCCCGGGTCGGTCGCGACCGGCTCCTCCTCCGCCGCTCACGCCACGAAGTCCCCGCGCACGAACGTCGCGGCCACGAGGCCCAGCAGCAGCGTGGAGAGGAGGGTCCACGCGAGGTCGAAGCGGCGGTGCCGTCCGGCGATCGCGAGCGCGGCGAAGACGGGGAAGACGACGAGGAGGTACCGCGTCGTGGAGGTGAGGGGGATCGGCTGGATCCTGATCGCGAGGAGCAGGATCGACGTCGCCGCGTAGACCGTGTACGAGGCCGGCAGGCGGCGGACGGCCAGGAGCGTGACGACCGCGAAGACGACGAGCGAGGCGACGTCGAGGGCCTCGATGCCGGACGACTGGCCACCGCCGGCGATCCAGTCGATGGCCGCGGCGAGGGTCTCCCATGGCGGGTGGAACTCGCGCCCACCCCACGCGTCCTGCGCGGAGAGGAACGGGAGGCCGACCGCCGCGGAGGTGTACCAGGCGAACGCGGCGAAGCCGGCAGCCGGCGCGAGGACGGCCACCAGCGGCCCCGGGAGGCCGGCCGCCGGCCCGGGGCCGGCGCCGGAGGCGGCGCTGCGGCGCCCGCCAGGCCCCCGGATCGCGCCCGCGCGCCACGCGGCCACGGCCTCCCACGCGATCGGCAGGACGAGCAGCACCCCCTGGGCCCGCGTCAGGCCGGCGATGACGCCGGCCGCGGCCGCGAGCCACCAGCGACGCTCGCGCGCCCCGACGAACGCCCAGGCGACCGCAGCGAGGAACAGCGCCTCCGTGAACGGGGCGTAGAGGAACAGCGCGGCGGGGAAGATCGACAGGTAGAGGATCGTCCGGTCGGCGACCCGGACGCCCAGGTCCCGCGCGACCAGGCGATGGAGCCCCGCCAGCGCGACGACCGAGGCGACGAGGTTCAGCAGCATGCCCGCCAGGGCGACCCGGTCGCCGAGGAGCGGCGCGACGATCCCCACGAGGAACGGGTAGGCGGGGAAGAAGGCCGTCGCGTCCGTGCCCGGCTCGTACCCGAAGGCGGCGATCTTCCCGTACCAGCACGCGTCCCAGCGCTGCCAGATCCCGACGAACGGCATCTCGAGGCCGCCGGACGTGAGCGGCGGGATCGCGGCCCAGCCGTTGCGGGCCACCTCGAAGTGGCAGGGGCCGGGCGCGGCGGCCTGGAGCCAGACGACGAGCCCCACCGCGATCAGGCCGAGCCGGACCAGGACGGTGACCCAGGCGGCCTCGCGCCACTCGCGCGGGATGCGGGCGGACAGGGCGCGCGCGGCCCCCGCGCCCGGCCGGGGCCGGACGCCGTCGCTCGCGGGGGCCCGCGGATCGTCCGGCATCTTCGCGGCGAGTGTATCGTCGGGCGCTGAGCAGGCGGGGCGCCCGGCTCGGTGCGGCGCGTGACCGCACGGCACGGCTCGGTGTGGCGCGGCACGGCACGGCACGGCACGGCACGGCACGGGAGGATCGGCGGATGGCGGGCGGGACCGGCTCGGTGCGCGGGGTCGCGGCGGGGACGCCGCTCGGCCGCGCGCTCGGCGCCGCCCGCGCGCGGATCGGACGGGACGTCCTGATCGCGGTCGCGCTGGGGATCCTGGCGACTGCCGTCTACCTGTTCACCTCCTCGCGCGACCGCGAGAACCTCGACTACTTCGTCCGGCTGGCGGACGCGTTCCTCAACGGCCGCATCCACCTGACGGAGGCGCCGTCGTGGCTCACGGAGCTGATCCCGCGCGACGGCGTCTGGTACGTCCCCTATCCGCCCATGCCGGCCGTGATGCTCGTCCCGTTCGTCCTCCTGCTGGGGACCGACCTCCACCAGCAGGTCGCCAGCGCGCTGTTCGGGGGCGTGGCGGTCGGCCTGACCTACCTGGTCCTCTGCCGGTTCGCTCTGGCGGAGCGCGTGCGGGTGATCCTGGCGCTCGTGTTCGCCTTCGGGACCTGCTTCTTCTACACCGCCGAGACCGGCAACACCTGGTACCTCAGCCACGTGGTCGCCGTGATGTTCGCGACGACGGCCGTCCTCCTCGCGCTCCAGCGGCGCTGGCCGCTCCTCGTCGGGCTCCTGCTCGGGTTCGCGGTCCTCTCGCGCCTGCCGGTCGTGCTGACCGCGCCGTTCTACGCCGCCATGCTCGTCGGGCTGGGCTGGCCGGTCCGGATGCCGGCGGACCGCCGGGGGGCCGCACGGTCGATCCTGCTGTTCGGGGCGGGGCTCGCGGTCCCGCTGGTCGTCCTCGCCGCGTACAACGTGGCGCGGTTCGGCAGCCCGCTCGAGCTGGGCTATGCGCTGATCCCCGGCGTCCTCGACGAGCCCTACTACCAGGAGGGGATCTTCTCGATCTCGTACATCCCGCGACACGTGTACGCGATCTTCTTCCGATCGTGGAACTGGTCCGACAGCTTCCCCTGGGTCACGCCGTCCTGGTGGGGCCTGGCGATCCTGCTCACCACGCCGCTGTACCTGTGGCTGCTCAAGGCCCGCCTGCAGGACCCACGCGTCCTGTACGCCGCGATCGCGGTGGGCCTGACGCTCATCCCGCTGGTCACCCACGGCAACGTGGGCTTCACCCAGTTCGGCTACCGGTTCAGCCTGGACCTGCAGCCGCTCCTGTTCGTCATCCTCGCGACCGTCTTCGAGCGCGGGATGTCACGGCTCGCGGCGGCGGCGGCGGCGCTCTCGATCCTCTTCAGCACGTACGGGGTCTGGGCGATCGGCGCTGGCTACGTGGCCTTCTGACGGGTCGGCGGGGCCGGGGGGCGGCCCGGGGCGGCCGGGGCGGCCGGGGGCGGCCCGGGGCGGCCGAATGCCATGCGCCCGCCGTGGCCGGCGGCTGAACCTGGCCGGATGCACATGACATGACCGGTGGGCCGGCCTGGACGAGCCGCCGGTCGTCTTCCGGGGCACGTCGGCTGTCGCCCGAGCCGATCCCGGCCTCGGATCGCGGCCATCTGACGGCCGGATCCGGCATCGAGGCGTCGCGGCGGACCTCCGCCCTCCCTGCGGCGGCCGGAACCTTGGCCGAACGCTCATACCACGTGCACCTGGCCGCCATCGTGCTCCGGGATCGCAGCGTCCGCCCGGTGCCCGCGATGGCCGGCGGCGAGAGGCGGCCGATCCGGGGCGCCGCGGGGGCGGGGGCGCCGGAGGTGGACGACGCGGTCAGAAGGCCCAGCCCCCGGTGAGCCAGACGGTCGCCAGCACGACCATGCACGCGCCCGACGCCGCAGCGAGGACGGTCGCGAGGCGCGGCCAGCGCCCCAGCCCCCCGAGCATCAGGAAGACCGGCACGACGCCGAGGACGTACCGCGGGACGCTGATCGGCCACGTCAGCGTCGCGAGAGTCGCGAGCGTGAGGATCGTGTAGGCGGCATACGCGGGCCGCGACCGCCGCGACAGCAGCGACCACGCAGAGGCGACCGCCAGCAGGCCGAAGGCGAGGAGCGGCGCGACGGTGACCGTCGCCCAGTCGCCCGTGGACGGGCCGCCGAGCAGGCCGCCCACGAGGTCGCCGATGACGACCCACGGCGGTGCGTTCTCGTGGAACCAGAAGGTGCGCTGCATGCGCAGGAATGCGAACGGCTCCCCGAAGACCGCGACGTTGAGCGCGAGGTAGACGCCGGCGGCTGCGAGAGGCAGGAGCGCGGCGACGAGGGCGAGGGCGCGCGGCCGACCTGCTCGGGCACGCCACGCCTCGATCACGAGCCCGGGGACGAGCAGGACGCCCTGGATCCGGGCCAGCGCCGCCGCGAAGCCGGCCAACCCGGCCGAGCCGGCCGCGCCGGCACGCGCGAACACGAGCGTCCAAGTGGCGGCCGCGAGGACGAGCGCCTCGGTGTACGGCGCCACGAGGCTGTACGACGCCGGGTAGACGAGCAGGGCGACGACGGTCCAGCGCGCGACCGTGCGCGACGCGTCCATCCGCGCGAGGCGGTAGAGCCCCACGACGCCGACGACGGTCGCCGCCGCCGAGATCGCGCAGGCCGCGAGCAGCGGCGGGACGACGAGCGCGCCGAGGCGGATGAGGGCGGGGTAGAGCGGGAAGAAGACGATGCGCTCGGGGAAGGCGGTCGCGCTGTAGCCGTCGGCGGCGATCCCCAGGTAGTGGCCCACGTCCCAGCGCGACCATGCGGCAGAGAGGTCGTCGGGCGTCGGCGGGCCGCCCACGACCGCCCAGGTCGCGACGAAGGCGAGGGCGTGCAGCGCGATGACGAACGCGACGGCCGGCAGCGCGGCGTCACGGGCCTCGTCGCTGCGCAGCCAGCGGCCGACCGCGGACCCGCGGCCGGCGGGCACCACCCGGGACTCCCGCCCCGGGAATGCCGGGTCGGACGTCAGCCCTTGGGCTCGACGACGACCGTCACCTCGGGGGTCATGCCCGCGTGGACCTTCACCGGCACCTTGTACGTGCCGAGGGTCTTGAGCGGTGCCTCCAGGTCGATCTTGTGCCGGTCCACGGTGATCCCGCGGCGGCCCAGCGCGTCCGCGATGTCCTGCGCGGTGATGGAGCCGTAGAGCTTGCCGCCCTCGCCCACCTTCACGCCCATGGTGAGCGTCGTGCTCGAGATCCGGTTCGCGGCGACCTCGGCGTCCTCGCGCTCGCGCTTGCGCTTCTCCTCGCGGCTGGCGATGTCGTGCTGCCAGGCGCGATACGCGCCGCCCGACGCGGGCACGGCGAGCTTCTGGGCGATGAGGTAGTTGCGGGCGTAGCCGTCGGCCACGTCCTTCATCTCGCCCGACTTGCCGAGCTTCGCCACGTCGGCGGTCAGGATGACCTTCACGCGAGAGGATCCTCCATGCTGTCGTCTCCACGGGCGCGCGCACATGCCCGGCGCATCCCGGGGACGCGAAGTGTACCAGTCGCGAGGCGCGGACCCCGCCCGCCGGCCGGCCCCGGGCCGTCGCCGGCTTGACAATCGAACACCCGTTCGGTAGCCTGTCGTGCGAAGGAGGTCCGGGTGACCAAGCACGATGCGGAGCGCAAGAGGCGGATCCTCGAGTTCATCGCGGCGACCACGCGCCAGACAGGATTCCCGCCGTCCATCCGTGACATCGCGCGCGCCGTGGACCTCGCGTCCACGTCGGCCGTGCACCACCACCTCCAGGCGCTCGAGCGCGACGGGTATCTCGAGCGCGTCTACCTCGAGGGGCCTGACGAGGCGCACCGGGCTGCCCAGCCGCGCGCACTGCGCCTGACCCCTGCGGCCACGATCATGCTCGGCCTGGTCGTGGAACCCGTGCCGTCGGTCGAGTCCGGGGGCGCCCACGTCCTGCCGGTGGTCGGCGAGATCGCGGCCGGCGGGCCGATCGAGGCATACCAGGACGTCTCCGAGTCCATGCAGGTGCCCGGGCTCCTCTCGGCGGACGGCGACGCGTACCTCCTGCGCGTCCGGGGCGACTCGATGATCGAGGCGCACATCACGGACGGCGATTACGTCGTGATCCGGCCGCAGCAGACGGCGCGGAACGGCGACATCGTCGTCGCCCAGGTCGAGGAGAACGCGGTCACGCTCAAGCGGTTCTTCCGCGAGCAGGGACGAGTGCGCCTCCAGCCCGCCAACCCGGAGTACCCGCCGCAGTTCTACGACGAGGTCCGCATCCAGGGGAAGCTCATCGGGGTCATCCGCCGGCTCGACTGACGCCCGAGCCAGCCGCGCGGGGTGGACGGCCCGCGGACGGTCCACAGGCTGTGCACATCGCGCCCACGGCCGGCCCGGGCAGCGGGGATCTTCGTGGACGTCTTCGTGGGTAAACCCGTGGTCAACCGGCACTCATCGCGGGACCATCAGCCGCGTCGCACCCGAGCCCGGAGTCACGCGTGATCGACCGCCTGCCGCCCCAGAGCGTCGAGGCCGAGGAATCGGTCCTCGGAGCCATCCTCATCGACCGCGACGCGATCGTGGAGATCGCCGAGTTCCTCCGCCCCGAGGACTTCTACCGCCAGGCCAACGGCACCGTCTACGCGGCCATGGTGGAGCTCTTCGAACGCCGCGAGCCCGTGGATATCGTCACGGTCGCGGAGACGCTGGAGCGCGCGGGGCAGCTGGAGACGGTGGGCGGTCGCGCCTACCTGTCCACGCTCTCCAATCGGACGCCCACCGCGGTCCACGCCATGCACTACGCGCGCATCGTCGAGCGCAAGGCGGTCCTGCGGAACCTCATCGCCGCGGCAGGCAAGGTCGCGTCCATCGGGTACGAGGACGGGGCGGACGTCCAGTCCGCCATCGACCGCGCCGAGCAGGAGCTCTTCGCGGTCAGCCAGCGCCGGGTGGACGACGGGTTCTCGCCGCTCCGGCTCCTGCTCCACGACGCGTACGACCGGCTCGACTACCTGCACGCCCACCGCGGCGAGATCAGCGGGATCCGGACAGGGTTCGCCGACCTGGATGCGCTGACGACCGGTCTCCAGAAGAGCGACCTCGTGGTCCTCGCGGCCCGGCCCAGCGTCGGCAAGACCAGCTTCGCGCTCAACATCGCCGAGCACGCCGCCGTGCGCGACGGCAAGTCGGTCGGGATCTTCAGCCTGGAGATGAGCAAGGAGCAGCTGGTCCTGCGCCTGCTCTCCAGCGTCGCCAACATCGACTCCCAGCGTCTGCGCAGCGGCTTCCTGGAGGAGATGGACTTCGCGCGCATCGCGCCGGCGATGAACGCCCTCTTCGAGGCACCCGTCTACATCGACGACACGCCGAACATCAGCACCATGGAGCTGCGCACCAAGGCGCGCCGGCTCCAGGCCGAGTCGGGCCTGGACCTCATCGTGGTGGACTACCTCCAGCTCATGCAGGCCACGACCCAGGGCCGCGATGCCAACCGCGTCCAGGAGGTCTCCGAGATCTCGCGGGGCCTGAAGGCCCTTGCGCGCGAGCTGAGCGTGCCTGTCCTGGCCCTGTCGCAGCTCTCGCGTCAGGCCGAGATGCGCGAGTCGCGCGAGCCGCGCCTCTCGGACCTGCGCGAGTCGGGCGCGATCGAGCAGGACGCCGACCTGGTGATCTTCCTCTGGCGCGACAAGGACAAGCCCGAGGACCAGGATGCCGACGGCGAGCTCGTCAACGTCCGGCTCGCCAAGCACCGCAACGGCCCCACGGGCGAGCTGCAGCTCTGGTTCCGCAAGCGCCAGACCCGGTTCGTCGGCTACACGGGCGACAGGGCGGCGGTCGGCGCGGCCTAGACTGGTGCTCAGGTCCCGGGACGGGGCCAAGCTACGGGAGCGATCGATGGGAGTGCTCATCATCCGCGAGATGGTCGGGACCAGCCCCACCTCATGGAGCGACGCGGCGAAGCAGGCGGTCAGCCGCGCTTCGCGGACCGTCCGGAACATCCGGTACGTGGAGGTCGTGAAGTCCACGGCGCGCGTCGAGGACGGGGAGATCGTCGAGTACCTCGTGGAGATGAAGATCTCCTTCGAGTACGAGTCGAACGCGGGCGCCTGAGGCCTGCCTCCCGCCTGGGGCCTGCCGCGCGCGCCTGAGGCCTGCCTCCCGCCTGGGGCCTGCCGCGCGCGCCTGAGGAATGCCTTCCGCCTGGGGCCTGCCGCGCGCGCCTGAGGAATGCCTTCCGCCCCCCTGGCCTGCCGCCCTCGCCGGGCCTGCCGCGGGCGCCTGGGCGGCGGGTGAACGCGGAGATCGGGGCGAGGTGATCCGCGGGTGATCCGGCGTGGGCATCATCGCCCGGCCATGACACCCCCCGACCGACCCACCATCGCCGCCCACGGCTCCCAGCTGCGCGCGGAAGGGCACGGCCGAGCGGACTCGCCTGTATCGTCAGGGGAGGCGAGGGCCCACCCCGGTGGGCCCGAGTCGCGGATCCCGATGGGCCCGGCGATCCCGCCGGCGCATCCGGGCCGGCCGACGTTCCTGCCGGTGAGCGAGCCGCCGATGCGAGCGAGCAAGATCCAGCCGCCGCCGCTCCGCGAGGACATCCTCCCGCGCGCCCGGCTGCTCGACTGGCTCGACGCCAAGATCCACCGGCGGGTGGTCACGCTGGTCGCCGAGGCCGGCTACGGGAAGACGACGCTGCTCGCCGACTTCGCGCGCCGGACGCGGATCCGCGTCATCTGGCATCAGCTCGATGACGACGACCTGGACATCGTCACCTTCGTCCGCTACCTCCTCGCCGCCTGCCGACGGGTCGTCCCGGAGCTGGGCGAGGTGACGGCGGGCCTCCTGCGGGACATCGGGACCCTCGCGACACCCGCGAGCGTCCTCGTGGACACGTTCGTCCGCGAGATGGGAGCCCTCGCCGACCAACCGACGATCCTCGTCTTCGACGACACGCAGGCGCTCGAGCGTTCGCCCGAGGTCCAGCGCGCGCTGCGAGAGATCGTCGCCCGCGCCCCGGACCGGACCACCGTCGTCCTGTCCGGGCGGCGGCGGGCACCGGTCGGGCTGGCGCGGCTGCGCACACACGGCGAGGTCGCGGAGCTCACGGCGGACGACCTCCGGTTCGACCACGAGGAGACGGAGGCGCTGTTCCGCGAGACGTACGGACGCCCGCTCGACCGGGAGTCGCTCGACGCTCTCGAGCGGCGGACGGACGGCTGGGTCGCCTCGCTCAACCTCGTGCGCGCCGCCATCCGCGACCGGTCGGACGCCGACACCCGGCGGTTCATCCGGGACCTGTCGGCCGCCGAGGGGCCCCTGTACGACTACCTCGCGGAGGAGGTCGTGGGCGATCTGCCGCGACCGCTGCAGTCGTTCCTGATGCGCACCGCGCTGCTCGTGGAAGTCGAGGTCGGGCTCGCCTCGGTCGCGGCCGAGATCGACCGTCGGGCAGCCGAGGACCACATCGACCAGGCGGAGCAGCTGGGGCTGCTGTCGGCCGGCCGCGGCCGGGGCCGGGCCGGCGGCCAGTACCACCCGCTGGTCCGGCAGTTCCTGTCGGCGCGCCTGGCGCGCGAGATCGGCATCGACGGCGTGCGCGCCGTGCACCGCCGGATCGCTGCCGCCGCGGAGACCACGGACTGGCGTCGTGCAGCGCACCACTACGCGGAGGCCGATGACGGCGCGGACCTCTACCGCGTGCTGGTCGAGGCGACGCGGTCGATCATGGCGTCGGGCGACTACTCGTTCGCGGAGAGCTACATCGTCCGGTTCCCGGACGCCGACTCCACGCCGTGGTTCGACATCGTGCTGTCCCGGCGGGAGCTCCGGAGCGGGCGCGTCGCCGAGGCGGTCCGTCGAGCCGAGCGAGCCGTCGCCGCCCTCGACGCCGCCGGCCCCGACCGCCACCTCGCCCTGGCCAATCTGATGTCGGTCAACTTCTACGCCGGGGACCTTGACGCAGCCCGCGACTTGGCCATCACGGTCAGTCGATTGGACCATGAACCGTCCCTCGCCCCGCTCGCGCTCGGGATGATCGCACTCATCGACGTCTCGCGAGGGGGCAGCGTAGCGGTTCTTGAGGAGCGCCTTCGCGCGGCGCTCGCGCTCCAGATTGACGCCGGAGCTAGCCACTACCGGGGTGTCACGCTCCTGAACCTCACCGTCGTCTACCGACTCCAAGGGCGGGCAGAGCTGGCGCTCAATTGTGCAGACGAGGCTCTCACGGAATTCGGAGACACCGCCGCGTCGTTGGAGCGGGTTTCAGCCCACCTCGCGCGTGCGTGGGCACTCGCACACCTCAACCGACTCACGGAGGCTGAGCAGGAGATACAGGTTGCTCGCCGCACGATTGGGGATGGCAGGCCCGATGAGGTGCTGTCCGAAGGTGGTGACGTTCTCGGCTGCTACGTCGAGCCAGCTCGGGCCGACATCTGGCTCGATCAGGACGCTGATCGCAGATGGGACGCCTGGATGCCCGGGCTCTCGATGACTGCGATCGTGCGCGCAGAGAACAAGATCCGCCTGGGTTCGCTGGATGACGCGGAACGACTCCTCAGGACGGTCGATGAGGCTGGCGCAAGCATTGACATTGGGTTGATGAGCAGGCGCGCCGTCGCTGAGGCTGTCATCGCGACGCGCAAGAGCCTCCCAACAGCGACCGATCTTGCGCGCGAGGCCGTAGCGGTCGCGAGCGCGCAGGGCGCTACGTACTGGCTCATCAAGGCGCAACTAACGCTGGCCGCGGCAAGCATGGATCCGTCAAGGATGTCGGAGGCCGTGATTGCCGTCGCCCGAACAGACCGCGCGCTGCTGACCGCGTTCGCCGAGGTTGTGGCTCCCTACCTAGGGTTCCTGAACCCGGACGCCTCGTCAACCGTCGCAGCAGTGGCGGCTGAGTGGCCGACGCGGTGGGCGGCGGCGCTCAGGCAGGCCGTGCAGGATGGAGATGCTGATCTCGTGCTTGCGGCCGCGCGACTTCTGGAGTCAATCGGGTCACGAGAGGATGTGACTGCCCTGCGTACTGCGGGGCGCCGGGTTCGGAAGCAGCGAGATGTTGAGGTGAGCGTGCGCCAACTGACTCGACGGGTTGCCCCGCGTGTCAGGGTGCAGGATCTCGGGCCCGTGACGGTCGCGGTTGGCGGAGTCGTTCTCCCGGGATCGTCAATTCGCAGGAAGGTTCTCTCTCTCCTCTGCTTCATGTGCTCGAGACCCGAGATGACGGCGACGCGCGATCAAGTGCTCGAGGCCATATGGCCGGACTTGACGCCGGAGCTGGCGTCCAACTCACTAAACCAGACGGTCTACTTCTTGAGGCGAGTCTTTGAGCCGAAGTACCGCGACGACACTTCGCCGGGTTACGTCATGTCCGACCAAGACATGGTGTGGCTCGATTCCGAACTCGTGACTGCGAGCTCGCGCGACAGCCTGAGCGCGCTCCGAAACATGACGACTGCCAATGTCCGAGAGACAGCGAGGGTGCTCGCCGCTACCTACACCGGTCGGTACGCACTGGATTTCGAGTATGAGGAGTGGGCGACGGGCTACCGCGACAACCTGCACGCACGCTACCTGGACGTGATGGAGCGGGCGGTCCTCAAGCACGCCGAGACAGGTGACTACGCAGAGGCGGTGGCCCTTGCACAACGTGTACTCGACGTTGACCCGACTGCCGACAGCGTGGAGCGAGCGGCGATTCGCCTCTACCGGGAGATGGGGGCATTTGCGGCGGCAGCCGAGCAGTACGCGCACTACGCTCAGATGCAGCGATCTGTGTATGGAGTGGAGGCGCCGGCGATAGATGCCATCTAGCGCTGGACAGACCGGCCGCCGAGCACCTCGACAGGCTGGCCGCTGGTGCACAGCTGCGATAGGCAGCGGTGCGTATTGACCACACTTTGTGGGGCCACCTATAGTCCCGGGTGCCACTAGTACCCAAGTACTAGGAGCGGCAGCAACGCTCGGACGCTTCGAAGCCCCTCCTGAACTGGGCACTTAGGGAGGGGCAGAGCGACTAGTGCAACCGACCGACCCCGAGTCAGGTCGGTTTCCTGTTCTTCGGACAGGAGGCCGCAGGAGGTACGAGCGTGTACGAGTCCTGGGTCAAGGGCTGGTAGGCCAGGGAGCGGCAAAGGATCGCAAGATGCGAATCAGGATCCTGCGCCTCATCACGGCCATGAGCGTGGTCGCTGCGGCCGCGCTCGCTGGTGGGGCCTCTCTGAAGGGCTTCTAGGATCATCCGCCCCTTCGGTGGTGGCGCGCGGGAGTTAGTCTCTCGGCAGTGCTTCCCAGGCGGAGCGGGTGGTCGTGTCCTTAACCCTCAAGGCCTACATCGCGGGGCTCGTGAGCGCCAGCGCCTTTGCGCTGGTCGCCACGAGCCTCCTCATTCCCGTCGGATCGGGAATCGTTCCGATTCATCTCGAGTCCCTTGCTGTCGTCGGCCGTTCCGACGATCTCGTCGGCATCGGCATCGGCATCGCCTTCTGGACGGTGATCACGCTAGTAATGTCGGCACTGCCTGTGCAGTTGCCGAACGGCACAAGCGTGAGCGTGGCCACCGCCCCCATCGTCGCAGCGATGCTTCTTGGTGGGCCGACCGCTGCCGGCTGGGTCGCCCTTCTGGGTGTCACTGAGGCGCGCGAGCTTCGCGGGCAGGTTCCCTGGTACGGCACTCTCGTCAATCACGCGGGAGTGACGCTCCCGGCAATCGTGGGCGGCCTGGTCCTACTGGGTGTTCAGTCGGCCGTAGGGCCAATCGACGATCGGTTCATTGGCGTCCTGCTGGATTTCCTCAGTGCAGTCGTCGGCGCGACGGTTGTCTTCGCGCTGAACCTTCTCTTCGCGAGCGCGACCATCGCACTGCGCACGGGCGAACCCCTCTCGATGGTGATTCGAAGCGGTGCGCAGCTCTACTGGAACATGGCCACGCTCGCACCGCTCGCGTGGCTCATGCAGCAGATGTACCTCGTGGCGTGGTGGGCATCGCTGCTATTCGTACTTCCTCTCTACACCACGCGAGTCGCGTATCACCGGTTCGTCGAGATGCGCGAGATGTTCACGCAGACGATCGGTGCTCTCGCCGAGGCGGTGGATGCACGGGACAAGTTCACGTCCAACCACAGCCGGCGCGTGATGACGATGTCGGTGGACATCGGCCGGGTCAGGAAGGTGTCCGCCGCGGACCTCGACGCGCTCGAATGG
>JAKOQS010000126.1 GCA_029778235.1 Chloroflexota bacterium | reverse complement strand
CGACGGGGCGTCCGACGCGGCAGAACCCGCCGGGAGCGACGGGTCCGGCGACGGGGCGTCCGGCGAGCGGGCCGTCGACCAGGCCGTGCAGGAGGCGCACCTCGTCGCCCTGTACGACGCCGTGCTCGCGGCGTTCCCCGGAAGCGACGCCGCCGATGTGCTGACGGCTGTTCGCGACCAGCATGCCCGGCACCGTGACGCCCTGGGCGGGGCGACGGGTCCGTCTGCCGCCACGCCGACGGTCCCGACCACGTTGCGGGGCGCCCTCACCGCCTTGGCGGACACCGAGCGTGAGGCGTCGCGCGCCCGGATCCGTGCCTGCGTCGATGCCGCGGACCCCGAGAAGGCGCGTCTGCTGTCGCTGATCGCGGCGTCCGAGGCGTCGCACGTGCCGGCCTTGCGCGCGGCGAGAGACGAGGCCACGGCATGACGGCGGCCGATGCCCTGAGCGCCGTCGTGGCCGGTGAGGATGCCGCGATCTACGCGTACGAGGTGGCCGGTGCGCGGCTCTCCGGCGCAGCCCGACGGCGCGCCCTCGCTGGACTGGACTCCCACCGCGCGCATCGGTCCCAGGCGGCGGCGAAGCTCGCAGCCGCCGACGGCACCGTTCCCGGTGCTGCCGCCGCGTACACGCTGCCTGCCGACGTATCCACCCCGAAGGGCGCCCGGTCGGCCCTCGCTGCGGTCGACAACGCGCTCGTCGCGACGTACGCCGACGCCGCGGCGGCGCTGTCCGCCGGCGACCGACGCTGGGCAGCGCGGGCGGGAGCGGAGTACGCGACCAGCGCCGTCGCGTGGGGCGCCGACCCGCAGGCGTTCCCGACCTGACAGGTGCGGCTAGCCGGCGACGACGCTCCAGGCCAGTCGGGCGATCAGCGCGCCGACGACGACGAGGAAGACGGCGCGCACGAAGCCGCTCCCCCGCCGGACCGCCATGCGGGCGCCGATCGTGGCGCCGACGACGTTGCACACGCCCATGAGCAGGCCCAGCGCCCACAGTACGGATCCGGTCGCGGCGAAGACGAGCAGGGCGGCCAGGTTCGTGCCGAGGTTGACGAACTTCGCGGTCGCCGAGCCGTTCAGGAACGAGTAGCCCAGGCCCGCGACGAGCACGATGAGGAGGAACGAGCCGGTACCCGGGCCGAGGACCCCGTCGTAGAAGCCGATCGCGAGCCCCGCCCCGACCGCCAGGACGTAGTGGCGGCGTCGGCCCGCCCAGCGCAGGTTCTGCGCCTGTCCCATGGCCGGCGTCAGCAGCGTCCAGACCCACACGACGACGAGCAGGCCGACGATGACCGGCCGGAACGCAGCCGCCGGGACGTGGCTGGCCGTCAGCGCACCGGTCGCGGCACCCACGCACGCCGCGACGGCCATCGGAAGCGCGGTCCGGACGTCGGGGTGAGCGCGCCGGG
>JAKOQS010000125.1 GCA_029778235.1 Chloroflexota bacterium | reverse complement strand
GGTGGGCAGCTCGAGCGCCGTCCCGTCGGCGGCGGTGGCCGCCTTGACGATGCTGGGCTGGTGGTAGACGCCGCCGTTGACCACCGCGGAGACCGCGGCCGTCATCTGGACGGCGTTGACGCTCAGGCCCTGGCCGAAGGAGATCTGGTCGCGCGTGTAGTCGGGCATGTCGGCGGCGGGCAGGCGCCCCGCGGTCTCGCCCGGGAGGCCGGCGCCGGTCTTGGCGCCCAGGCCGAATGACTCCAGGTAGCCGCGCAGCGTCGCCTTGTCCATCTGGCGCGACAGCATGATCGTGCCGATGTTCGACGACTGCGCGACGACGCCGCGCGCCGTCAGGTTGATGGTGCCGTGCGAGAACGAGTCCTTCACCGCGCGGCCGCCGGACTGGATGCTCGGCGGGACGACGACGTGGTCGTCGGGCTTGACGAGGCCCTTGTCGGCGAGGGCCGCCATGGTCAGCACCTTCTCCACCGAGCCGGGCTCGTAGGCCTGCGCGACGGCGCGGTTGCCGCGATCCTCCTCCTTCGCGGCGCCCGGGTTCGACGAGTCGAAGCTCGGGCCGTTGGCCAGCGCCAGGATCTCGCCGTTCTTCGGGTTCATCACGACGACGATGCCGGTCTTCGCGCCGGAGCGGCGCATGCCGTCGGCCAGCGACTGCTCCGCGATCCAGTTGAGGTCCGAGTCGAGGGTGAGCGTGTAGGAGGCCCCGTCGACGGCGGGGGTCATGACGTTGGTGCCGAGCGGGATGCGGCCGTAGGTCGAGGCGTCGAAGACCATCTTGCCCGGCGTGCCGGTGAGCGTGTCGTCGAGCGCGTACTCGAGGCCGCTGATGCCTGCGCCGTCGGCGTCGACGAAGCCGATCACGTTAGAGGCGACGGTGCGGTTGGGGTAGACGCGGATGGGGTCCGGCGTGCCGTAGACGCCGTACCACTGCCGCTTGCCGTCGCCGTCGATGCCCAGCTTCATGTCGGCCTGGATGGCGCTGAAGGTCGCGGCCGGCACCTTGCGGGCGACGACCTTGTACCGGGTGTCCGGCGTCTCGATCGCCTTGATGTAGTCCTCCCGCTTGCCCGCGAGGTGGCGCACGAGGATGTCGGCGACGGCGTCCTTGACCGCGTCGATCTCCTCCTGCTTCTTCGGCCCGATCGGCCAACGCTTGTCCGCGCCGTTGGTGCGCACGATCTCGGGGTCGATGGAGACGACCATCGCGGGCTCCGTGGTCGCGAGCACGACGCCGTTGCGGTCCGAGATGGTGCCGCGGTCGGCCGGAAGGTCGCGCGTGGAGGCCATCTTCTTGGCCGCCTCCGCGGCGTAGGCGTCGGCGTCGAGGCCCTGCAGCTGCACGGCGCGCACGCAGGTGCCGATCAGCACGAGCCCGATCACCACCATGAAGAGCCGGATCCGGACGGCGGACCTGCCGACGGGCAGGCGCACCGTCCGCTTGTACCGCCGCGGCGCCGCGGCCCGGGGGCGGGACGCGCTCACGGGACGTCCTGGCGGTCGGGCTCGGTGACGATCGTGTTCGGCGCGGGAGCCATCGGCCGGCCGCGGAGGAACGGCAGCTCGTCGCCGGTCACCTTGGTCGGCACGCCGGTGACAGTGCCGTCGCCGAGGTTGATGAACGCCGGGTACGGGTTCGGCACCATGCCGAGCTCCGTCGCGCGCAGCGCGAGCGCGTTGGCGCTGGAGGCGCGCTGCAGCTGGGAGGTGAGCGCGGCGCTCTCGTAGCCCAGCTGGGTCGCCTGGTTGCGCAGCGCGGTCAGCTCGCGCGACTGCGCGCCCACCGAGGTGGTCACGAACATGACGCCGCCGAGGCCCGCGACGATCAGGAGCGCGACGATGCCCACGAACCCGAGGGCGGAGACGGTCGCCGTGGGGGCCTGCACGAGGCGCAACCGCGGCGGGGCCGCCTGCTCGGTGCGCTCGTCGAAAATGGCTTCGGCGCTCATGCCGCCTCCCTCACTCGTTCCGCCACCCGGAGCCGCGCGGACGCGGCCCGGGGGTTGGCTGCGGTCTCTTCCTCGGTCGGCCGCTCCGCGCCGCGGGTGAGCAGCCGGAGCTCGGCCTTCAGGTTCTCGGGCACGACCGGCAGGTTCCGGGGCGCGCGGTCGCTGGCGCCGGCGGCGAAGGTGCGCTTGACGAGGCGGTCCTCCAGCGAGTGGTAGCTGAGCACCGCCATCCGCCCGCCGACGGCGAGCGCGGCGACGCCCGCGGGCAGCACGCCCTCCAGGGCGGCGAGCTCGCGGTTCACCTCGATCCGCAGCGCCTGGAACGTGCGCTTGGCCGGGTGCCCTCCCGTGTGCCGCGCGGCGGCGGGGATGGCGCCGGAGATGACGTCGACGAGGCGCGCCGAGGTCGTGAACGGGGCGCGCTCGCGCTCCGCCACGACGGCGCGCGCGATGCGGTCCGAGAAGCGCTCCTCGCCGTACCAGGAGAGGACCTGGGAGATCTCCTTGGCCGAGGCGCTGTTCAGGAAGTCGGCCGCCGTCGTTCCCGCGGACTGGTTCATGCGCATGTCGAGGGGGGCGTCGACCCGATACGCGAACCCGCGCTCGGCGCGGTCGATCTGCAGCGACGAGAGGCCGAGGTCGAGCAGGATCGCCTGGACCGAGCCGATGCCGAGGTCCGCGAGGACGTCCGCGAGCTCGTCGTAGACGGCGTGCACCAGCGTCGCGCGGTCCGCGAGGTCGCCGAGCCGCTCGCGCGCCACCTCGTGGGCGTCGAGGTCGCGGTCGATGCCGACGAGCCGAGCCTCGGGGCAGGCCTCGAGGATCGCCCGCGCGTGACCGGCCAGCCCGAGCGTGCCGTCGACGTAGACCGAGCCGGGCCGCTGCAGCGCGGGGCGCAACAGATCGACGATCCGGTCACGCATGACCGGATCGTGCACGTCCGCGAACCCTGACATCGGCTGCCTCTCACCCTTCGTTAGCTATCTGGTTGTGCGTTCCCCATCGGGAGGTTCCCTTCCGGACCCGAGCCTGGCCCCGGGGAAGGGGGGTCAGGAGCGGCCCGGCCGGGAGCCACCCGGTGGGGCTAGAGCCCGCCCACGCCGGCGAACTCGTCGTCCATCTCCGAGAAGCCGGCCTCGCTGGCCTCGGAGTACTTCTGCCACGCCTCGGCATCCCAGATCTCGGCGCGGTCACCCGCCCCGATCACCACGACCTCGCGGTCGAGACCCGCATAGGAACGCAGGTGCGGCGGGATGGTCACCCGGCCCTGGCGGTCCGGCACCTCGTCGCTGGCGCCCGCCATCAACATGCGCTGATAGTCGCGGACCTGCTTGACGGTGCTCGGGGCGCTGAGGAGGGCGGCCATCTTCTCCTCGAAGGCCGCCCGGGGGTAGACCGCGAGCGCGCGCTCCTGCGTCCTCGTCACGACGAGACCGGCCTCGAAGCCGTCGCGGAACTTCGCGGGAAGGATGAGGCGGCCCTTGTCATCGAGCTTTGGGAAGTACGTCCCCAAGAACATGTCGGCCACCCCCTTCGCTCCACTAGGTCACCACTTTGCTCCAATGCGCGCCACTTTAGCCCACTTTCCTCCCCATGCCACCCTTTTTGGCGTGTCCGTGCGCCTCACTTTCCCGTGTCCACATGCCTCTTGGGGAGTCGGTACTCTTGGGAGCGCCGCGCGCCGACCCGAGGAGACCCCGTGATCCAGAACCCGCTGCCCTCGCTGCCCGAGGTCGCCCATCTCGCGTCCGCCGTCGTCGCGGAGATGGGCAAGGTGATCGAGGGCAAGCCCGAACAGCTGCGGATCGCGGTCACGGTCCTCCTCGCCGAGGGGCACCTCCTCATCGAGGACGTCCCCGGCGTCGGAAAGACGCAGCTCGCCAAGGCGCTCGCCCGGTCGATCGCGGGCGACGTCACGCGCATCCAGTTCACCCCCGACCTGCTCCCCAGCGACGTGACCGGCGTGTCGGTTTTCAACCAGTCGACGCGCGAGTTCGAGTTCAAGAAGGGCGGGATCTTCGCCAACATCGTCGTGGGCGACGAGATCAACCGCGCCTCCCCGAAGACCCAGTCCGCGCTCCTGGAGGCGATGGCGGAGGGGCAGGTCTCGGCCGACGGACAGACCTACCGCCTGGCGAGCCCCTTCATGGTGATCGCCACGCAGAACCCCATCGAGATGGAGGGGACCTATCCCCTCCCGGAGGCGCAGCGCGACCGCTTCATGGCCCGCGTCACCATGGGCTACCCCGCCCGCCAGTCCGAGGTCGCGATGTTGGAGAGCCACGGCGGCGGGGACCAGCTGGCCACGGTGCGGCCGGTCACCGATGTCGCGACGGTGGCCGCCGCCGTCCGCGCCATCCGCGCGGTCTACGTCGCGCCCGTCATCAACGACTACATCGTCTCCATCGTCGACGCCACGCGCCACCACCCCGAGCTGCGGCTGGGCGCGAGCCCGCGCGCGAGCCTGCACCTGATGCGCGCCTCCCGCGCCGCGGCGGCGCTCGCCGGGCGCGACTACGTCATCCCGGAGGACGTGAGCGCGCTGGCCGGCATCGTGCTCGCGCACCGCATCCTTCCGACGGTGGAGGCGCAGGTCGCCCGCCGCGACCCGGCGAGCATCATCGCGTCCGCGCTGGGGGCGATCCCCATCCCGGAGCGGAGGTAGGTCCGGTGCGGCGGAGGATTCGGCTGACCGGCCGAGGCTTCACGCTGCTCGTCCTCGGGCTGCTGACCTCCGTCGCCGCCTCGATCGTGGGCGAGCACAGCCTCCTGTGGATCACCGGCGCGCTGGTCCTGCTCCCGCTGACCGCGCTGGCGCACCTGCTGCTCGCGCCGCCCCGGGTGTCGGCCGCGCGCGCCGCGGCCCCCCAGACCCTTCCCCTCGGCGAGACCGCGCGCGTCGTCGTCGAGCTGACCAACGAGGCTCCCGCGCAGCCCGCGGTGCTGCGCTTCACCGACCAGGCGCCGCCGCCCCTCGGAGGCGGCGCGCAGTTCACGATCGCCCGCGGCTTCGGGCGCTGGGCGCAGGCCGTCGGCTACCGCGTCACCCCCACCCAGCGCGGCAGGTACGACCTGGGACCGCTGAGGGCGAGGGCCACCGACGCCCTCTCCCTCGCCCAGGTCACCTTCGCCGCCGCGGGGGTCCCTACCCAACTGCGCGTCACGCCGCGCGTGTGGGCGCTCGACGGGCTCGCCGGCGGCGCCGGGCTCGGGGCGGCGGGCGACGCGACGCCGCAACGCATCGGGCATGCGGGCAGCGACGACGTGCTCGTGCGCGAGCACCGTCACGGCGACGACATTCGCCGCGTGCACTGGAAGATGACGGCGAAGCAGGACGAGCTGATGGTCCGCCTGGAGGAGCACCCCTGGGATCCGTCCAGCACGCTGGTGCTGGACAACCGGGCCTCCGCGCACGTCGGCGACGGCGCGGACGGGTCGCTCGAGTGGGCGGTGTCCGCGGTCGCGTCGGTGGCCTCTCTCCTCTGCTCCGAACGCAGCAGGCTCGCGATCATCTCCGCCTCCGGGCCGGTGTGCGACCCCGGCCACACGCGCGGCGAGGCCGCGCGGCTGCTGGTGCTCGAGGCGCTCACGGACCTGTCCCCGTCGGGCGAGTCCTGGCTGGGGTCCGCCGTCGACGATCCCGAGCTGCTCGCCTCGGCGGCGTCCATCGTGGCGGCGACCGGCCTGCTCACCACCCGCGACGCCGCGGCGCTGGTGGCCGCCGGCGCCCGCGCCCGCAGCCGCGTGGCCCTGGTGCCGGACGCGGAGGCCTGGGGCCTGCCGACGCCCGAGCACGAGTCGGCCTGCTCGCTGCTGCGGGGCAGCGGATGGACGGTGCAGCCGTACTCCCCCGGCAGCCCCGTCCCGGACGTCTGGCGGGGGTGACCCGATGAGGATCGCCGCACACCTCGCGGTCGGGCTCGCCGTCGGGCTCTCCCTCCTGCCGCTGCGACTGCTGGTCGAGGACCCGGCCCTCCCCCTCCTCGTGCTCATCCTGCTCGGCTCCGCGGCCGCCGTCGGCGCCATCCTCTCCGCCCTGAGGCTCCCGCGCTTCGCCGTGCTCCTCGCGCAGGCCGTCGCGCTGGGCGGCCTCCTGCTCTGGCAGGCACTCGCGCTCTCCGGCATGGAGGCCACCGCGGCGTTCGGCTGGCTGGTGACCGACGGCATCGAGGCCATCCGCACCGGCGCGGCGCCCGTGGCGGCCACCCCCGGGCTCACGTGGCTCGTCCTCGTGCTCGCCGCGGTGCTTACGCTCGCGGCGGAGGTCCTGGCCAACGCGTTGGAGCAGCCGGCCTGGACGGCGGTCCCGCTGTCGGTGACCTTCGCGACGGCGAGCCTGCTGCTCCGGCCCGACCTCCCCTGGCTGTTCGCGTTGCCGGTGGTCGCCGCGTACGTCCTCGTCCTCCTCGCGGCCACGCCGACGGGGCGCGACGCCGCGGGCAAGCTGTCGCGGCAGGGCGCGTTCCAGGCGTCTCGCGCCGCGTCCGGCGTCGCCATGGG
>JAKOQS010000124.1 GCA_029778235.1 Chloroflexota bacterium | reverse complement strand
GGCTGCCCCTACAAGAAGGTCTACTTCAACCACAAGACCGGCAAGGCCGAGAAGTGCACCTTCTGCTACCCGCGGGTCGAGGCGGGCCAGCCCACCGTGTGCGCCGAGACGTGCGTGGGGCGGCTGCGCTACATCGGGCTGTTCCTGTACGACGCGGACCGGGTGCTCGAGGCGGCGTCCGTCGAGGACCCGCGGGGCCTGCTCGAGGCGCAGCGCTCGGTGATCCTGGACCCCGAGGACCCGGCCGTGATCGCGGGCGCGCGCGCCGCGGGCATCGCCGAGGACTGGATCGAGGCCGCGCGCCACTCGCCGGTCTACGCGCTCACCAACCGGTACCGGGTCGCGCTCCCGCTCCGCCCCGAGTGGCGCACCATGCCGATGGTCTGGTACATCCCGCCGCTCTCGCCGGTCGTGGACGCGGTCTCGGCTAGCGGCTTCGACGGCGAGGACCGCGCGACGCTGTTCGCGGCGATCGGCGCCCTGCGGATCCCGGTCGGGTACCTCGCCGAGCAGTTCTCGGCGGGCGACCTCGCCCCAGTCGAGCACAGCCTGCGGGTCCTGGCGGCGATGCGGTCGCACATGCGCCGGCTCAACCTGGGCGAGCCCGACGGTGACGCGGAGGCGGAGGCGGCGTCGGTGGGCTTCACGCCGCGCGCCCTCGAGGACCTGTTCCGGCTGCTCGCGGTCGCGAAGTACGAGGACCGCTACGTCATCCCCGCGGCCCACGTCGAGCTCGCCGCCTCGCTCGACGAGGCGGCCTGCAGCCTGGACTTCGAGGGCGGGCCGGGCATGGGCGGCTACGGCGCGTTCGGCCAGCCCCCGTCCACGCCGATCTCCGTCGAGTCCTTCCACCTGGCCCGCGAGCGCGCCGCCGCGGAGCGGTACGCCGACCTCCCTGAGGTGCGCGGCGCCGTGGCGCGCGCGCCCGAGGGCGGCGGCGACGCGGCCGGCCGAGAGGGGGGCGACCGATGACCCGGATCGTCGGCGCCGACCGCGCGCTCGTCCTCGCCGTCGCGGCGCGCGTGCTCCAGTACCCCGACGAGGAGCTCGCCGCGAGCCTGCCCGTCCTCGACGAGGCCGTGGCTGCGCTTCCGGCCGCCGCCCGCGCCCTGCTGGCGCGCGTCGTGGGCCACCTGGGCTCGCGGCCGCTCATCGAGCTCCAGGCGCAGTACGTCGCGACGTTCGACCTCCGGCGCCGCAACGCGCTGTACCTGACCTACCACCTCAACGGCGACACGCGGCGGCGGGGCCTCGCGATCTGGCGCTTCGGCGAGCTCTACCGGTCGCGCGGCTGCGAGCCGGCCGCGGGCGAGCTGGGCGACTTCCTGCCGGCCGTGCTCGAGCTGGCCGCCGGCTGCGACGCCGCGGACACGGGCGTCGTCGACGCGATCGCCGAGCACCTGCCGAGCGTGATCGCGCTCCGCCGCTCGCTCGAGGAGGACGGCTCGCCGTACGCCGACGCGGTGCGCGCGGTCGAGCTGGCGCTCCCCGAGCCCACCCGGTCGGCTCTCGACGCGGTGGACCGCCTCGTCGCCGAGGGCCCGCCCGTGGAGTCGGTCGGCCTCGACGGGTACGCGATGCCCGGGACGGAGGCGCGCCCGTGACGACGCTGCTGTGGGTGGTCCTGCCCTACGTGTGCCTGACGACCTTCATCGTCGGCCTCCTCTGGCGGTGGCGGTACGACAAGTTCGGCTGGACCACGCGGTCCTCGCAGCTCTACGAGGGGCGGCAGCTCGCGATCGGGAGCCCGCTGTTCCACTTCGGGATCCTCGCCGCCTTCGGGGGCCACCTGATCGGCCTGCTCGTGCCGGCCTCCTGGACGGCCGCGCTCGGCATCCCGAACGAGGTGTACCACGCCGTGGCGGCGCTCGCCGGGGCGGTCGCGGGGATCGCGGCGGCCGCCGGCCTCGCCATGCTCGTGGCCAGGCGGCGCCTGACCCGCTCGATCCTCCAGGTCACCACCCCAGTGGACAAGGCGATGTACGTCGTGCTCGGCCTGGTGATCGCGATCGGGCTCGTGAACACGGTGGGGCTCAACGCGCTCGGCATCGGCCACGACTACCGCGCCGACGTCTCCGTGTGGGTCCGGAGCGTCCTCCTGCTCCAGCCGCAGCCCGACCTGATGGCCGCCGCGCCGCCGACCTTCCAGGCGCACGCGCTGGCCGCGATGGCGCTGTTCGCGATGTGGCCGTTCACGCGCCTCGTCCACGTCTTCAGCGTGCCGCTGGGCTACGTCGCCCGGCCGTACATCCTCTACCGGACCCGCGACCCCCGGCCCGGCGTGCGCGCCCCCCGACGGGGCTGGGAGCCGCCCGGGAGCTGACGGCCGGCGGCGCCCCCGGCGAGGTCGACCAAGACGGTCGCCAGGCCGGCACCGCCGTCCGCCCGACGAGGACGCAGGGACGCGGCGACGGCGCCGCCGGCGCCGGGGTCGCGGGCCGCCGACGGGCCCCCATTGGCCGGCCTACGGGATCGCGACGCACGCCACGACCACCACGGCGATCGACGCCAGGGCCTCGACCGCGCCGACGTGCACGGGCTTGAGCGGGCGCGGGGTCCCTGTCCGCCTCCAGGCGAGATAGGGGATCCCAGCGGCCCGCGCGGTGAGGCCGATCGCGAGGACCACCCACGGCGCCCCGAGCAGGGCCGCCGGGACGAGCAGCGCACCGTGGAAGCCGACGGAGAGCGCGGCGAACGACGTGGAGCCGCGCTGGCGGAGCGCCGAGCGGACCACGAGCACGGTTCCAAGCAGGAACGCCGCCCCGACCCCGCTCGCGATGGCGACGCGGCCGGGGTCGAAGGCGCCGGAGACCCAGGCGGCCGCCGGCACGAGCACGAGCGCCTGCAGGGCCTGGGCGAGGCTGTTCACCACGTCGCGCCGCGTCCCCGGCCTGGCGCCAGTCATGACGAGCGCGCCGGTCGGGACGAGCACGAGGAGCGCCAGCAGGAGGGCCGGGAAGGCGACGGCCAGCGCGAGGCCGAGGACGCCGAAGCCGGCGCCGTACACGGCGGGCGGGAGGGGGAGCGCCTCGCGGCGCCGTGTGCGGAGCCAGCTCTGCGCGGTCGCGGAGGCGAGGTACCCGAGCACCGCTGCGGCCGCGAGCACCAGCTGCCAGGCGCTCGGCCGGCTGGCCGCCACCCCGAGCAGGAGCGGCACCGCGAGCATCGCCCACGCGCCGTGCTGGTGCGGCAGCCAGTGGCGGCCCCGCGCCTGGGGAGCGGGGAGCGCGCCTGCGAGGAACCGCGGCTCGGACGTCACGATGCGCCCGCGGCGGCCCGCCGCGCCCCGATGACGCGCCGCCGCCGGACCTCGACCGCCGCCGACGCGATCGACACGGCGACGAACAGGAGCATCGCGGTCACGTTGACGACGCCGCCGACCAGCAGCCCGTTCGGCAACGCGAGCATGTCGCCGCCGACGATCCGGATGAGCAGCCCGGCGTGCAGCAGGCCGAGCGCGGCGTAGTTCCACGGGCGGTACGGCATCGGCACGCGCAGGACCGCCGGGACGATGACCGGCGCGTGGCCGAGCACCATCGAGATGACGAAGCCGAGGAACAGCGCGTGGAGCCGGATGTCGTACGGAGCGCCCAGCGTCGTGCCCGTGACCGCCCACGCCAGGCCGGCGACGGCCAGCCAGGCGTAGCCGGCGAGCAGGCACAGCGCGACGAACCGGGTCACGCCGGGGATCCGGACGGTGCGGCGCGCGAGGTCGTTGCGGAGGAGCCACGCGGCGACGGCGAGCAGCGCGAGCCCCGCGAGACGCGTCCCCCCGTCAGGCGCGACCGGCGTTGCGGCGACGCCCGCGACAAACACCGCGAGGACCACCGTAAGCTGTCGCCGGGCCTCCTTGCCGATGCCGCCGAGCCGTGCGAGGTCGAGCCGCTCCCCGACGACGGTGAGCACGAGGAAGGCGGCGAGCACCGGCACGACGTCGAGGATCGGCTCGCCGGTGAGCAGCAGGGCCGCGACGAGCAAGGCGACCGCGCCGGCCGCCTGGACGCCGAGCTGGAGCGAGCGCTCGCCGCGGGCGAACGCGAGGTAGACGGCGATCAGCACGACAGCGCCGCCGACGAAGCCGAGGCCGGCGAGCGACGCCTGCCCGGCGACGAGGGCGATCGCGGCGAGGCCCGACAGAACCGGCGCGAGATAGCCCCAGCGCCTCCCGAGGGCGACGGCCCGCTCGAGCGCGATGACCGTGCCGAGGAAGCCGAGGGTCATCAGCTCCCCGTGCGAGGCGGCGAGCCGCGTCGCGGCCGCGGGCATCCGCACCCCGAGGAGCACGAGGGCGCCCGTCAGGCCCGACAGGAGCGCGAGGCCGCCGACGGCGAGCAGCAGGAACCGGCCCGGGCCGAGCGTGCGGCCCGGCGTCGCCCGGGCCACCAGGCCGAGACTCATGCCGGGAGCCCCAGGGCCGTCCGCGCCGCGGGCGTCATGAGCGCGGGCGTCCAGGCGGGGTCGTGGGTGACCTCGACCTCGACGTCGACCACGCCGGGCACGTCGAGGAGCGCCCAGCGCATCTGGTCCTCCAGGTACGAGCCGATCGGGCAGGCGGGCGTCGTGGTCGTCATAAGAACGTGGACGACGCCGGCGTGGGCATCGCACTCGTACACGAGCCCGAGGTCGACGATGTTGACGCCGATCTCCGGGTCGACGACGGACCGGAGCCGCGCCATGAGGTCGACCGGGTCGGCGGCGGGGAGGAGGCGCGAGAGGTCCATCGGCGTGTTCCCGAAGTTGGTGGAGCGGAGGGCCCGCAGGCTGGATTATAATGATGAAAATGCCGACTAGCGAATCCCGCCCCCAGCAACGCCGCACGCGCCAGCCGGACCGGCGTCCGGCCCTCCTCGCCGCCCTCCGGGATGCCGGTCGCCCGCTGGACGTCGCCGAGGCGGCCGCAGCGATCGGCACGGCCGAGTCGACGGCGCGGTTCCACCTCTCCCTGCTCGTGAGCGCGGGCCAGGTCGTGCGCACGCCGGTCCGCCGGGCGACGGCCGGCCGCCCGTCATGGCGATATGAGCCGGCGCACGAGAGGGCGGCGACCGAGGCGGCCGCCGCGCCGGGCGCCCCGGACGGCTACCAGGCCCTCGCCAGCGTTCTGGCCGCCAGCCTCGACGAGCGGGCCGGCGCGGCCGCTGCAGCGCGCGAGGCGGGCCGGCGGTGGGCCGAGGCGGTCCCGAGCGGCAGCCTCGCGCCAGCCACGGACGCCGATGCCGCCGTGGGGTCCCTGACCGACATGCTCGACGGCCTCGGCTTCTCCCCCGAGCCAGCCTCGGCGGACAACGAGATCGTCCTCCGTTCGTGCCCGTTCGAGGCCGTCGCGCGCGAGCACCGGTCGGTTGTCTGCGAGGTCCACCTGGGCCTCGTCGAGCGGGCAGCCGCGTCGATCGGCGGCGGCATCACCGTCGATGGCCTCGAGCCCTTCCGCTCGGACCGCCCCCTGGCCTGCGCCGTCCACCTCCGCCGCGCCAGCTGACCCGATACCGGCTCAGGTGCAACTCGCCCGACCCCACCGCCCAAACCCCGCCCCGTCGCCCGTCCGCCGAGACCCCTGCCCACCGCAAGAGCACAAGGAGCACCCGATGGCCGACCCCGCCTATGCCGCCGACTGGCGGTCCGTCGTGACCTACGGCTTCCCCGGCCCGCAGCCCCACCTGATCCTCGACGAGCCGGAACTCCGCGTCCTCGTCGCCGGCCTCGAGCCGGGCGGCCGCATCCCGCCGCACCCCGGGCCGCGCGCCGTCTACCACGCGCTGGAGGGCCACGCGACCCTGCTGCTCGACGGCACGCCGCTGCCGTTCGCCGCTGGCGCGATCGTCGTCGCACCCGCCGGCGCGACGCGGGGCTTCGAGGCCCAGACGAGGTTCGCCTTCCTCGGCGTGCGGCTCGGTCCCGAGTAGCCGGCGCCGTCGACAGCACGCACGGGCCTCGGGCGCGCCGGGATGGGCCGGGAGCAGGCTGTTCGCGCTGAGACTTGGGGGGCCGCACGGCGACGGCGCGGCGGTTGAGCCTAGAATCGCGCCTGCCGATGGAAGGGAGCGGGATGATGGACGTCCGGCACGACCGGATCGAGCGGGTCCAGGAGCGGATGCGCGAGGCGGGCCTCGCCGCCATCGTCGTCATGAACCACGACGACTACCGCTACCTGTTCGGCGAGGACCGCACCCAGCCGCGGGCGATCATCCCCGCCGAAGGGCCGCCCGGGCTGATCGCGTTCACCGGCGAGGAGCCGGAGCTCCGGGCCTTGTACCCGGAGGGCCAGGTCCTGGTGTTCGGCTCGGTCGGCGGCCAGATCCACGAGATCGTCGGCCGCCTGCGCGAGGTCGTCACCGCCGGCGGCGCCCCGGCGGGCGGCGGCAGGCCGCGGGTCGGCATGCAGCTGTGGTTCGAGACGCCGGCGTTCCTGGTGGACCTGTTCCGCCGGGTCAACCCGGGGGTGGAACTCGTCTCGTCCGACCCGGTGATGGACCCGCTCCGGATGGTCAAGGACGAGGGCGAGCTCGCCCTCATGCGCGAGGCCCAGCGGGTGGCCGGGATCGGCATGGACCGGGCGCGCGAGCTGCTCCGGCCCGGCGCCACCGCCCACGAGGTGGCCACCGAGGCGCTGTACGCCATGATGCGGGCGGGCGCCGAGCGGACGAGCACCCCCGTGTATGCGAACTTCGGGGTCGAGACCTGCATGCTCCACGGCCGCCGCAGCCCCAAGCCGCTCGAGGCCGGCGAGATGGCGGTGATCGACCTCACCCCGATGGTCGAGGGGTACTGCGCCAACCTGGCCCGGACCTTCGTCCTCGGCGAGCCGGACGCCCGCCAGGCGGGGCTGCTGGCGGCCTACGCGGAGCTCGTCGAGGCGGTCCGCGTGGCGATGCGGCCCGGGGCGACGGTCGCCGACCTCGACGAGGAGGCGCGGCGCGTGTGCGCCGCGCACGGCCTCGAGGCGCACCACGTCAACGGCATCGGCCACGGAATCGGGCTGCGGTTCGAGGAGGTGCCCGCGTCCACCATCATCCCGCCGCACCGCAACGTGCCGCTCGTCGAGGGCATGACCGTCACAATCGGCCACCCGGTGCTCGCGATGCCGGGCTTCGGCGGGGTGCGCACCGAGGACGTCTACCGCGTGACTCCCAGCGGCGGCGAGGTCCTCCACCCGTACCCGGTGGACCCTGTCGTGACCCGCTAGCAGCCCAACGGAGCATCGGTAAGCCAAAAAACGCAAAAACCCGGGCGGACTTCGGATTGCCAGGGCGCGGGTGTGGCGCGATCCGCGCCCTCCTGAGGCCTACCCCCACCCCGGTCGGCGTGCTTGGCGCGCTCGTTGCACCGCGCACACGACGGCATCCAGCCGAGGTCTGGACGGCCGTCCACGACGTGCGCCGCGACCACCGTCTCCGCGGTCACGAGCGTCCCGCACCCGTACGCGCAGGCCACGGCGCCCCGCTCGCGACACATCTCGACGAGCGCCCGCCGCGCCGCCGCGTGCACGCGCCCGTACCCGCGCGCCTCGCGCGAGGGGCGTCGCTCCTCCCGGGCGCGCGCGCAGGCCGGGCACCTCGTCCCCGAGGGGATGCGAATGGGCGGGTGCCCCGCCTCGCAGGTGCGGATCACGGCGCGTCCGACTCCGGCACGTGGAACTCGGTGCGCACCAGGGCGGCGAACGCGGTGATCGCCGCCGTCACGGGCACGACCCAGGGGTTGGCGTCGGACGGGAAGAGCGCCGCGAGCAGGCCGCCCACGCAGCCGATGACGATGACGAACGCAGCCGGCGCGAACGTGCCGGAGACCTTCATGCCGGGACCTCCTCGGGAGTTCTCGCCAGCGTGCTCGACGCCGTCACGCCGGCGCCGATCCGCACCCAGCGCCCCTTGAACACGCCCGCGGTGACGTGGGCGACGGTCGCCTGCCCGCTCGACGCGCCCCGCTTCACGGCCGGCTGGCCGCAGGGGGCGCCGCTGTCATGACCGTTCCAGGCGTACCGCCGCGTGTCCGTGAGGCGGCCGTGCGCGTCGACGGCGTAGTGGACGACGGTCGCGCCGTGGGCGACGCGGATGCGCCAGGCCGGGACGGGCCTGGGCTCGATCCGGTCGACCGCCTTCCACGCCTCGCGGACGTGCGGGAGCTGCGACCACGCCAGCGTCGCCTCGCCGCCCTGGCCCCAGTCGGCGCCCCACGAGTTGCGCAGTCGCAGGCCGGCCGCGTCCCAGCCCACGGCGAGGATCGCGTGGCCCCCGACCGCCGTGTCGAACGCTGGGAGCACGCCGTCGACCGGGTGGAACCAAGCCCTCGCCCAGGGCGTGCCGATCACGACCGGCCCGAAGGACAGGATCGCGGCGCACAGGTCCGACGGAGCCACCGGGACCGCGTAGTACGCGGCGATGCGGTGAGAGCCGGCCTGGTCGGCGTGACCGGCGACCGGGTAGCCGGCAGCCAGCCGCTGGTTCAGCGCGTCGCGGATGACCGCGCCGCTCGAGGTCCCCCCGATCTGGCGGAAGAACAGCGGCTCGTCGAACAGCGCGAGGCCCGTGTCCCGCAGGTCGTACCAGCCCTGCTCGCCCGCGGCGCTGTACGCCACGCACATCGGGCTGCTGCCCTGGTCGACCACCGGGTACAGCGGCGGAGGCACGTGGTACGCCGCGGGGAGCTCGGCGGGCGGCTCGGTGCCGGTGGCCGCGTACAGGGCGTCGACGCCCCAGTCGCGCTCGTCTGGCGAGGACTCGAGCCAGCCCAGGCCGGGGAGCAGGTCGTCTGTCACGGGATGCCTCCGTTCACGGCGTGGCCGACTACGGCGAGGACTTGGAGCGCGACGGCGACCAGGGACACGAGCGACGCGCCGAGTGCCCAGCGGGCGAGGACGAGCGCCCCGTCGGCGCGGTTCTGCCAGGCGAGCATCCGGTCGAGGTCGCGGTCGTGCCCGTCGAGCCGGTCGAAGATGGAGTCCGCCGAACGCTGCATGGCGGCCCGCCGCTCGACGCCCGCCGCCCGGTCCTTGGCGATCGAGTCGACGGTGGCCTTGAGGCCCTTGATGTCCTCCCGCAGCTCGAGCAACAGCTCGCGCTGGGTGATGGCGACGGTCCCGGGCTCGTCGCCGCTCACGGCCGCTGCCACCGAGTGCCGACCACCAGGCAAGGGGAGGTGCCCCGATGTCGGACGGGGCGGGCCGGGTCGGCACTGGGGAGGGCGCGGCCGACCAGTAGACGGGGCCCCGCCGCGGCGGGGCAGATCGGAGCGAGGGGGCGGACCACGCCTTGAGAGTGGACCCGCGCGGACCGCGCGGGTATCGGTCAAGTGACCGAGGGGTGAGGCGGCCAGAGAGGCGTCGATGGCCCTTGGTCGTGTTCTAGGACTAGGAGCCGGCGCGGATCGGACCAGCGCGCGGTCATGTCCTCAAGGGTGCAGGCGGCGGCTCGTCGCCGCGAGGAAGGCGTCGTCGCCACCCTCGCAGCGGCTAGGTCGGGACGTCGCGAAAGGCAGTCACACCCTGGAGGGCCATTCGATCAACCCTACCGACACGGGACCCGGCCCTCTGCGGCAGCGCGGACCTGTGCGAGATGCGACCACAAGTGGCGGGTGAAGTAGGCGGCCTGCGAGGTGACAGTCACGGTGCCCCACTCGGGGTGCCGACCCGTCCGCGCCCAGTCCCGGGGCTCGAGGCCGCGCAGGCGCTCGAGCGTCCCGTTGCGCATCTCCCGGATCTGGGCCAGCAGCACCGAGGCCGGGAGCTCGGTCGGCGTCGTCGCCTCGTCAGAAGGGGGCAGCACCCAGGCGGCGACGGCGGACAGCTCGGGATCGGTCTCCTCGAGGAGGCGGGGGATCCGCGTCGCCAGGAGCCGCTCCGCTGCCACGAGGTGCTGGAGCGTCTCCCGGACCGACCACTCGCCCGGCCGCGGGGGGATGGCGAGCGCGTCGTCGGGCCGTCCCTGCAGGAGGCCCTCCAGCGTGACCAGGCCGGCTGCCAGTCCGGCGACGGCGTCGGCCGGGTCCATCGGCTCCAGGTACCACACCGGGATCTGCTCGCGTGCGGCCGCTGCCGGGGCCTCGCAGTCGGGACACCACTCCGGGACGCTCCCGAGGGAGATCCGGCCGCAGGTCCGGCAGGTCCAGGTCCGTGGCGCCTCCGCCTGGGGCAGCGTCCGCTCATCGACGGCGGCGGCGGCCGCCGCGCGCAGGGCCGCCACCAACGCCGGGTCCTCGACCGCGGCCTCGAGTCGATCGGCGAGTCGGGCGACGCCCGCTCCGGCTTCCCCGGTGTCGAGCAGGGCCACGCCTGCGCGAGCGAGCTCCCGGTCGATGAGCGCACGCAGCAGCTTGGCGCCGTTGTAGATGCCGCCGGCCTCCAGGCTCCGCGCCAGGCGGGCCAACTCTGCAAGGTACGTGGCTCCGTCGTCCCGGTCGACCATCAGTGCGGCCCTCCCTGCGGCAGGTCAGCTCTTGAAGTGGAACAGGGCCGTCCGGAAGATTCCCTCACCGAGGTCGAGACGGAGTGTCTTGCAGGAGCCGGCGTAGCTCGTCGGTGACTTCCAGTTGAGCTGGTAGTTGCCGTCGCCGAGATTCTGCAGGCCCGAGCCCCCGGACGTCGTCTCCTCGACCAGGTCCTCGGTTGTCCCCGCGGCGCAGGAGAGACCTTGGACGCTGATGCCGGCCGTGGCGAGGTTCGTCACCGGCTGTCCGCTCGCGTCAGTGAGCCGCCACCGGAGCGGGATCGCTCGCCCGGCCTTGACAACGTTGACCACGCCGCTGTTGTCGACCGGCTGCGCGAATCCCGCGAAGACGTATGCGACGAAGTACGGGCAGCTGATGGTGGTCGCGTTTCCGGCCTGATCTCGGCCCGTAAGCGAGACCGACTTCGCGCCCACGCTCGAGGTGTCGGCAGGCCCGGCGACCGTCACCGCTTCGGGACCGGACACCCCGTCCGCCACCGTGGCCGACACGGAGGCCCCGGGCGCTTGCAGGTCGAACATCGGCACCGGGGCCCGGCAGGCCACCGCCGGCGGGGTCGTGTCGACCTTGAAGGGTCCGCCGGCGGAGCCTGGGGCGCAGTTGCCGGCCACGTCGCACGCATGGCCGGACGGGACCATCACCGCGGCTCCTTGGGTCGATGTCGCCCGGGTGTAGGCGCACGAGACACCAGCTGTCGCGCTGCACGGCGACGAGACCCCGGAGGTGGCGTCGGCGGCGGTGAAGCCGGCCGTCTGCGTGCCGCGGCACCAGCCGTCATTCCCCGGCAGGGAGCACACATCCGAGCCGGTGTCACGGGCGACTACCGGCGCGGTCTTGTCGATGGAGAGCGTGAGCGAGCCGGTCGCGCAGTTCCCAGCCGGATCGCAGCTCTCGCCGCTCGTGTAGACGACGTTCGCCCCTTCGTGGTCTGCGATCGTGTCCTGCGGATCGGTGGGTTGCCCAGAGCTCGGAGATGGGTCGATCGCTCGCCAGTCGATGGTCACGCTGCCCGAGTACCAGCCTGCGTGGTCCGGCACGCGGTCCGGGACGCCGGTCACCACCGGCGGCACCGCCTCTAGCGGTGGCCGCGGCGAGCCGATGTCGCCGCTGGGATAGAAGTCCGCGAACAACGCCTCGTAGATGGCATCGCGGTACACGGCGTGGCCGTCCCCGGTGGGGTGCACCGCACCGTTGGGGTGCTGCTCCATCAGGAACGCCTCGTCGAGCCGCCGGAACCAGTGGCCGTCGGCGCAGTACCCGTGCCCGTGGAAAGCGTCGAAGATGCCGCCCACGTAGGTCCAGTCGAACGCCTGCGCCTTCCCGGAGATCTCCTGGTTGAGCCGTGGCGTCATCCAGCCGCGCACCCACGTCCCCTCGTCCAGCGAGACACCGGGAAGCGTGGCGAGTGGATTCATCAGGTCGAACGTGCAGACCGAGCCGTCGTCGTCCTCGGTCGCGTTCGGGTACTCGGTCCAGTAGACGCGGGAGGGGTGGGCGGCCAGGATCGGGAACAGCTCGTCGACCCGGTCGTGCAGCGCCCCGGCGCGGGAGTCAAGAGCCCCCAGTCCGTCCGCGAACAGCCCCGCCGCGTTCGGATCCGGCCAGGCGATCGACTGGAGGAAGGCGATGCATCCGTCGCCGAGCCCGAACGCGTCGAGTGTCGGGCAGAACGCCGCAGCCAGCGTGGCCACCTCAAGACCGCCCACGTACGCGGCCGAGTCGAGGTGGCACGGCTCGGAGACCATGCAGCCGATCACGATGTCGCCGAAGTGTGCGTCGTTCCCCCCGATCGACACGACTAGGGCGTCGATCTCGCGGTCGCCGACCAGGCTCTTGACCTCGTCGAGCTGCGGCGGCAGCGGGTGCGCGGTGTCGTTCGGCTCCATCCCACCATAGGTGTCGACCAGCCCCATGAGGATCTCTCCGCCCGAACAGGAGAGATGGACGAGCGTGACCGACGTGTGCGGGTCGGCGTTCTCGAGCTTCTTCGCGGCCCGGGCCTGGCCCGAGATGGAGCTGCGGTGGCAGCGCTTGCTCTGCCACGTCGGGGCCGTCCCACCGGACAAGCTGTACGTGGCAGGGATGTCCGGGTTGCCCTCGCCCGAACCGAAGGAATCCCCGACGGCCACGATCAGCCAATCCTGTACCGTGACCTGCTTCGTGACGATGCCGGTCGAGCCGTCTCCTGCGATCGTCTCGAGCTCCACTGTGTAGACGCCCTCGGGAAGCTGCTTCGAGAATCCCGAGCACGAGGCTGTCTCGCCCGCGAGCTCGCCGTCGATCGTCCACCGGTACTGGCTCGCGCCCGTCGAACCGCAGGCGTCGAAGTCGACCCGGAACGTGCCCGGGTTGATCGCGTCGTCCGGGATCACGTCGATGACGTCGTCGTGGTCCGTGTCCAGCCCGGTGCGCGGCGGCATCGACCAGTCGAATGCGGCCGCTGGAGCCACTGCGGAGACAGGCACCGCGCCAGCGAGGATGCTGGCCGCGAGACTCAACGCAACCACGACCCCGCCGATCCTCCGAGGGGTGATCCCTGCGACAGACCCCATCGGTACCCTCCCAGTGTCGTCCGGCATCCGGGTTGCGCCATGGGCCCCTACCGCGGCGTCGCCCGTGAAACGTGTAGCGTGGTAGTGCGAGATAATTCGTGGCCAGGGGTAGGCGGACAAGCACGAATTGGTCACAATCAGTGTCCCCTTGGTGCGCCCTTGCACCAGAGGCGGTGGACGCAGAGGTGGCGCGTGCAATCGTTCCGGGATGCGCTCGACTGGCGCGCCGAGCTCCGAGCGCACCGCCTTGAGCGCGGCCTGTCGCAGGCCGAGGTCGCCCGCCGCGCCGGCCTCTCGCTCTCAGCGGTCAAGGCCTACGAACGGGGAGATCGCCGCCCCAGCGCCAGGGCCCTCGACGAGATGATCGAGGCGATCGGGCTCGCCCACGACGAGGCGAACCCGATCCGCGCCGGCGCCGGATACGCGATCGACTGGCAAGGCGTGCTCGAGCGCCGGTACGTCGCCGAGCCCGGGGAGCTGCGGCGCCAGGCCGACGAGCTGCCCTGGCCGGCGTTCATCACCAACCAGGCCTCCTACGTGGTGCACTGGAACCGCGCGTTCGAGCGCCTCTGGGACGTCGACGTCGAGCGCGAGTACCCCGACCCGATGTCCCGCAACCTCCTTGCGGGCGCGAGCATCGCCCGCTTCGCGCGCTGCATTGCGAACTACGAGGAGACGATGGCGTTCTTCCTCGGGATGATCAAGGGCGACCCACGCATCCAGGCGGATCTCGAGGTCCCGGCACCATGGCACCGCGATGCCGTGGGACAGCTCGCGGACGGCGACCCGGGCGAGCTTCGGCGTCTGCTCGATGCATGGGAGAAGGCCCAACCGATCTCGCATCGGATCCGGCACCAGTACCGTGTGGCGTGGAGCTACCGCGGGGTGGGCCCGACGATCCATTTCATCGGTCTCCACACCGTCTGCGACATCTGGAACGAGCTGAGCTGGCAGGAGTGGATCCCGAGCGATGCCGAGTCGTGGGCGGCGCTCGCCTCGCTGCCAGAGCCCGGTGGCGGGCCACACGCTGCTGGACGTCGCGACCACACGCGGCGTCGCGCCTGAGCCGCGCGAGCTCGCCCATCCGGCCGCCGTTGCACAGGACCGCCGTCCAAGGCGCAAGAGGCTGAGGGCCCGCCTCGTGGCCGCGCGAGCAGGCGAGGCGATAACCAGGCACCGCCGGCTGGCGCGAGCTTGGGGATGGTGGGTCAAGTCACGGGGCCACGGCGAGTGGGATCGGGCAGCCTCGGCGCCAGGATCCACACCAGCTGCGCCATCGTCTCGGCCCTACCTTCGGGTGCGCGCTCGCCACAAGACGTGTGACGGTCGAGTGGGGCAGCCCGAGCCGTTGGGCGGCCGCCTTCTCCGACCCGGCCACCAGGACGGCGGCAACCACACCGACCTCATGGTTGGTGGCTCGCTCGGCAGGGCGGAAAGGCCGGCGCTTCACGCGCTCCGCAGCCACTCGCACGGCTCGGGCGGCTCGGCGAGCCGCATTACGAGAAGGTCGGTGGTCGCGGGGCAATGCCTCTCGCCCCGACCAGACTGACCTTCTTTCGTGCTCAGGACCCCCTCTTCTGAGGCTGCGTCCGAGTGCGAGGTCTTGCCCCGACCACCTTGTGATTCGAGGCGCAGCACGCCCGGCCCGAAGGCCGCGTCCCATCCCCGGGCCTTCGCCGCGGCGGTCAGCGTGAAGGTGTAGTCGCTGGCCCCCAGGACGTCGATGCGCTCGAACACGGCTTCTGCGATCGCGTGACGGCCGGCGTCCGAGGTCTTCTCCCACAGCTCGGGCAGCGACTCCAGGTAGGCGCGCGCCTCGGCCGCCGTCGGAAGGCGCGACGGGCGCTCCGCCGCCGCGGCGGCCTCGGCGTCGAGGCGCGCCATCGTCGCCTCCAGCCTCCCGAGGTCCCGGTCCCGCGCGTACTGCACGGCCGCCCGCTCGCGCTCCCGGCGGATGCGCGCCTGCGCCAGGACGTCCGGGCCCTCGTGTGCCGGCCGCGTGGCCAGCGGGACCACCGCGGCCTTCAGGCGGGCCGACACCGCGACGTGCCCGAGCGCCAGGCCGATCGCGTCCTCGTAGACCGCGACCTTGTAGGACTCGCCCCGCACCCGGGGGTCGAGCGTCTCGCCGTCGGCCTGGACCCGCTTGGGCGCCGCGGCCTTGAAGGTTTCGCAGGCGTCCTGGTGCCGGTAGCGGCCCACGTGCCCGATGAGGCGCCTTCCGCAGGCGGCGCAGGCCAGCAGGCCGCCCAGGCCGTACTGGCGTCGGGTCACGGCGCCGCGGTGCCTCCGGCTGTACCGGGCGCGGAGCTCCTGGACGTGGTCCCAGGTCGAGGGGTCGACGAGCGGGCCGAGGGCGGACGGCTCGCCGGACCAGAGCCGACCGATGTAGAACGGGTTGGTGAGGATCTCGGCGACGTGCTTGAGCGCGAGGCCGGTTGCCCCGGCCACCTCGCGGTCGGTGAGGCCGGCCGACGCGAGCTCGTACACACGGCGGACGACGGCGAGCGACGGCTCGTCGACGCGGAGCGTCCGCCCGTCGCGGACCGTGCCGAAGGGCGCCCTGTTGCCGCCCGGCACGCCGAGCCGTCGCCGCTTCGCCGCGTACCCCTCGCGGATCCGCTTCGCCAGGCGGCGGCTGTACGCCTCGGCCTCGACCGCCTCCCGCGCCCAGCGCTCCCACTCGTCCTCGTCGGAGGAGAGGACCCGCTCGTCGGCGAACAGGATCACCGCCCCGCGGGCGTGGAGGTCGTGGCGGGCGTTCACCGCGGTGCGGAGGTCCCGGGCGAAGCGGGAGACGTACCCGACAACGAGGACGTCCCAGTCGTGCCCGGCGCCCTCGAGCATCTCGGCCCACTGGCCGGTCGCCGCGATCGTCCGCCCGGAGTGCGCGACCTGCCAGGCCCAGGGCGTCTCAACGAGGCCCCAGCGCTCGATCGCCCTCGCCTGCTGTTCGGCCTGCGCGTCGGGCCCGAAGTTGTCGGCCTGCCCTGCCGTGGACTCGCGGATCCAGCGCGCCGCACGGCGACCGCGGAGGTCCTCGAGGGAGCGAGGCAGGGCACGGGCGGTCACGCCACCCGGGCCTCGGGCTTCGGCTTCATGGGGACGACATTCGCTCTGTCGGGCGCCGCAGGCAAGCGTCCGCGCTCCCCCTCCAGGCGCACGGCCTCGCGGATCGCGAACGCGAGGGCCGCCGCGAGCGGGTCGGTCCGGGGCGGGGCCGGAGGAAGGGAGTCCGTCATCGCGCCCGCTCGCGCTGCTCACGGACGAGGACGGCCGCCTGCGTCGTGGTACGGGCGCCCAGACGCCGGCGCCCTTCGTCACGGTATGTCCGGGCGGTCCACTCGGAGATGCCAAGGCGCGCCGCGATCTCACCGAGGCCCAGCCCGTCGCCGAGCAGGACCAGCACCTGCTCCTGGCGTGGGCTCAGGTCCGGGTGGCGCGGGGTCATGCGGCCTGCAGCGTGTACGTGACGGCGATCGCCAGGGCCGACCAGACGTCGCGGGAGATCCCGTACAGCGGCCCCGGGGCCGCCTTCCGGCCGACCGCGGCGTCCTTGCCGCCGAAGCGGTCGATCAGGGCCTGGCGGATGTTCGCGTCCTTCGCCCGCGAGTCGCCACACAGAGCGAGCTTCACCGCCCGCCGCGGCAGCAGGACCACCGGCACCCGATGGGCGGCCTCGGCGAAGCGCCCGGCCCACAGGACCGTGTCGAACACCTCGGCCCCGACTGCCATCCCATACGACTCGACCTTCTCGATGACGACGACGTCGGGGAGTCCGCCCGAGCGCAGGGCCCGGACGAGCACGTCGTTGGCGGTGATCCCGAACCCCTGCGGCCGGTCGCCGTCGAAGCGCAGCCAGGCGGACTGGGCGGAGCCAGGGTCGATCGCGAGGACGCTCGTCACGCCGCCTTCTCCTTCGACCAGGCGTAGAGGTTCAGCGCGGCCCGGAACGCGACCCAGTCGCGCGGGGTGACGATCGCCTCGTACAGACGGGTGCCGCCGTCGGTGACGTGGACGATCCCGTACCGGGGGATCGCCGGCAGCGGGTACCGCTCCGGATCGTTGACCCGGGCGATGAACTCCGCGTTCGCGTACGCCGCGAGCTGCAGGCGGTGGTCGCGGTACACGGCGCCGTCCGGCGTCGCGACCGAGGAGCCGGTCTTCCAGTCGAGCAGCCAGACCTCGCCGTCGAGCTCGGCGATGAGGTCGCACGTCCCCCCGTAGCCCAGGGTCTCGTGGAGGAGGCACGCCTCGACCTCTAGCGGCCGCAGGCCGTGCTCGCGGACCTGCGCGTTGAGCCAGGCACGGGCGCCGGCCACGGCCGCCTCGTCGCGCGGGTCGATCGACGCCGGCTCCCGGCGGAGGATCTGCTCGATCGACGCGTGGATCCGCGAACCGCGGTCCATCGCGGTCGTCGAGAGGGTGGTGAGGTACTTCACCGCGGCGTCGACCCGGCCCGCCTCGCGGTCCTCGATGAGGCGCTCCGCACTCGCGATCGCCGCCTGGGCAACCTGGTTCATCTTCCAGGAGGTCAACGCCGGTGCGTCGAGGACACGGGTGACCGATGTCACGCCTGGCCAGGGGCCGGCGCCGTTGAAGTAGTACTGGTGCGTCTTCGTCCGGACGACCCCGACGGGGCGGGTGGCGGTGGCGGTCATGCGGGATCTCCCTCCTCGGGGTAGCAGGCGTCGCACGTCCAACCGGACGGCGTCTGGCGGTGGGCGGACTGGTGGTCGCGGAACCATCGGCAGCGGTTGACCCAGCCGGTCGAGTCGGCCGGGACGACGCGCAGAGGTGGACCGGCCTCAGGTACGCCCGGGCAGGGGCCTCGGCCCCACTTCGCGGTGGCGAGATCGGCTTCGCGGTAATGGGGCCGAAGCAACCCGGTCGCGTCGACCTCAACCACCCGGCCACATGCCGTGCAAACGGCCTCGCGTGCGGGCGTGCCCGCGGGCGGGTGTCCCCCATCTCTCTCTTCACTCTTTGAGTGAGTGGAGTGAAGGGGGAGAGAAAGGGGCTCCGCGGTGTCGATGACGACCTCGGCCGGGACGTAGCCGCCCCGGACCCGAGCCACGGCACCCTGTGCGACGAGCCCGGCGACGAGGTGCTGGACCGCGGTCCGCTCCATGCCGAGCTCGTCGGCGATCGACTTGGCGAACACCGGGCCGCGCGCCTCGATGACACGGTAGACCTCCGCCCGCTCGAACGAGGCCGCCGACAGGACGCCAGGGGCCGCCGTCCACGTCAGGTGGTCGAACCGCGCGGTGACCTGCTCGTCGGCGACGTCGCGACCGGTGACGTGCAGCGTCCCGAAGGCCTCGTTGCGCTTGCGGCGGATCACGACGATCGTGTCGGCCGACCCGGTGATCCCATAGGTACCCGACACGCTCGTGAGGAAGTCGTCGGTCGACTCCTTCCGGGCGTGATGGACGATGAGGAGCGCCACGCTCCGATCGCGGAACAGGTCTTGGAGCCGGGCCATCGCCGCAACGTCGACCTCGTAGGCATTGCGCCTGCCGTCGGACGCGCCGCGGACCTTGCCCAGGGTGTCGATCGCGACCAGGACCGCGTCGGGATGGCCCTCGAGCCAGTCGGCGATGTCCTCCTCGAGCCCGGCTCCGATGTTGCGGGCGTCCCACCGGATCTCGAGACGACCGCGGGGCATCGTGCGACCCGCCAGGGCGGCGAGGAGCCGCTGCTGTCCGCGGCGCTTGCCGTCCTCAAGCGCGAGGTACAGGACGCTCCCGGGCACGACGCGGCGGCCGAGCAGGTCGCCCCCGATCGACGCCTCGACCGCGACCTGGTAGACGAGGCAGCTCTTGCCGACCTTCGGTGGCGCGGCGAGGATCGTCGTCCCCTCGGGGATCAGGCCCGGCACGATCCAGCGCAGGGGCGGCAGGTCGACGCCCAGAAGGTCGGCTGCGTCCATGCCGGGGCCTGGGGCACGGCGCACTTCGGGCGTGTGCGCCGGCGCGCCGAGACGCTCGCCGATCTTCTCGGTCACCCGGTCGAAGTCGGCCCGGAGCTCCGGCTCGGTCTTGGCGACCTCGAACCGGGGGGCGACCTGGGTGCGGACGAGCTCCCACAGCTCGTCGAGCCCGAGCCCTGCGTTGTAGCGGCTGGCGACGTAATCGCGGACGGCGGCATACCGGCGGCCGGCGGGGATCCGGTCGGGCAGGGAGAAGCTGGGCGTGACGGTGATGGCGTCGCCGGCGGGCGCCGCCTGGCCGCGACCGGGTCGCTCTGCGAGGGCCGCCTCGACCCATCGGGCGGGCAGCTCGGCGATCTCGGCCACCGGGCCCGCCGTGTACTCGCGGTCCCCGATGCGGCTGCCGGGTCCGACGAGGTAGCCGCGCCCGGGCCAGCGCACGGTGAAGCCGAAGAGCTCGTCGCCCGCGGGGATCGGCGCGTCAGCCGGCCAGCGGTAGAAGGCGTGGCGGCCGCCCGAGGGCGTGGTCGTCGTCTTGGTGGCGGGGAGCGGCCCGTGGACTGCGACCAGGTCGAGCATCCGTTCGCGCCAGGGGCGGTCCGCGCCGCCGCCGTCGTCGAGGTCGAACACGACGACGCGCTCCGGGCTGTCGGCTGGCCAGACGAGGCCGTAGTTGCCGGCGGCCGGAGACTCGAGCTGCCGCCGGATCCCGTCCGGGCGCGTCGTCGCGTTCTTGAAGCCGTGCTCAGTCACCGGGACCTTCGCGTCCGCCCGCAGGGCGAACACGGCGAAACCCTGCTCGATCTGCTCGAGCGCGCGGGCGACGACCGACTCCGGAGCGGGCATCACGTCAGAAGGGCAACGAGTCGGTGTCGACCGCGACCGGCTGCGCGACCGCCCGCCTCGCGGGAGCCGCGACCGGAGCCGCGCCAGGAGCCACCGCGCGCGCCTTCGGGAGTGCCGAGAGGTTCGTGATCCTCGGCCAGCCGTCGGCGTCGATCTCGATGGTCGCGAGTGCCACGCGACCGAGGAGCCCGGAGCGCGGGTAGGACTGCCCGACAACGGGGGGCGTGCCGCCGAGCAGCGCCGTCAGCCAGGCGACGGTCTTGGACTTCGGGTGCGATGAGGTGCTCGCCGATCCGCGGATCTCCCTGCCGTCCTCGAGCGCGAACGTCCAGTCGCGGAGAGTGACCTCCTTGCCGGCGTTGGGGCCGGTCCGCGGGACGATCGTGCGGGGCTCGCTGATCTCGGTGAGCGTGACCTCGTAGGTGCCGGGCTCGATGTCGACCTGGGCGGCTCCGGCGGTGATGGTGATGTCGTCGGGCATGGCTGTCTCGTCCTTCTGGTGTGCGGGAGGCAGGGGCGGAGGTCACCGTCGCTTCGCGGGCAGCACCTCCTCCACGGCGTCGCTGCTTGCCAACGATCCAGGCGGGCGGACGCGCCGTCGCCGCAATCCGGCTGGCGTTTGGCTTGGCGCGGGACCTCGCAGACCCTGGATGACGAGGAAGGCCGCCTGGTCCCGCGGCGTGCGGCACTCCACCGCTGCGAGATCGCGGAGGGCCGCGGCAGCGTCGTGGGGGAGGCGGATCGTGAGGGCAGGCATGGCCCGATTGAACGGCCGCGGGCCGCGCAAGATAAACGAGGGAAAGGCGCAATGAATGCGCAGGTAATGCGCGAGTTAGTCGTCAGGTCCGTGCCCGACGTGTGCCCTCAGTCCCGGTTGCTCCGCACGCCTACACGAGCGGGTACCGGTTGGGCACCATTGACCTCTGATGTCTCGCTACTACGCCGTCACCCTCGACGACTTGGCACACGCGCGCGTCGCCTACGAACGCGGTGAGCCACGCGATCTGTTCTACCGCGTCGCACTGGCGCTCATGGCGGATGCCGAGGCCGGTCGCGGACCGTTCACGGTGGTCGAAGGGCTGGCGGTGCTTCTTCAGTCGTGGAACCTCGGCTACTACCGGCGTGCCGGCCACCGCTTCGACGAGGCCCACTACGAGGCGATCGGCGAACTGCTCAAGAGCAACCAGGACGACCTCGCCCGTCTCCGCGAGCGACCGATCGAGACGCTGGCGGACGGTGACCAAGCCGTGGTTGAGCGCCTGTTCGGTCGCTTTGCCGCGGTGCTCGGCCCCGTCGGCAGCGCGAAGTCGCTGCACCTGCTCGCGCCGCGCTGGTTCCCGATCTTCGACAACTACATCCTCGACGCGTTCCACGTGTGGGGACGCGATGGCCGCGCGTACTGGCGCTTCATGACCGCGATCAAGGCACAGGTGCAGATGGTCGGCGGTGAACGGGCGGCCGGTGCGAACGTCGTCAAGGGATTGGACGAGTTGAGCTTCTGCCGGTTCACCCTCAAGCTGCCCGAGTTCGACCCGCCCGAATGGATCGAGCTGGATGGTCGGGCAGGGCGCTCTCCAGCGATCGCAGTTGCCGTCGCCTCGGCGGACGCCGGGTTCGCCGGGCAGCAGCGGGGCTGGAAGTCAGAGGAGATGAGGCGCCTGTTCCGGCAGGGGGTCTCGATTGCGGATGCGGCCCGCGCTGTCGGCGTCGACTACGCATTCGCTTACGGCGTCTACAAGCGCTGGAAGGAGAAGGGCGGCCAGTAGCGGCGTGACCGCGGCGGCGCCACCCCGAAGCGCCGCCTCAGTCCGCGAGGGGCCAGCTCAGCTGGTTCGCCTTGAGGAAGCCCTGAAGCGTCCGCCGTGAGACCTCGAGCCGCTCCGCGAGCGCCTCCTGGGTCACCGCATGGCGCGGGTGCTCCGAGCGCAGCGCCGTGCAGGCCTCCCGGACGTTCGCCACGGTCAGCAGGCCCGTGCCCCTCGGGCGACCCCGGCCGGGCCGCCGCGTCTTCACGCTGGGGACGGCAGGCGTCTCGGCGACCACCTCGGCCGTCGCCGGCGGCAGCCCAGGGTCACCCGGATCGTCGCGTCATCGAGGTGCGAGGTCAGGTGACCGACGTACTCGCGCGCCTGGCGGAGCGTCGGCTGCCGGCCGCTGGTGATGACCTGGTGCTGGTAGATCGCCCGGACGATCGCTTCGTCGAGGTCCGGGTTCTCGAACGCCAGGCGCGCGATGTCGGCGAGCATCAGCAGCGGGTCCGACCGGCTCATCGGCCGACTTCCCTGCGCCTCCGAAGGCGAGCGCAGATGGCGCGGGGCAGGGTCGCCCCGACGAGGGGATTGAACAAGGGTGAGGCCCTCCGGGGTTGGTCATTCAGCCAAGAGGCTGGCCGGCGAGCAGGAGTGCTTCGAGCAGTCCAGTCTAGGCGTTGGACCGCCGTGTGAACAGGTGTTCTATCCACGAGATCCAGCCGGTGGGTGGGGCGTTGTCCACATGTTGGGCGGCGATGGGGATGGTCGGTGGAGGCTGCGAGGTCGACTCCGACTTCTCACGGCGCGAGCGGGCGGAAGTGGCTGAGCGCTCCGGGCTAGACTCGGTTGACCGACAGAAGTGGGAGCTGACTTGGCACGATCTCGCGCGGCTGGCACTCGCGACACGGGGGCGAACCTCGGCTTCGAGGCGAAGCTCTGGCAGGCGGCGGACGCCCTGCGCAACAACATGGACGCGGCCGAGTACAAGCACGTCGTCCTGGGGCTGATCTTCCTCAAGTACATCAGCGACGCGTTCGAGGCCAAGCACGCGGAGCTCGAGGCTGACGTCGCCCACGGCGCCGACCCGGAGGACCCCGACGAGTACCGAGCCGCCACGATCTTCTGGGTGCCCAAGGAGGCCCGGTGGTCGGCGCTCAAGGCCGCCGCCCCGCAGCCGACGATCGGCACTCTCGTCGACGACGCGATGGCCGCGATCGAGCGCGACAACCCCTCGCTCAAGGGCGTGCTGCCCAAGGACTACGCCCGGCCCGGCCTCGACAAGGCCCGCCTCGGCCAGCTCATCAACCTCGTGTCGGACATCGCCCTCGGCGCGCCGGCCGATCGGGCCAAGGACACCCTGGGCCGCGTCTACGAGTACTTCCTCGCCCAGTTCGCGTCCGCCGAGGGCAAGCAGAGCGGCCAGTTCTACACGCCGCGACACGTCGTCCGGGTGCTCGTCGAGATGCTGGCCCCGTACAAGGGCCGCGTGTACGACCCGTGCTGCGGCAGCGGCGGCATGTTCGTCCAGAGCGAGCGGTTCATCGAGGCGCACGCGGGGCGCATCGGCGACATCAGCATCTACGGCCAGGAGTCCAACTACACCACCTGGCGCCTGGCCAAGATGAACCTCGCCATCCGCGGCATCGACGCCCAGATCGCCCACGGCGACACCTTCCACAACGACCGCCACCCCGACCTCAAGGCCGACTACGTCCTCGCCAATCCGCCGTTCAACGACTCCGACTGGCGCGGCGAGCTCCTCAAGGACGACCGACGCTGGGTCTACGGCACGCCGCCGGCCGGCAACGCCAACTTTGCCTGGGTGCAGCACTTCATCAGCCATCTCGCCCCTGGCGGGATGGCGGGCTTCGTCCTCGCGAACGGCTCGATGAGCACGTCGCAGTCGGGCGAGGGCGACATTCGCACGAACATTGTCGAGGCGGACCTCGTCGACTGCATGGTCGCGCTGCCGGGCCAGCTCTTCTACTCGACCCAGATCCCCGTCTGCCTCTGGTTCCTGGCGCGCGACAAGGGCAACGGCCGCTTCCGCGACAGGCGGGGCGAGACGCTGTTCATCGACGCCCGCAAGCAGGGTTCGCTCGTGGATCGGACGCACCGCGAGCTGAGCGACGAGGAGATTGCCCGAATCAGCGGCGTCTACCACGCGTGGCGCGGCGACGAGGGTGCCGGCGAGTACGCGGACGAGCCCGGCTTCTGCAGGTCGGCCACGCTCGACGAGATCCGCGGCCATGGCCACGTCCTCACGCCCGGACGCTATGTCGGGGCCGCCGACGCCGAGGAGGACGACGAGCCGTTCGAGGAGAAGATGCGCCGCTTGACGGCGACGCTGCGAGAACAGGTTGCCGAAGGCCAGCGGCTCGACGCGCTGATCGAGGCGGATCTGCGGGAGCTCGGCTTCGGTGGGTGAGTGGCCCACGCTGTCGCTGGAGGAGGCCGGCGTCGCCCTCATCGACTGTGACCATCGCACGCCGGCCGCCATCCCGAGCGGCTACCCGTACGTGGCGATACCGCAGCTGCGTGACGGCCACATCGACGTCTCCACGGCAAGGCGGATCAGTCGCGCGGACTTCGAGTCGTGGACCCGGAAGGCGCGCCCGGTCCCGCACGACGTGGTCCTGTCTCGGCGAACGAACCCCGGCGTCACCGCTTTCGTGCCGGAGGGCTTGGAGTTCGCGCTCGGCCAGAACCTCGTGCTGCTCCGATCGGACGGCCGGACCGTCTACCCGCCATTCCTCCGGTGGCTAGTACGTGGGCCCGCCTGGTGGGGCCAGATCGAGCGGTTCCTGAACGTGGGCGCCGTCTTCGACAGCCTGAAGTGCGCGGACGTTCCGAACTTCCGCCTCCCTATACCGCCGCTCGCCGAGCAGCGCCGCATCGCTGAGATCCTGGGCGCGCTGGACGACAAGATCGAGCTGAATCGCCGGATGACCGAGACTCTGGAGGCGACAGCACGAACCCTCTTCCGGTCCTGGTTCGTCGACCTCGACAGTCCCCGTGTGTCGGGCACAGACGACTGGGTAGACGGGACCCTCGAGGATCTCGCTGACCTCAATCCCGAGGTATGGCCGAGTCGTGATCGGCCTTCAGTGCTTCGCTACGTCGACCTGTCCAGTACGAAGTGGGGGAGGATTGGGGCTGTCACGGACTACCCGGCTGATGAAGCGCCGAGCCGAGCCCAACGGGTCCTTCGGCCTCGCGACACCATCCTCGGCACCGTCCGTCCAGGAAACGGCTCGTACGCGTTGGTCACGCGGGACGGCCTGACTGGTAGCACCGGCTTTGCGCAGCTGCGGCCGAAGCGGCCGCGCGATGCGGCGTTCACCTATCTGGCGGCGACCGCACGCCCGAACATCGAGGCGCTCGCTCACCTCGCCGACGGCGGAGCCTATCCGGCTGTTCGGCCCGCTCTGGTTGCCGCTACCCCGGTTGTCGTGCCTGACGATCGGACCTTGGAGGTCTTCTCCGCGGCAGCCACCCCGCTTCTCGAGCGAGCCGCGATCGCGGCCGACGAGTCCAACACCCTCGGCGCGATTCGCGACGCCCTGCTGCCGAAGCTCCTGGCAGGAGAGCTGCTCCCAGAAGCGGAGGGGATCACGCCGGCTGCCTTGGCATGAGTCCCTGGTTGTCGAGCCCAGGATCACGGCGCACCGGTTCGACCACCGGCGGGGTTTGTCCCGAGTTTAGCAGTTGCGCATGATACGCAGGCTCGCTAAACTCCAGCGAAACTGCCTGCGAGGGGATGGTGGCCGTCGACGTCGCACGGATCCTGGCCGAGATCGACAGCGGGCGAACCCCGGCTGAGCTCGAGAGCCAGACCCTGGAGTTCAAGCAGGACAAGCGCCTGCCCGAAGACACCGAGCGGCTCATCGTCGAGGTCGCCGTGTGCTTCGCGAACGGGGCGGGCGGGACGATCGTGCTCGGCGTCGCCGATCGCGGGACAGGCCCGCAGGCGTTCCTCGGAACGTCGCTCGCGATCGACCAGCTCCGCCAGTCCGTCTACGCCTCGACGCAGCCGGGGCTGCTCGTCGAGGTCCAGGAGCTCGTCCACCGAGGGGTGCGCCTGCTCGTCGTCCGCGTGCCCGAGGGCGTCGACGTCTACGCCGACTCGAAGGGCCGCCCGTACCAGCGCATCGGCAACCAGTGCCAGCCGATGCCGGTCGCCGAGGCGACGCGGCTGCGCGAGGAGCGGCTCGGGCACGACTGGTCGGCCGAGGCGTCGGATCGAGCGCCGAGCGATGTCTCCGCCGCCACGCTCGAGGCAGTCAGGTCGGTCCTCTCCGCGCTGCCCGACGAGCGCCGGCGCCTCATCTCCCTGAGCGACCTCGACATGCTCCGCGCCCTGGACCTGCTGGCCGGCGACCGCCTGAACCGCGCCGGGGCGCTCCTGCTGCTGCCGGCGGAGGCGGAGCGGCCCCGCCTCGTCTACCAGTTCCGCCCAACGCCCGGCGGCGAGCCGACGTTCTCCGAGCGCCTCGAGGGCCCGCTCGTGACGTCGTTCGCGCGGGTGATGGAGGTCGTGCGGACCCGGCTCAACAGCGCGCCCCTCAACCTCCCCGATGGGCAGCAGATCCAGCTCCAGGACTTCCCGGAACTGGCAGCCCGCGAGGCGATCGCGAACGGTCTCGTGCACCGCGACTACCGGCTTCCGGGGGCCGTCGCGATCGAGCACTCGCCGGCGGTCTTCGCGGTCACATCGCCCGGGCCGCTCGTGTCGGGCGTGACGCCCGAGAACATCCTCACCCACCCGCCCAAGCCGCGGAACCGCACGCTCGCGAACGCGGCCCGCAAGCTCGGGTTCGCGGAGGAGTTCGGGCGCGGGATCGACCGGATCTACATCTCGCTGATCCGGGCCGGGCGGGGCCTTCCGGTCATCGAGAGCGATCCGGGCCAGGTCGCGGTCCGCATGGTCGGCGGCGCGCCGAACGTGCATATCGCGCGGTACGTGGCGTCGTTGCCGTCGGTGGAGCGGGACGACACCGACGCCCTGCTGGTCCTGTACCGCTTGTGCTCGACCCGCGTGGTCACGCCGCTGACGGTCGCGCCGCTCCTCCAGCGGTCGGAGGCCGAGGCCGCGACGATCCTCGGCAGGCTCGCGGTGGATCCGCCCGCGATGATCGAGCGGACGCGCCCCGCGCGTGGCGGCGCCGGGCCCGCGTACAAGCTGTCGGGCGCCGCCCTGGCCGCCCTCGGCCCGGCAGTGGCGTACCAGGTGCGGAGCATCTCGGACACCGACCGGAAGGTCGTCGCCCACGTGGTGGAGTACGGGAAGATCACCAACCGGACGGTCCAGAACCTGTTCGACGTGACCGTGCACCCGGCGAACGCCATCATCGACGATCTCGTGCGCCGGGAGATCCTCGTCAAGACGTCCGTCCAGCAGCGCGGACCCGGCGTGGAGTACGGACCGGGGCCCAAGTTCCCGCATCGCGCCCGCGCGGGCCGGAGGAGCCAGGCGCCGAAGGCTGACGGAGCGACCCTCTGGGACGAGCCCGAACCGTGACGTCCTTCACCGAGTCGATCGTGGAGGAGGCTGCGCTCGCCGTCCTCAGGCGGCTGGGCTGGGCGGTCCTCCACGGCCCCGAGATCGCGGCCGGGACGGCGGCCGCCGAGCGCTCCGACCCGGGGTACCGTGACGTCATCCTGGAGCGTCGGCTGCGGGCCGCGCTCGCCCGTCTCAACCCCGGGGTGCCGGCCGCGGCCGTTGACGACGCGTTCCGCAAGGTGACTCGGGTGGCCGGGCCGACGCTCATCGAGCGCAACCGGGCACTCCACCGGATGCTCGTGGACGGCGTGACGGTGGAGTACCGCCGGCCGGACGGCTCCATCGCCGGGGCGCAGGCCCAGGTCGTCGACTACGAGCAGCCAGAGGCGAACGACTGGCTCGCGGTCAACCAGTTCACCGTCGTGGATGGCGGCCACGAGCGCCGGCCCGACGTCGCGCTGTACCTCAACGGGCTGCCGGTCGCGGTGATCGAGCTCAAGAACCCGGCCGACGAGCAGGCGACGATCCACACCGCGTACCGCCAGCTGGTGACGTACCAGGCTCAGGTTCCGGCGCTGTTCGAGTCGAACGCCGTCCTCGTCACCTCGGACGGGACCACGGCCCGGATCGGCGCCCTCGGCGCGGGCGAGGAGTGGTTCAAGCCCTGGCGGACGATCGAGGGCAGCGCCGACGCACCGGCGGCGATGCCCGAGCTCCGGGTGCTGCTCGAGGGCGTCTTCGAGCACGGCCGGTTCCTCGACCTACTGCGCCACTTCGTCGTGTTCGAGGACGCCGGCGGCGGGGCGATTGCGAAGAAGCTCGCCGGGTACCACCAGTTCCACGCGGTCAACGCCGCGGTCGAGGAGACGATCCGCGCGACCGGCGCGCACACGGCCGGCCATCTGCGCGCCGCCGAGGAGCGCGGCCGCTACGAGACGCCCTCGAGCCCGGGCGGCGAGGCGGGCGACCGCCGGGTCGGCGTCATCTGGCACACGCAGGGGTCGGGCAAGAGCCTGACCATGGCCTTCTACGCCGGGCGGATCGTCCTCGAACCCGCGATGGCCAACCCGACGGTCGTGGTCCTGACCGACCGCAACGACCTCGACGACCAGCTGTTCGGGACCTTCGCTCGCTGCCACGACCTCCTGCGCCAGGAGCCGGTCCAGGCCCAGGACCGCGCCGACCTGCGCGCGATGCTCGCCGTGGGCTCGGGCGGGGTCGTGTTCACGACGATCCAGAAGTTCCTGCCCGACGAGCGGGGCGACACGCACCCGGTCCTGTCCGACCGGCGGAACATCGTGGTCATCGCGGACGAGGCGCACCGGAGCCAGTACGACTTCATCGACGGCTTCGCGCGCCACCTGCGCGACGCCCTGCCCGGCGCCTCGTTCATCGGCTTCACGGGCACCCCGATCGAGCTCACCGACGCCAACACCCGCTCGGTGTTCGGCGACTACATCAGCGTCTACGACATCGAGCGCTCGGTCCGCGACGGCGCCACGGTCCCGATCTACTACGAGAGCCGGCTCGCCAAGCTGACCCTCGCGGAGGCCGAGCGCCCCAGGATCGACCCCGCCTTCGAGGAGGTCACCGAGGGCGAGGAGGTCGACCGCAAGGAGCGGCTCAAGAGCCGCTGGGCGCAGCTCGAGGCGCTCGTCGGGGCCGAGCACCGGGTCCGCCTGGTCGCCGCCGACCTGGTCGCGCACTTCGAGGACCGCCTCGCGACGATGGACGGCAAGGCGATGGTCGTCGCGATGAGCCGGCGGATCGCGGTCGACCTGTACCGCGAGATCGCGGCGCTCCGGCCCGAGTGGGTCGGGACCGGCGACGAGGACGGCGCGCTCAAGGTCGTCATGACGGGGTCGGCCTCGGACCCGCTCGAGTGGCAGGACCACATCCGCAACAAGCCGCGGCGCGAGGCCCTCGCCGCCCGCTTCCGCGACCCCGCGGACCCGTTCCGGGTCGTGATCGTGCGCGACATGTGGCTGACCGGGTTCGACGCACCGAGCCTGCACACGATGTACCTCGACAAGCCGATGCGCGGGCACGGCCTCATGCAGGCGATCGCCCGGGTGAACCGGGTGTTCCGCGACAAGCCGGGCGGCCTCGTCGTGGACTACCTCGGGATCGCCGACGAGCTGCGCCGAGCGCTCGCGGCGTACACGGAGTCCGGCGGCACCGGCAGGGCCGCGATCGACCAGGCCGAGGCGGTCGCCCTCATGCTTGAGAAGCACGAGGTCTGCGCTGGGCTGTTCCACGGCTTCGACCACCGCGCCTGGGTGACCGGCGAGGCCGAGGAGCGGCTCGCGCTGCTCCCCGCGGCGCAGGAGCACATCCTCGCGCAGGAGGACGGCAAGCCGCGGCTGCTCCAGGCCGTGACCGAGCTCTCGGCGGCGTTCGCCCTGTCGGTGCCGGCGGACGAGGCGCTCGCGATCCGCGACGACGTCGGCTTCTTCCAGGCGGTCCGCGCCGTGCTCGCCAAGGGCGCCGCGGGCGAGCGGCGGACCGACGAGCAGCTCGACCACGCCATCCGCCAGATCGTGAGCCAGGCGATTGTGTCCGACGAGGTGATCGACATCTTCGCGGCGGCGGGCCTGCAGAAGCCCGACATCTCGATCCTGTCGGACGAGTTCCTCGCCGAGGTCCGCGGTCTGCCCCAGCGCAACGTGGCCGTCGAGCTGCTGCGCAAGCTCTTGGCGGGCGAGATCCGCTCGCGGAGCCGGCGGAACGTCGTCCAGGCGCGGTCCTTCGCCGACCTGCTCGAGCAGGCGCTCCGCCGCTACCAGAACCGGGCGATCGAGACTGCCCAGGTGATCGAGGAGCTGATCGCGCTCGCGAGGGAGATCCGCCAGGCGTCCGCGCGCGGCGGGGCGCTCGGCCTCACCGACGACGAGCTCGCCTTCTACGACGCGCTCGAGACGAACGACAGTGCGGTCGCGGTGCTCGGCGAGCCGGAGCTCCTCGCCATCGCTCGGGAGCTCACCGAGCAGGTCCGGGCCAACGTCACGATCGACTGGACCGTCCGCGAGAACGTCCGCGCCCAGCTCCGGGTGCTCGTCAAGCGAATCCTGCGCAAGCACGGCTACCCGCCCGACAAGCAGGCCCGGGCGACGGAGCTCGTGCTCGAGCAGGCCGAGGTGCTGTCGGAGCTCTGGGCGGTCGCCTAGACGCGAGGCGCTCACGATGGCTCCCAGGCAGGGCGCGGCCCAATCAGGGTGAGGAAATGGGCAGGACCAAGGACGCGCTCAGCGAGAAGCAGATCGCGACGCTCGAGTGGATCCGCGACGGGTGCCCGGCAGTCGACGGCGAGACGGAGCTCAGCCGCAAGATCAGCGCCGCGTCGCTGCGCGCCCGCGGCCTCGTGAAGGTCAAGGGCGCCGGGGCGACCTGGAGCGCGTCGATCACGCCCGCGGGGCGCGGGTGGCTGGAGGCGCACCCGAGGACGGTGGCCGAGGCCGTCGGCGGCCCGGAGGGCCTGATCGCCCGCGTGCTCGCCGCGGACGGGCGCCTGGACATCGGCGGCGACGAGGAAGCCCGGCTCGCCCACGAGCAGGTCGTGCGCCTCAGCCGCAACTCGGCCAGCCGGCCGAATGGCTGGCGCCTCGAGGTCAGGAACGCTGGCTCCTGGTCTCACCCCGCGTACGAGGTCGTGCTCGTCCGGCACTTCGAGGACCTCGTCGATGAGCGCCCAGTGCCGGTACCCGAGCGCGTCGCGCGCTACCACCCGGCGGTCAGGGCGTACCTCGACGACCGGGACTGGCTGGCGGTCAGTCGGGAGCACGTGGCGCGCGCCGGCCGCATCCTTCAGGCGATCGCGGACGAGGCGCCCCGGCGCGGGGTGGAGGTCGTCCCGCCTCAGTCCTCTGGACGGCCCCCGGCTGTCGACGCGTACGGCAGGCGCAACGCCGACCGCGGCCACCTCACCCTGCGCGCGCCCTCCGGGACCTACAGCCTCTGCATCCAGGAGGCGTCCAGCCCGAGCAAAGCGCCCGTACCGCGGCGCCCGAGGGGCCAGCGATCCACGCGCCCGGCATGGCTGGACGCCCGCCAGTTCGAGTTCGTGAGTACCGGGCTCCTCGAGCTGGTCGTTGAGGGTCCCGGGATGGGGTACGGCGACGGCTACCGCATCCGCGACTCGGCAACGATGGCGCTCGACGAGCGGCTGCCCCGCGTCTTCCGGCGGATCGAGATACACCGTCTCGACGCTGAGCACCGGGCGCAGGAGCGGGAGTGGGCTGCCGCCGAGCGCCGGCGCCGGTGGGAGGCTGCCATGGCAGCGGCGAGGGCCAGGTACGACGAGCAGGCACGCTGGGAGGCGTTCGAGGAGGCTTGCAGTGAGTGGCATGCGACCCGGCGCCACCGCAAGTTCCTTGCGGCCGCCCGGGAGGCCGCCAACACGCTCGACGGGCCGCGCCGTGCCGAGCTCGTGGCGCACCTCGACTTCGCGGAGCGGCGGCTCGAGGAGGCAGACCCGTTGGGGCATCCCGACCTGCTGCTGCCGCGGGTCAGGGAGCCCGAGCCGGACGACCTCAAGCCCTACCTCGACGGCTGGAGCCCCCGTGGGCCAGACGACGGCCGCTGGTAGGGCTGCGAGGTCGGGGGTCCATCGTCCTCGGACACAACCCGGCGGAGCAGGCCCGACTCAGCAATCACGTGCGACGTGCAGTGGTTCGCCCGGCGTCCCCGCAGCCACGGCTACTCGCGCGCACGGCCCTCTCGTCGCTCACGCCTCGCTTCTAGGCAGGCCCAAGATTTCGCCGCATGCGCATATAGGGCGCCCGGAGTCATGTCGCCGGTCTCCTTCTCGCCGTTCGCCGCGAGAGTGCCGCCCCGCCTTCCGGGATGGTGAACCAGAACCGCGCGCCCCCGCCCGGTCGATTGGCCGCGCCGAACGTCCCGCCATGCGCCACGACGGCGTTCGCGACGGTGGCGAGGCCGAGGCCGGACCCGCCGCGCGACGCCAACGATCCCCGGACGAATGGCTCGAAGAGCCGCTCCGGCGCGTCTCCCCCGAGGCCCGGCCCCTCGTCGAGCACCTCGACCAGCATTGTCCGCGCGCCCGGCTCTCCCTCGATCTGGCACCGCAGGAGGACCCGCCTCTCGCGACCGCCGTGGACCACGGCGTTGGCGAGCAGGTTCCCGAGGGCGTGCTCGATTCGCGTTCCGTCGAATGTGAAGACCGCGTTGGGTACGTCGAGGTCGATCGTGACGGACGCCCTGTGCGCGAGGGGATCCACGCCGCGCACGACGGCTGCCACAACCTCGCGGAGGCGGTGAAGGCGACAGTCGACCTGCCGGGCGTCCTCCTGCGTTGTGGCGAGCTCCAGCAGACTGGTCGCGAGGTATGTGAGACGGACGGCGTCGCCGTGGGCTTCCCGGACTGCCTGCCGGTACTCGTCGAGGCTCGCGCCGTCGCGATCGGCGATGTCGAGCTCGGCCCGGAGCGAGGCGAGCGGCGTCCGCAGCTCGTGCGAGGCCATCGCGACAAACACGCGCTGACGCTCGACCGACTCGGCGATCCGGTCGAGCATCTGGTTGAGCGTCACCGTGAGCTGTCCGACCTCGTCCATCCGGGCCGGTGGAGCCAGCCGCCGCCCGAGGTCCGCTGGCCCCAGCGTCGCGGCGTGTTCGATGAGCCGGTCGACCGGCCGGAGTGCTCGACCAGCCAGGACCCATCCGCCGCACAGCGACGCCGCGCTGACCACGGCCCCGATGAGAAGCAGGAGCCGCGCGAGGGCGGCCTGGGAGTTCACGATGGGCTGGAGGTCCGCGCCGGTCACCACCACCGTCCCGTCAGACGCCCGCAGCGTCCGCACGAGGAACTCGTGCCCGGCGATCGAGAAGACCCCGTCGACCGGTCGGACGCCCGACGGTGCGCTCGAGGTCGAATCCACGAGGACTCCATCCGAGCTGAAGAGCATCGCGAAGGTCCCTGGCGCGGTCTGGTCCCCATCCTGGAGCCCCGGTTGGCCGGTGTTCTCGATCGCCGTGACGATGCCGGCCGCACGCGTCTCCAGGGTGGTCACGAGCGACGCCTCGAGGGCCGCGCCCATCTGCCACCAGACCACCGCGCCAACGACGACGAGGGTGACGATGACTCCCACACCGTAGGCCACGGCGAGGCGAGACCGGATGCTCACACCGCCGGTCCGGGGACGCGAGGTGGACGAAGCGCATAGCCCACGCCTCTCACCGTCTCGATCCGGGGCGACCCAGGTTCATCGCCGAGCGCCTGGCGGAGCGATCGGACGTACACATCGATGATCCGCGGATCCCCGTCGAACGCCCAGTCCCACACGTGGTCGAGGATCTGCGCGCGCGTGAGGACCTGGTCGGCGCGGCGCGCGAAGAACTCCAGGAGGGAGAACGATCTCGCAGGGAGGTCCAGCTCCCGCGAGCCGATCGTCGCACGGTGCGACGCTGGGTCGACCTCAAGCGAGCCCACGATGACGGTCGTCGGCCGGTCGCTGGGGCCGCGACGATCAAGCGCCCTGAGCCGCGCCTCGAGCTCGGCGAATGCGAAGGGCTTGACCAGGTAGTCGTCCGCCCCCACGTCCAGGCCCCGGACCCGATCCGCGACGGCATCCCGAGCGGTCAGCATGAGGACCGGGCTCCAGTCGCCCGCGGCCCTCAGCTCACGGCAGAGCGTGAACCCATCGCCGTCGGGCAGCATCACGTCGAGGATGAGGACGTCGTGGTCGGTCTCGGACAGGAACCAGCGGGCCTCCTCGATCGTCCCGGCGACGTCCACGCTGTGACCGGAGCGTTGGAGGCCTCGCACGACGACCGCGCGCAGGCGCTGATCATCCTCGAGCATCAGGATCTTCACGGTTCGAGCGTGGAGCGTCGATGTGAATGGCAGATGAATCGGGCGCGCATGGCGATTCGCCGGAGGTTCATGACCGGCGGCGCATGGTGGACCGGCGATCGGGCAGATGGCCCGACACCTGACAGGAGACTTCATCATGAAGCTCGACCGTCTCCGGGCCCCGGCGCTCGCTGCGACCGCGGTCCTCCTCATCTCCGGCGTGGCCACCGCCTTCGCCGCGAGCCCCGCGCCGACAGCCCCCACGCCTGTGGCGCCGGTCACCCCGGCCGCGCCGATCGTCGTCGCCCCGGTGGCACCCGCCACCGGGGTCGAGGCGACCGCGCCGGACACCGACATCCTCCAGGAGGGTGATCAGACGACGCCGGATGCCACCGGCGCCGCCGAGCCGGCAGAGACCTCGTCCGAGGCCGCCGGAGCCCCCGAAGCTGCCTCCACCGAGTCCGACGGCCCCGGCGGCCACGCGGACCCTGCGGGCGACAACGTCGACCATCAGTTCGACGGGAACGAGTGACCGGCCTCTCCCACTGAGCACAGACGCACCGGCCCCGTCGATGACGGGGCCGGTGCGTCCCCATCGACGACCGGTCCGCGCGATTCATCCTGGATTCATGTCGCGCCGCGACCGTGTCCGTGAGTGGCCGCACCCGACATGAGCACCAGGTAGGGATACGATCGAGCAGCTGGGCATCACCGGATGCGGTACGGCGGATGGAGGGCGACACCTGCGGATCCTGATCGTCGAGGATGAGAATGCGATCGCCGACGCGGTCAAGGCGGCCCTCGCCGCCGACGGCCATGCGGTGGACGCGGTGGGAGACGGACGCGATGCCCTCGACTGGGCTGCGACCTACCCCTACGACCTGGTCATCCTCGACGTCATCCTGCCCGGCCTCGACGGGTTCGCCGTCTGTACAGCCCTGCGCGCCGCCGGCTTCGCCTCCGCCATCCTCATGCTTACCGCCCTCGACGACGTCCAAGATCGGATCAAGGGGCTCGATCGCGGCGCCGACGACTACCTCGCCAAGCCGTTCAGCATGGACGAGCTCCGCGCCCGGGTCCGCGCTCTTGGGCGGCGGAGACTCGAGGATCGAGCTGCGATGATCCACGTCGCCGACCTGGAGCTCGACCCGTCGACACAGTCCGTCCTGCGCGCCGGGCGCCCGATCCGCCTCACCGCGCGCGAGTTCGCCATTCTCGAGCTCTTCGCGCGCCACCCCGGCCAGATCTTCGGCCAGGAACGCCTCATCGAGGCGCTCTGGGGCGCTGACTTCGCTCCCGAGTCGAACATCGTCGAGGTCTACATACGCAGCCTGCGCCGCAAAGTGGACGACGGACGTCGTGACGGCCTGATCGAAACGGTCCGCGGGTCGGGCTACCGTCTCCGGGCAGCTGGATCGTCGTGATGTTCACCCGGACGCGCATCCGCCTGACGGTCCTGTACATCGCCCTCTTCGCGATCGTGCTCGGCGTCTTCAGCGTCGTCTTCTACATCGGGATCGGAACAGCCCTTGCACCGACGTTCGACCTGGGCCCGGAGCTCACCAACGAGCAGGCCGCCGAGGTCGCTTACCAGGCGACGCTCGACCAGATCCGCATCGCGCTCGTCGTTGCGGACCTCGCCGTCGTCGTCCTCGTCGGCGGCGCGGCGTGGATCCTCGCGACGCGGACGCTGCGCCCGATCGGCGAGGCACAGGCCCGTCAGCGTCGCTTCGTCGCCGACGCCTCGCACGAGATGCGGACCCCGCTTGCGGCGATCCGGGCCTCGGCCGAGGGGGCGCTGGCCGGGCCGGCATCCGAGGACGAGCTCCGCAACGCCTTGGGCGTCGTCGTGGACTCGGCCGACCGGCTGTCGCGGCTGACGAACGACCTGCTCCTCCTCGCGCGCGCCGACGAGCTGCCGCCGGATCGCCGCGGCGCTCAGGTCGACATGTCCGTCGTCGTCGCCGAGACCCTCGTCGCGTTCGTCGGCGCGCACCCCGATCTGCCCCGGGCCCGCGCCACGCTCTCTCCCGATCTCCCTGTGGCCGCGGATCCCGACGAGATCGGGCGGATCGTGGCGAACCTCGTGGACAACGCCTACAGGTACGGCGCGCCGACGGTCCGGCCGCCCCGGATCGCCACGCGACTCGTCGACGACCACGCGGTCGTCGAGGTCGGCGACGACGGCCCGGGAATCGCGGCCGCGGACCTCGAGCGCATCTTCGAGCCGTTCGCTCGGCTCCACGCGGAAGCGGACACGCCCGACGGTAGCGGCCTCGGGCTCGCGATCGCACGCAGCCTCGCGCGTCGCAACGGCGGCACGCTCACCGTGACGAGCCACCCCGGCGAGGGCGCCACGTTCCGCCTGTCGCTGCCGCTGTTCAGGTGAGGTTCATCTTCGGGAGCGACAACTCGCGCTGATCGGTCGCGGTGACCGACTCCATGACGCGAGGTCTCCAGCGGATGCTCCTTCCCGACCCCACCCGCCGGCTCGCCCGGCTCCTCATCATCCCGGTGATCGGTCTCACCGTCGCAGCTTGCGGCGCCGGCACCGCGTCCCTTGGATCCAATGCCACGGTCACGGCCGCGCCGGCCCGATCGGCGGCAGCGCCCACTTCAGGGGCGGCATCCACAGCGGGCTCGAGCCCCAGCGGCTCGTCTGCGCCCGAGGCGAGCGGCGCCCCGGCCGGTGGCGACATCCCCGACAACGCCGTCTTCCTGACCTACCACGCGACGAATCCGGCCTTCTCGATCCAGTACGTCGAAGGCTGGCAGGTGACGCCGCAGCTCGCCGGCGTCGTGATTCGGGACAAGGACAGCAGCGAGACCGTAGCGGTCGTGGCCTCCCAGGCCGACGTCGCCAGCTACGTCACCACCACCGACCTCCCCGCCCTTGGGGCACAGGCCGGGTTCTCGCTCACCACGCAGGACACGGTCCAGGCAGGTGGCGCGAAGTACCGCCATGTCGCCTATCACGTCACGTCGTCGCCCGACCCGGTGACCGGCAAACAGGTCCCCATGACGGTCGACCGCTACTACGTGCCCGGGCCGGGCGGCCTGGCGATCATCAGTCTCGCGAGCCCCGACGGCGTGGACAACGTGGATGCCTTCCGCCAGATGATTGAGAGTTTCCGGTGGTCGTGATCGCCGCGGCGCCCGCCGCATCCGCAGAGGCAGCGGTTGCGCCGATCATCGCCCTGACCGACGTGATCCGCGTCTACCGCGAGGCGGACATCGAGACGATCGCCCTGCGCGGGGTGGACCTCGGGATCGCCGCCCGCGAGTTCGTTGCGATCATGGGTCGCTCGGGATCGGGCAAGTCGACCCTGCTCGGGCTCCTCGCCGGCTCCGACCGACCGACGGCCGGGAGCGTCGTCGTCGACGGCGTCGAACTCTCGCGGGCCGACGAGGACGAGCGGGCGCGCCTCCGCGGTACGCATGTCGGCATCGTGTTCCAGAGCGGGAACCTCGTGCCGTTCCTCGACCTGGTGGAGAACATCCGGCTCGCGGCGGAGCTCGCTGGGCGGTCCGTCGACGGACCCGGTGCCCGTGGCGTCCTCGCGCGGGTGGGTCTCGAGGGTCGCGAGCGCCATCGACCGGCGCAGCTCTCCGGCGGCGAGCAGCAGCGCGCGGCCGTCGCGGCGGTAATCGCGACCCAAGCACCGATCATGCTCGCGGACGAGGTGACCGGCGAGCTCGACTCGACGAACGCGGAGCTGCTCCTCGATCTGCTCGTCGAGGTTCACCGGGCCGAAGGGATGACGCTCATCCTCGCGACCCACGATCCCGACGTCGCCGGGCGAGCCGATCGCATCGTCGAGCTCCGCGACGGTCGCGTGTCCTCCGATCGGCGGCTCCGATGACCGTCATCGCGTGCCGCGGCGTCACCCGGCGGTACGCCGGACACGGGATCGATCCGGTCACCGCGGTGAACGCGGTGGACCTCGAGATCGACGAGGGGAGCTTCGTCGCGGTGGAAGGGCCGTCGGGATCGGGCAAGACGACACTGCTCGGCCTCCTCGCCGGCCTCGAGGCACCCGACGACGGGGAGATCACCGTCCTCGGCCACGACCTTGCGCGGCTCTCGGCGGCCGAGCGTGCCCGGCTGCGGCAGCGCCGGATCGGGATCGTCTTCCAGTCGTTCGGCCTCATCGCGAGCCTCCGCGCCGGAGAGAACGTCGCGCTTCCGCTCGCGCTCGCTGGCGTGTCCGCCTCCGAGCGCGAGGTGCGGGCGCGGACCGTGCTCGAGGAGGTCGGCCTCCGCTCGGCGTTCGGGGCGCGGATCGACGAGCTCTCCGGCGGCGAGCGACAGCGGGTCGGCGTCGCTCGCGCCCTCGTGATCGAGCCCGCCGTCATCCTCGCCGACGAGCCCACCGGGAGCCTCGACGAGGAGAACGCGAGCGGCGTGCTCGAGCTCCTCGTCGAGGCCGTGCGGCAGCGCGGGGCCAGCCTCGTGCTCGTCACCCACGACCCGGCGAGCGCGGCGCGAGCCGACCACGTCTACCGGATGCACGACGGTCACCTGACCGCTGGAGTCCCCGCATGATCCTGCTGCGCCACGCCATCCATCTCGTCGTCCGGGAGCCCCGTCGATCGCTCGCGGCACTCGCCGGCGTCGCGATCGCCTCCGCCCTCATCACGAGCGTCCTCCTCTTCGGGACCGCGTCGGGCAGCACCGTGACCCGGCGGGCACTCGCGGGCCTCCCGGTCGACGGTCAGGTCGTGCTGACCCCGGGTGCGGATGCCTCCGCCGCCCTCGCGCTCCTGGCGGCCGATCCCGCCGCCCGGTCGGTCTTGCCATTCGATCTCGCCCACTTCGACAGCGCGGCCGCGACGAAGGCTGGGACCGCGACGCAGACGAGCACCGGCGTCATCCTCGGGCTCGATCCCTCCTACACCGCGACGACCGGGCTCTTCGGCCTCTCGTCGGGCTCGCTCGCCCCCGGCGGGGTCGCGATCAGCCGCGACCTCGCTTCGAACCTCGGCGTGGTCCCCGGCGACACCATCACGTTCGCGCTGCCCGGCGGCGCCACCGTCGCCCTACCGGTCTCGGGGGTCGTCTCGATCGCCGGAGCGGACCTGGTCCTCGGGCCGATCGACGCGGCACATCGCGCAGCCGGCGCGAACCCGCCGGTCAACGTCGCGGTCATGAGCCGGGCCGATCTCGCATCCCTGGTCCTGCCGAAGATCCCGGCCGGCGTGACCGCCGCCGATCCGGCGACCGCCGGATCGTCGCCCTCGGGCACGACGACGCCGGTCTTCGCCCCGGACCCCGCGGTCCGGCGGGAGCTCCACGTCCGGCTCGACCACGCGCAGCTGCCGGGCGACCCGGTCGCCGCGCAGAGCTGGCTCGACGGCGTCCGGCGGCGCGTCGAGCGCCAGGGCGCGGGGGCCTTCACCTGGGTCGACGACGCGAGCGCATCCCTCGAACCGCTCGCGGCGGACCTCGCCTGGGGCCAGGTCCTCTTCATCTTCCTCGCGCTCCCCGGGATCCTCCTCGCCCTCGCGCTCTCCCGGCTCGCCGCCGACGCGACCGCCGACACGACCCGCCGCCATGCCGCGCTGCTCCGTGCGCGCGGCGCGACCAGACGCGAACTCCGCACGGTCTTTATCGGGGCGACGATCCTCACGGCTCTCGCGGGCGCCATCCTCGGAGCGGCGGCCGGCGTGGGGATCGGGCTCGCGCTGTTCGGCGCGGACCTCGTCTCCGCGGGCGCGCCGGAGGCCATCCTCCGGGGCAGCGTCATCGCGATCGTGCTCACGACGGTCCTCGCGACTCTCGCGGCGATCATGCCGCTCCGAGCCCAGCTCGCCGAGGAGATCGCATCCGGCCGACAGGAGATCCAACGGGGCCGGGCGCCCCTCTGGCAGCGCCTCTACCTCGACGTCCTCGCGCTCATCGCGGGCGCCGTCGTCTACGTCATCGCCGGCGGCTCCGGGATCCACCCGGTCCTCAACGCCGAGGGGAACCCCACGGTCACCCTCGCGCTCACCTCGTTCGTCGCGCCACTCCTGTTCTGGCTCGGCGGGACGTTGCTCCTGCTCCGCGTCGTGGGCGCGGTCCTCCGGCGGAGCCATCGCCTCGCCGGCCTCCTCGGCCGCCTCCTCGGCCCGGGCGGCGACCTTGCCGGCCGCTCACTCACGGCACGGGCGACGGCCGCGTCACGCGCGATCGTCGTCCTCGCGCTCGCGGTCGGGTTCGCGACGAGCGTCCTCGTGTTTGACGCGACGTACCGGCAGCAGCAGCGGATCGACGCACAGCTCACGCTCGGCGCCGACCTCAAGGCGATCCCGACGGCGGCTACGCCCGCGTCGGCCGTCGCCCATCTCGCGGGTCCCGGGATCGCCGCCGCGACGCCGTTCGTCGACCGGGTCGTCTACGTCGGCCCGGAGGCGCAGGACCTCCTCGCGATCGATGCGTCGACTCTGCCCGCGGTCGCTCCGCTCGCCGACTCGTTCTTCTCAGGTTCGACCGCGGCCGCGGCGATGGACGCCCTCCGCGCTCGGCCCGACGCGATCCTCGTGTCCGCCGAGACCGCCAAGGACTACAGCATCGTCCCTGGCGACCGCATCCGCATCCGCGTGCCGGATGCGACGGGGGCCCTCAAGACGGTGGACTTCACGATGGCCGGGATCGCGCTAGAGTTCCCGACCGCGCCCAAGGATGCGTTCCTCGTCGCGAACCTCCCGTATGTCATCGCGCAGACCGGCAGCGACCGGATCTCGTTCGTCCTCGCCCGCGCGGACGGTGACGTCGGCGGGGCATCCCCCCAGCTCGCCCGTCGCCTCGGGACGGGATGGCAGGTAGCGGATCTCGGGACGGCCACCGCCCGCCTCGCGAACAGCATCACCTCGGTCGACCTCTCGAGCCTCGTGCTGCTCGACGCCGCCTTCGCCGTGCTCATCGCGGCGGTCGGGGTCGCTCTCTTCCTCCTCGCCGGACTCGCCGAGCGCCGACGCGAGCTCGCGACGCTCGTCGCGATCGGCGCGGAGCCCCGGCAGGTGCGGGCGTCGATGGCCGGCGAGGCGCTCTTCGTCGGCGTTGCGGGCCTGGCGACCGGACTCCTGACCGGGGCCCTGGTCGGGTTCGCGCTCCTCCAGATCCTCGCCGGGGTCTTCGACCCCCCGGCAGACTCGCCGGCGATCCCACTCGTCCTCATCGGCGCGCTGACCGGGACGATCGCCCTCGCGATTCTCGCGGCGCTCGCCGTGGCCGATCGGGGGCTGTCGCGCCTCAGCGTCGTGGCCGAGCTGCGCGAGCGATGATCGAGATGTCGCGTACCCTCCACCGGTGCTGACCTACTTCCAGGCGATCGTCCTCGGCGTCCTCCAGGGCATCACGGAGCTCTTCCCGGTCTCGAGCCTTGGCCACTCCGTGATCCTTCCGCAGCTCCTCGGCTGGTCGGACGTCGTCGCCGCGCAGTCGGCGCAGGAGTCGTACTTCCTCGCGTTCCTCGTCGGGCTCCACGTCGCGACGGCGCTCGCGCTGCTGTTCTTCTACCGCGCGACCTGGGCGCGGATCGCGCGGGGCATGCTCGCCTCGCTGCGGACGCGCAGGGTCGAGACGCCCGACGCGCGCCTCGGCTGGCTCCTCGTCGTCGCGACGATCCCGGCGGGGCTCGCCGGCCTGCTCCTCGAGCACTCCCTCCGCGTCGTCTTCGCGAAGCCGCTCGCGGCCGCGGCGTTCCTCTTCGCGAACGGCCTGATCCTCCTGTTCGGGGAGTGGGTCCGCCGGCGGGCCGAGGTGCGCCGGGTCGTGCGGACGCACGCCCGGACGGACGCCGGCGACCGCCGCCTCGACACCCTCGAGGTCGGGGAGGCCGCGGGGATCGGCGTCGCCCAGCTCTTCGCCCTGCTGCCGGGGATCAGCCGCTCGGGGATCACGATGGTCACGGGGCTCGCCCGCGGGCTCGACCACGAGGATGCCGCGCGCTTCAGCTTCCTCCTCGCGACGCCGATCATCCTCGCGGCCGGCGTGTACAAGCTGCCCGACCTCCTCGGCCACAACGGGGACGGCGTCCGCCCGCAGATCCTCGTCGGGAGCATCGCGGCGGCCGTCGCCGCGTACCTCTCCGTCCGATTCCTCACGCGCTGGTTCACGACCCGGACCCTCTTGCCCTTCGCCATCTACAGCCTGGTCGTGGGGGTGCTCGCGCTCATCCGGTTCGTGTAGGACGAGTAGACAAGACGATCTCTCGGAGCTAACGGGGCTTCCCCGACGGATGGGCGCGCGACCGGCACACCGTGTGGTCCCTTCGGTGCTGCCTCCGCTCCTCCCCAGCTACTGTCCGTCGCAGTCCACCATGCCGAGGTTTCACGGTGGTCGTGGGCCGGCGGTTGTCCCAGGTGCAGCCGCACGTCGTGGCACCGCAGTCGCCTATCGCCTCCGGTGACCGTCGCCTACCGCGTGAGGTGACGAAGGAGGATGATCCCGAGGTCAGGGACGTAGGGGTCGAGTCGGGGAGACGGTGACCAATGACCGAGACGGCGAGCGCGTGGGCGTGCCCGAAGGATGCGACGGCGATGGAACCGATGGGGCGACGGGGACGTGGCGGTGCGTACCGCTGCCCGACATGCAAGGGTGTATTCCTCGACGTAGAGGCGATGCGGAGCGGGCGCAAGGGCCAACCTCCGAAGTGGGCACCGATGGTGACAAGCATCGTGATGAGCATCGTCATGACGATGCTCATCCGGCGCCTCGCGCGACGCCGCAACGGGTCGTCCATCCAGCCTGTTACGTAAGTCGCCGTCCATGTGGCAGCCGGTCATCAGCCGCGCGGTCGCGATCTTCCTGCCGGTCGCGGTCCTCGCGACCCTGTGCTGTGGCCTCGTCTACGTGGCGGTCCAGCAGGACCTGCGCATGGGGGCGAACGACCCGCAGCTCCAGCTCGCGGAGGATGCCGCCCGCGCGCTCGACGCGGGCGTGCAGGCGTCGTCGCTCGTCGGGTCCACGAAGGTCGATGTCGCCGTCAGCCTCGCCCCTTTCGTCGCCATCTACGACGCGTCGGGCGCGGTCCTCGCGACCGATGGTCGGCTCGACGGCGGTGATCCGATCCCACCTCTCGGCGTCCTCGACGCTGCCCGGCAGGATCCGCCGAACCGGGTGACGTGGCAGCCGCGCGAGGGGATCAGGGTCGCGACGGTCACCGTGCCGTGGAGAGGCGGGACGGTCATGGCCGGCCGGTCTCTGAGCGAGGTCGAGCGGCAGGAGGACAACATCCTCCTCCTCGCGGCGGCGGCGTGGCTCGTGATGCTCGCAAGCCTCGCGGTCGCATCGGTCGGCGCTAGTTGGCTGTGGCCGTCGGAGAGCAAGCCCGGGACGGCATCCTGACGGCGGCCTCGGTCGGGTAGGACTAGAGGCGCCCAGGGCATCAGATCACTGCCCCCGAGTTGGGCGAGTTTCGGCCGCGCGTGAGAAGTGCGGGGCAGCGGTACACGCCGAACGGCCATCCGCGGGGAATCTGACCCCCCTACCCGGTCCGTTCACGAGCGCCGCGTGGCGAGTCGGCGTGCCGCGGCGTCGCCCTTGCGAACGGCGAGGGAGTCGTTGCCCGCCAGGAGGGCGATGACCGCGCCGATGAACGCGAGGACGACCGCCGCGAGCTCGGGCGGGAACGGCGTGCCCACCGCAGCCGCCACGCCCCAGACGAGGGCGATGGCGGCACTCGCCACACCGAGGTAGAGGTTGGCACTGCGTCCTGCGATCATCGCGTCTCCTTCGTCAGCACTGGATCACCCAGGCGTCGAACAGCCAGCCCTTCGTCTCGAGGGCAGCGTTGACATAGACGGTCCCGTTGTTCCCGAAGTCGCCCCAGCTCTGTTCGAGTGCGTGATCTCGACGCAGGGCCTTTGACCCCGCGGACGGGTGCTTGAGCACCGCCCGGAAGGCACCGATCGCGTGTCCGCCCGCGAGGGGCGCGTTCGCGGGCGGGTTCGGGTACGTGTCGAACGCCGGGTCGGTCATCCAGACCTGCGGCCAGCGCCACGCGGTGACGACGATCATCCCTGCGGCGATGGCCGACTCGATCGCGCCGCGCACGTCGGCCGACGGCAGGAGGCAGTGGTACGAGGCCGCCTTCACTCGGCTGCCGTCCCGCAGGACGATGCCGGTCTTCTGCGCCGCCTTCATCAGGGTCCGCAGCTCGGCGCCCCGCTGCAGCGTGTGATCGCCGGTCGCCTCGACGTACAGCGTGTGGGCGGCGTGCTGCGCCTCGGCGGCGTTCGTGTAGAGCCAGACGCCGGTCTTCTTGTGCCACGCGACGACGAGGGCGAGCAGCGTCGCCTCGGCGGTGCACGTCCCGTACCCGTTCTGGTCGAGGGGGTGCCACGGTGGGAGCGGCGCCTGGACGGGCAGCTGGACCGCCTTCACCGGCGGGAGGGCGAGCGTCGAGAGGTGGTAGTCCTGGTCGCGCGGGTCGAAGGTGGGCGGCAGGCAGCCGAGGCCGTGGGCGGCGATGCCGCCGCTCACGGGATGCCTGCGTTGATGGCGTGGCCGACCGTCGCGACGACCTGGAGCGCGACGGCGACGAGGCTGACGAGCGACGCGCCGAGCGCCCAGCGGGCGAGGACCAGCGCGCCGTCGGCGCGGTTCTGCCAAGCGAGCATGCGGTCGAGGTCGCGGTCGTGCCCGTCGAGGCGGGCGTAGATCGAGTCGGCCGAGCGCTGCATGCTCGCGCGTCGCTCCACCCCGAGCGCCTGGTCTCGGGCGATCGCGTCGACGGTGGCCCGAAGGCCCTTGATGTCCTCGCGCATCTCCATCAGCAGCTCGCGCTGGCTGAGGCCGGTCGCGTCGGGCACGTCGCCGCTCACGGCCGGTCCCATCGGGCGCCGACTACCGGCCACGGGAAGGTGCCCCGATCTCGGACGGGGCGGGCCGGGTCGGCACCGGGGAGGGGGCGGCCGACCAGTAGGCGGGGCCCCGCCGCGGCGGGACCGATCGGAGCGATAGGGCGGACCACGCCCCGAGAGTGGACCCGCGCGGACCGCGTGGGTATCGGTCAAGTGACCGAGGGGACCGCGAGTCGGTGTGGATCGGACCCGCGCGCCGTCATGCCCTCAAGCGCGCCGGCGGTCGGCGCCGCTCTCGTTGGCCGATTGGTCCATGTCCGCTTGCGGTAGGCTGCCGCGAGACCTGCGCCCGCCGGTGCGTCCCCCCGGGTCGGGCCATCGTCCGGGCCGTGCGAGCGAGGATGCGACATTGAACACCGACCGGATCTACCTCGTGCTGGTGCCGCTCCTCCGCCCCGTCACCACGACGGCGGCGAGGCGTCGGCGGGAGCAGTTCGAGGGCACACCCCTGCCGCCCGGTCGGGTCGTGTTCCTCGGGGACAGCATCACGGCGGGCGGCCTGTGGGAATGCTGGTTCCCGGAGCTGCCGACCTGCAACCGCGGGATCAACGGCGACACGACCGAGGACGTCGCCCGCCGCCTCGGCAGCGCCATCAACGAGCCTGCCGCGGTGTCGCTGCTGATCGGCACCAACGACCTCCACGGGAGCCGTCGGCTCCACGACCTCGATGGAATCGCCCGGCGCGCGAGGGACATCGTCGCGGGCATCCGGAGGCGCGCGCCCGAGACGACGGTCATCCTCAACAGCGTGCTGCCCCGCACGCCCCACTTCGCGCCGCGGATCCAGTCGCTGAACGAGCGGTATCGTCAGGTGGCCGCGGAGACCGACAGCACGTACCTCGACCTCTGGCCGGCGCTTGCCGATGCGCGGGGAGCGCTGCGCCGGGAGTACACCGTCGACAACCTGCACCTCACGCCGCCGGGCTACCGCGCATGGTCCGATGTCCTCCGGCCGCACCTCGCTCCGTTCGCGGTCGTTCCGGCTCATCCGACGCAGACCGCACGGCCGGCCAGCACCACCTGACCGGGGAGCGACGGCCCAGCGCCGGCGGCTCGAGGCGCCACGCGCTGCCTGCCACCCGGCGGCCTCATTGCCGCCTACAGGGTCCCGGCGACGGCGGCTATCGGGCCCTCGTCAGCCACCCCGTGGCGGCACCGAGCGCGGTCACGCCTGCGAGGACGAGGGCCGCGGTCCCCCAGCCGGTGGCGCTGAGCGTCGCGCCGAAGAGCGGCGGGCCGACCACTTGCCCCCCGTTCTGGCCCACCATCACGACCGCCATCGCCATCGGGGCGAGACGCGGGTCGCCGACCAGCTCGGGGGCGGCCGCGAACACGGTCGGCGGGACGGCGCCGACGACGAGCCCGATCGCGATCAGGACGGCCGGGAGGGCGGCCGGGTCGACGGCGAACACGACGGGCCAGGCGACGGCCAGGAGCAGGATCGCCGCCGTGAACACGAGGCGCCTCGACCCGATGCGGTCCGACAGGACGCCGGCGAGCGGCGAGCCCACGATGAACGCGACGAGGACGAGGCTCGTGACCGAGGCGGCCGCGCCGAGGTCGTAGCCGTGGACCTCCACGAGGTAGGTCGGCAGGAAGGTGTTGAGTGCCGCGAACCCGAGGCACCAGATGGCGAACGTGGCGGCCAGGGTCCAGAGCGGGCCCGGCCTGAGCGCGGCCGATGAGGGCGGCGGGGCATCGGCGGACCGTCCCGCCTCCGTGCGCGGGAGCCCGCGCACCACGAGCAGGAAGACGACGGCGGCGACCGCGGCAGCGCCCGCGACGAACCACCAGGCGCCGCGCCAGCCGTAGGTTCCGGCGATCGGACCGGCGAAGTTGAACATCAGGACGCCGGCGAGCGGGGCCCACGTCGCCCAGATGCCCATCGGGATCCCGCGGGCGTCGGGCGGGAACACCGCGGCGATGAGCGCCGGCGCGACCACGGCGATCAGCCCGACGCCGACGCCCTGGACCGCCCGGCTCAGCAGAAGGACGCCGAAGTCGTGGGCCAGCGCCCCGAGGGCGGACCCGACGACCACGGACCCGAGCGCGACGAGCCCGACGGCGAGGGGACCGCTCCGGCGCACGATGAGGCCGGCCGGCAGGGCCAGCGCGAGGCCCGTGAGGCTGAACACGGACATCAGGCCCCCCGCGGCGGCGGGATCGACGCCGAACTCGGCTGCCAGCAGCGGCATCAGCGGCGGCACGGTGAACTGGGCCATCGCGGCGGCGACGCTCGCGAACAGCGCAACGGCGAGAACGGGCCAGGGGCGGGCGCCCGCGTCGGCGGACGGCGGCGCGGGGATCAAGTGTGGGCCTCCCGAAAGAGCTGCGGCGGCCGCGCTGCGGCCGCCGCCTCCGTTGCCGCCTGGTC
>JAKOQS010000123.1 GCA_029778235.1 Chloroflexota bacterium | reverse complement strand
GGCGCCGGGGGCACCGAACAGCCATGCCGTGCGCACGATCGCGAGCTGCGGGCCGGTCACCCGGCCGCCGGGGAGCGACGCGGGCTCGCCGTCCGGTGCGAGCGGCCCCTCCCGGGCGCCGGCGCCGATGCCGCCCGCGGCCGCGTACGCGGCGCGCGCGGCCTCCTCGCCCGCCAGCTTGCTCGCCCCGTACGGGTTGCACGGCGCCGGCGCCTCGCCGGGCGCGTGGCCGACGGCCGGGTCCGCATCGCCGGCGAACACCTCATTCGTCGAGATCAGGATGAGGTCCGCGCCCGCGCGCGCGCACGCCTCGGCCATCTCGCCGGCGGCCTCCGCGTTGCGCCGCATCGCGAGCCGCGGATCGAGCGCGCAGGCATCCACGTCGGCCCAGGCCGCGGCGTGCACCACCACCTCGGGCCGGTCGCGCGCGACGACGCGCGCCGCGGCGGAGGGGTCGTCGAGGTCGTAGTCCGGGCGCCGCCACGAGAGAGGTCCGAACGGGCCCGTGAACGGCGCGTCCTCGAGCGCCTCGACGAGTGCGCGCCCCAGGCGCCCGCCCGCGCCGGAGACGGCGATCCTCATCGGGCGGTCCCGGGCGCCTCCTCGCCGGCAGCGCCGCCGGCGAGCGCGCCCGGCGCGGGCGCCTCCGTGGAGGCCGCCAGCCGGTCGGCGTACTGACGGGCGTAGTAGTCGTCCCAGGCTGCGTCCTTCGCCGCGCGCCACCAGGCCTCGTTCGCGCGGTACCAGTCCACGGTCCCGGCCAGCCCGTCGGCGAACGGCACGGAGGCGCGCCACCCGAGCGCCGCGAGCCGTCCGCCGTCCATCGCGTACCGGCGGTCGTGGCCGGGCCGGTCCGGGACGCTGCGGACGAGCGACCAGGGCCGCCCCAGCCGCGCGAGGATCGCGGCGACGACCTCGCGGTTCGCGCGCTCGTTGCCGCCCGGGATGTTGTAGACGGCGCCCGGATCGCCCCGGCGCAGGACGAGGTCGATCGCGGCGGCGTGGTCGGTCACGTGGAGCCAGTCGCGCCGCTGGAGGCCGTCGCCATAGAGGGGGATGGGCGCGCCGTCGATCGCGTTGGTCGCGACGAGCGGGATGAGCTTCTCCGGGTGCTGGTGCGGCCCGTACGTGTTGGCACCGCGGGTCACGAGGACGTCCAGGTCGTGGGTGGTGCGATAGGCGCCGACCAGGAGGTCCCCGGCGGCCTTGGCGGCCGCGTACGGCGAACGCGGCGCCAGGACGTCGCCCTCGCGACTGCTCCCCTCCTCCACCGAGCCGTAGACCTCGTCCGTGGAGACCTGGAGGAACCGCGGCGCGCCCATCTGCCGTCCGTCCGCGTGTCGGCGTTCGCCGGCGCGTGCCAGCTCGGTCTGGCGGCGGACCGCCTCGAGCAGGACCCGCACCCCGACCACGCCCGTCACCAGGAAGGCCGACGGGTCCAGGATCGAGCGGTCGACGTGCGACTCGGCGGCGAAGTCCACGACCGCGTCCGCGGCCGCGACGAGCGGGTCGACCGCGGTGGGGTCCGCGATGTCGCCCACGACGAACGCGAACCGGGCCGCCATCCCCGGATCCGTCTCCACCGGCGCGAGGTTCGCGCGGTCGCCCGCGTATGTGAGCTTGTCGAGAACCGTGATCCGCGTCCCGTCGCGCCGGGCGAGGACGTCGCGGACGTAGCAGCTGCCGATGAACCCGGCGCCGCCGCAGACCAGGATGTGGGCCCCCGGCCCGATGCGTGGCCCGCCGCCGGCCGCCGAGGCACCTGACGTCGCGCCGCTGCTCGACCCAGGCTCGGTGCGCCCGTCCCCCGGGGAAGGCGCCGTCACTGGGCGCCGCCGTCCTGCGGCCGTCCGTCCAGCGGTCGCTGCGGCGGAGGCGCGAGCTCCCCGGCCCGGTCGGCCGCCGCGGCCAGCTCGGATGCCCGCAGGAGCGAGTCGACCGTCCCGGCGTCGGTCCACTCGCCCTCGTATCGGTGCGCCAGCAGCCGTCCGCCCGGGATGTAGTGGTTGAGGACGTCGGTGATCTCGAACTCACCGCGCCCGGACGGCGCCAGGTGCGCGATCACGTCGAAGGCGTCCGGGCGCAGGAAGTAGACGCCGATGGGGATGAGGTCGCTCCTGGGCTGCTCGGGCTTCTCCTCGAAGCCCACCACCCGGCCCTCCCCGTCGACCTCCGCGACGCCGAACCGCCGAGGGTCCGGCACGCGGTACAGGAGGGTGCCGGCGTCCCACGGGCCCGCGGCGAACTCGCGGGCGACCGAGGCGAGCGCAGGCCCGCGCAGGATGTTGTCGCCGAGGACGACACAGAACGGGTCGTCGCCGACGAAGTCGCGCGCGAGCCCGATCGCGTGGGCGATGCCCAGCGCCCCGCGCTGGTACCGGTACGTCAGGTCCATCCCGAAGTGCGCGCCGTCGGCGAGCAGCTCCACCACGTCGCCGACGCTCTTGCCGCCCAGGATCACCATCACCTCGCGGATCCCCATCCCCGCGAGCGTGGAGAGCGGCCAGTAGATCATCGGCCGGTCGTAGATCGGCAGCAGGTGCTTGTTGGTGACGATCGTCAGCGGGTAGAGACGCGTCGCCGTCCCGCCGGCGAGGACGATGCCCTTCATCGCGGGCAGCCTACCAGCGCCGGGCGGCGCGGGGCGAGCGGTGGCGGCATCCCGTCGGCCGCTCGGCCGTCGAAGGCTCAGGGGACACGGGCGACGACGGCACGGGCGGGCCCGCCGGCCGGGCGGACGGCGTAGGCGCCGGCGGAGGCGGGGACCACGGCCGACTCGTAGACGCCGAGGGGAACCGACCAGCCGTCTCCCTCGACGGCTGCGCTGCCCTCGACCGTCGTGACGACGTGGAACGAGCGGCCCGCCGTGTCCAGCTCGGCCGACGCGTGGCGCACCCCGACGAGATCGGCCACGAACTTCTCGCAGGCGATCGCGGTCAGCCGGTCGTCCGGCTCCAGGTGCGTCGCACGCGGGAGGGCGACGGCGTCCGCGCGCAGGCTCTCGATCGACTGCTCCCGGTGCAGCGTGCGGCCGGCGGTGGGCGGGCGCCCCCAGTCGCTGACGCGATACGTCAGGTCGCTCGACTGCTGGAGCTCGTAGAGCAGGACGCCCGGCCCGATCGAGTGCAGCGTCCCCGCGCGGACGAGGACCACGTCGCCGGCGTGGACCGGGACGCGGCGGGCGAGGGCGTGGAGCGTGTCCGCACGGATCGCGGCGACGGCCGCCTCTGCCGTGGTGCCGGGGGCGAGACCCACGATCAGCTCGGCACCGGCGGCGGCGTCGAGCACGTACCAGCTCTCGGTCTTCCCGACGGCGCCGGGACCTTCCAGGCCGGCGGCCGTCGCGTCGTCCGGGTGCACCTGGAGCGAGAGCCACGCGGCCGTGTCGAGGATCTTCACCAGGACAGGGAAGCGGCCGTCCGCGGCGGCGATGCCGTCCGGCCCGAGGATCCCGAGCGGGTCGTCGGCGACGACCGCGGCCAGCGTCCGCCCCACGTGGGGCCCGTCGGCGACGCGGCATCCGTCCCAGCAGACCCACGCCTCGCCGATCGGGTCGCCGCCGGACGGCCCGGGGGCCGCGCCGAGAGCGGCCGCGAGGCGCGCGCCGCCCCACACGCGGGTGCGAAGGTCCGGGACGAGGCGGAGCGGGAGGGCCACGATGGCGCCCATCGTAGCGCCGCACGGCTGCCCCTCAGGACGTCGACGGCGACATGCGGCTCTGGCAGCCCTCCCGCGGCGTCCGTACGATCGTGATGCGGGTGCAGGCGGATGACGAGCACGGCAGGGCACCACCGGGGCCCGGGCGAGGCGGTCGAGCACCAGGGGGCTCGTCGCGACGCGCTCCTGTCGGTCCTCCTCGCGATGTGCTTCCCCTTCTCGGTCGCGCTCCTCCCGGCCGTCGGCCCCGCGATCGGCCTGACCGGATACGGGGGGTTCCTCGACGGCGTCCGCGCGGTGATCATGGCCGCCCTCTTCTTCCTGCCGTTCGTCATCGGCGCCGTCCTCGGCCGGCGCGCCGTCCGCGGAGGGCTCCACGGGGTCCTGGCGGTCACCGCATGGGTCGGCCTGATCGCGAACGTGACGGTGATCGCCGTCTCGCTGATGTTCCTCCTCGGCGAGTTCACGAACCCGCACTGACGCGGCCACCTGCGCGATGATTGGCGCATGACGCGGAAGGGCACGGCGCCGGTCGGGCTGGCGCTCGGTGGCGGCGGCTCCAAGGGCGCCTTCCAGGCCGGGGCGGTCGCGACGCTCGTCGGGGACCTGGGCTTCCGGCCGGACGTCATCGCGGGGACGTCCGCGGGGTCGCTGAACACGCTGATCCTCGCTCACGCGCGCACCCCGGACGAGTACCCCGAGATGGTCGGGCGGCTCCTCGACGAGTGGACGACCCTCGCGGACGCGTCCGACGTCTACCTGCCACGCGCCTGGGTGGACGATGTGCCGCCCGCGCTCCGCCGCGCGGCGAGCGAGGCGGCCGCCGGCCGGCTGCGCCCGGCGGTGGTCGTCGATGTCGCCCGCTCGGCCACGGCCCTGCGGCGAGCCATCGCGGACTTCCGTCGTGACGGCGATGCCCTCTACAGCCTTGCGCCCGTCGAGGCGCGCGTCCGGGTGGGGCTCGAGCCGGACCGCGTCCGCGCCTCCCGCGCACGGATCCGGATCTCGGCCGTCGCGCTCGAGACCGGGGCGCTCCGGTGGATCGACGAGGCGGGACGGCTGTATGAGGCCGACGCGACGACGCCCGCGTCGGACGCGCCCGTCGACCTGGTGGACGCGGTGCTCGCCTCGTCGGCGTTCTCGCCCGCGTTCCCGCCCCGCCGCATCGCCGGCGAGACGTACGTGGACGGTGGGTTCCGGACGGTGCTGCCGGTCCGCGGCGCGCGCGCTGTCGGGGCCGGCCCGGTGATCGCGGTCGCCTGCGCGTCCGAGGGGCTCGGTCGCGCGCGGTCGATGGCCGACGCCAATGTCGTTCAGGTCGCGCTGCGCGCCGCGAGCGCGACCCTGGCCGAGGTGGCGGCCCGGGACGTCGAGGATCTCCGACGCGGGCCCGGCCTGCTGCTGGAACCGACGGTGGACGTCCACGGCTTCCTCGAGGTGGACCCGGGGCGCATCGCGATCGAGCTCGACCTCGGGAGGTTCGTCGCGGCGGAACGGGTCGCCGCGATCGGCGGGCTCGAACGGCTGGTCGCGGCGCGCCGGGCCGGGGAGCCGGGCATCGTCGACGTGGACAGCCTGGCGGCGAGCGACGCGCTCACGCGTGCCCTCGTGCGCCTGCGGCTGGATGCCTGGGCGGACGAGGAGCGCCTGCTCGAAGGGAAGCCGCGCGCGGCGGCGGCGCTGGCCCTCGCCGGCGCGCGCGCACGCAAGTGGCTCCTTCGCAGGGCGGTGGACGCGCGAGCGGCCTGTCAGGGGCCGATGCCGCCGGGAGCCGCCGCGTGGTGGTCGTCGTTCGAAGGTCATGCCGGCCGGACCGTGCTCCGCGATCCGTGGGGCGGCCTCTCGGCGGGCAACGGCGGGCCCGTGCCGGCCGTGGACCCCGAGGCGTTCGTTCCCGGCCCGTTCACGATGGTGGTCCGCGGCTCGGGCGAGCGCTGGCGGGTGGTGGCGGGCCGACGGCGGCCGGCGGACGACACGTCGGATACGGTCGCAGGGGTCGACGCATCGGCGGTGGGCGCCGCGGCAGAGGTCGCCGCATCGAGAGGTGCCACGCCGACGGTCGAGGTGGATCCCGTCGTCGTCGACCTCGTGGCCGAGGCCTGAGCCGGCGCTCGCGCGAACGCGCGCGGCGCGGCCCTGCGCGTCACGCGCCGGCCGGATACACTCTCCCGCGCCGCGACGCCCGCGTCGCGCGCCGTGGGCAGGTTGGGCAGGTGGTGAGCCCAGCTGACTGTAAATCAGCCGCCAACGGCTGTAGAGGTTCGATTCCTCTCCTGCCCACCACGTGGTTCCGCGCATGAGACGACCTCCGGGAGCGATCCCGGGGGTCGTCCTGTCTCCGGTGTGGGCGGCAGGTCGCGCCGGGGCCGCTCCCGCGTAGCCCCAGGTCGTCGGCTGCGCAGCCGCGGGCGGTGGCGCGCGCCCCGGCGAGAACGGGGATGGACACGACCGCGGGCGCGGCGCATAGTCCGCCGGTCAGCGTCCCAGCTGGGAGCCAGTCTCGGACGCCTGCACGCATCGTGCGGCGTGGTCCCGGTCCCGGCTCACAACCTCACACGGTCCCGCCGCCCGGCGACCCCGCCGGACCGGCCCGTGCGCTCCGAAGCCGCTCGCCCGAGCACGCCGCCCATCCGGTCCGCCTCCGCGCGGAAGGCTCGATGCCGCCGCGTCCCCGGAGGCCAGTGGAAAGGGGAACGTGCGATGGGGAGAGTCGAGCACCGTGACTTCGCGGCGCCCGATGACACACGGACCTTCGAGCACGGGCGCGCGGAGATCCTCAACACGGCCGCCGGCCCGGTCGGCCGGCTCGTCCTGCAGCCGGGCTGGCGCTGGGCGAGCGACGTCAAGCCGATCGCCGGCACCGAGTGGTGCGAGGCGCCGCACTTCCAGTATCACGTGTCCGGGACGCTTCACGTCGTGATGGCGGACCGGACCGAGTTCGAAGTCGGCCCCGGACAGATCAGCTCGCTTCCGGCCGGCCACGACGCGTGGGTCGTCGGAGACGAGCCGGTCGTCGTGGTCGACTTCCACGGCGCGACCGACTACGCCCGCGGCTGACGGCAGCCCGAACCGAGCCGAGGAGGGAGTCATGCCGAGGTACATGGACGTCCATCATGGCTTCGTCGGGATCACCCCAGAGGCGCTCAAGGCGGCGCACGAGGGCGACCTGGCGATCCAGGCCGATGAGAGCGTGAGCTTCGACCACGCATGGGCGGACCCCGCCAGCGGGACGGTCTTCTGCATCTCCACGGCACCGTCCGCGGAGGCGGTGCAGAAGATCCACACCAGGAACGGGATCCCGCCGGCCGAGATCTACGAGGTCACTCTCGAGGTCTAGGGTCTCGCGACGACGCAGCAGGGCGCCGGCGCCCGTCGGGAGCCGGCGCCCTGCTGCGTCCGGGACCCGTCCGGGCGCGGCCGACCCGCATGGGGATCCGCATCCGCTTGACACGCCACGCGCTCCAGCCTACGGTGGCGATGCACATCTGCGCAGTCGTTTGCACATACGAGCAACAGGTGACCACGTCCCTCCTCGACGCCCAGACCGCCGACACGCGCCTCATGGTCCGTGTGGCGCTCATGTACTACCGGCTGAACCTCACGCAGGAGCAGATCGGCGAGCAGCTCGGGATGAGTCGGTTCAAGGTCGGGAGGCTCCTCGACAGGGCCGTCCGCGAGTCGATCGTCCGGATCGACGTGGTCCATCCGACCGCTCGCCTGCTGCGTCTCGAGGACGCCCTCGTGGAGCGCTTCGACCTGCGCGCGGCGGTCGTCGCCGACGCCCCGGTGGCCGAGGACGGCCCGGCCGCGGCCGACCTCGTGCGTGAGTCGGTCGCCGGCGCCGCGGCCGAGTTCCTCGCGGATCTCCGGCCGACGGGCAGCATCGGCGTCTCGTGGGGGCGGACGATGCTCGCGGTCGCGCGCCAGCTGCAGCCGGGCTGGACCCGCGCCGACGAGATCGTCCAGCTCAACGGTGCGATCTCGCGGTCATCGCGGCCCACACGGGCGACCGAGATCGCTGAGCTGTTCGGGACGACCTCCGGGGCGGCGATCCACCTGCTCGCTGCGCCGGCGATCGTCCGCGACCGTGGACTGCGGGCCGCGCTCGAGGCGGATCCCACGGTCCGCGACACGCTCGCGGCGGCCCGGGCGGCGGAGACCGCGGTGTTCAGCCTGGGCATGCTGACGCGCGGCAGCGTGCTCGTCGAGTCCGGACATCTCACCGAGCGGGACCTCGACGTGCTCGACCGGGCCGGGGCGGTGGGCGATGTCGTCGGGCGGTTCCTGCTCCCCGACGGGCGACTTGCGAGTCCCGAGATCGACGAGCGGACGATCGGCCTGTCGAACGCGGAGGTCGGCGCGAAGCCGGCGGCGATCGGGATCGCGGCAGGACCGGGCCGCGGGCCGATCGCGCTCGCCGCACTCCGGGCGCGCAGCCTGAACGTGCTCGTCGTGGACGGCGACACGGCCGAATGGGTGCTCACCAATGCCTGAGGCGAGGTCATGAGCGACGAGGCCGGACGTCGGGCCGCCATGCCCTCGGAGGAGGAGGTGCGGCGTCTCGTGCGCAGCGTCGTCGACGCAGTGTCGTCGACGCCCGCAGCTGTCGCCGCGCCCGTGCCGCCGGTGCCGGGCGCGCAGCCGGCGCCCGCACCCACCGCCGGGGCGTCGGGCGTGCCGACGGCCGTCCCCGGGGACGCCGCGGAGCCCGCGGCCGTCTCGATCGCCATCGGCGCCGACCACGGCGGGTTCGGCCTCAAGCAGGTCCTCGCGAAGTGGCTGGCCGAGAAGGGCCACCCCGTGACGGACTGCGGGACGCACAGCACGGACGCGGTGGACTACCCGGACATCGCGCTCGCCGTCGCGCGCCTCGTCGCCGACGGCACGTGCACGGTGGGGATCGTCATCGACGGCGCCGGGATCGGTTCCTGCATGGCCGCGAACAAGGTGCCCGGCGTCCGGGCGTCGCTCTGCCACGACGTCTCGACGGCGCGCAACGCCCGCGAGCACAACTACGCGAACGTCCTCACGCTGGGCGCGCGACTGATCGGGGAAGGACTGGCGATGGACATCGTGACCACGTGGCTCGCGACGCCGTGGGGGGCAGCCCGCCACGGGGCACGGGTCGACAAGATCACGGCGATCGAGCGCACGTACGCCGCGCCGGGGACGGAGGGCCGCGCCGGATGACGACGCAGGGGCTCGACCGGGACGCCCTGGTCGAGGCGATCACCCGTCAGATCCTCGCCGGCCTCCAGGGCGGAGGCGGCCCGGCGGCGGGCCTCGGCGGCGGCTGCGCGACCTGCACGCGCTCGTGCGCCGCGGGGTGCCCGGACAAGGTGCGGACCGTGGTGGCCGGCGGCGCCTCGCGCGTCGAGTACCACGGGCCCGGGGACGACGTCCCCACGGACCTCGCCCGCTACATCGACCACACGCTCCTCAAGCCCGACGCGACGGCCGAGCAGGTGGACAAGCTGTGCCGCGAGGCGCGCGACTTCCACTTCGCCGCGGTCTGCATCAACCCGACGTGGGTGAGGCGCGCGGCAGAGCAGCTGCGGGGCACCGGCGTCGCCGTCGCCTCGGTCATCGGCTTCCCGTTCGGGGCCGGCACCACGGCGGTCAAGGCGATGGAGACCCGCCAGGCCGTCCGTGACGGCGCGCGCGAGATCGACATGGTCATCAACATCGGCGCGCTCAAGAGCGGGATGTACGACCTCGTGCGCGACGACATCGCGGCGGTCTCGGATGCCTGCCACGAGGCGGGCGCCCTCAACAAGGTGATCATCGAGGCGGTGCTGCTGACGGACGAGGAGAAGGTCATCGCCTGTCGCCTCGCCCAGCAGGCGAAGGCCGACTACGTGAAGACGTCCACCGGGTACGCCTCGGGCGGCGCGACGGTCTTCGACGTCGCGCTCATGCGCGAGGCCGTGGGCCCGAAGATGGGCGTGAAGGCGGCGGGCGGGATCCGGACCGCCGAGGACGTGACCGAGATGATCGCGGCGGGCGCCACCCGGATCGGTGCCTCGGCCGGCGTGAAGATCGTGACCGGAGAGAGGGGTCCGCGTGAGCAATATTGAGCTGCGTGCGTACGCATTCCTGGACAGCCTCCAGGCCCAGTACGCGGCGTTCCTCGGCACGGTCGCGCAGGGCTTCCTGCCGCTCGCCGGTGACGCGTCGCTCTACGTGGAGGTCGCGCCGGGCATCGAGATCAACCGGCTGACGGACATCGCGCTGAAGTCCACGAACGTCAAGCCGGGGATGCAGATCATCGAGCGGTACTTCGGCCTGCTCGAGATCCACTCCCCGTCCCAGGCGGAGGTCCGCGCGGCCGGCGCGGCGATCCTCCGCGAGATCGGCGTGGACGAGAACGCGCGCATCAAGCCGCGCGTCCTCTCCAGCCAGATCATCCGCCGTCTCGACGACCACCAGGCACAGCTGATCAACCGGACGCGCCACGGCCAGATGATCATCGGCGGCCAGACCCTCTACGTCCTGGAGATGGAGCCGGCGGCCTACGCGGCGCTGGCTGCGAACGAGGCGGAGAAGGCCGCCGCCATCAACATCCTGGAGGTCCGCTCCTTCGGCTCGATGGGGCGGGTGTACCTGGGAGGTGAGGAACGGGACATCGACGTCGGCTGGCGCGCCGCGCTCGCGGCGATCGAGGGTCTCGACGGGCGCGAGCCCGGCAAGTAGGCGACCGCAGGGTCGAGGAGACCGGCGGGGCCCTGCGGCTCGCGCCGAGAACGGGAGATGAGTTCCGATGGCTGATGCTCTTGGGATGATCGAGGCCCGCGGGTTCGCCGCGATGGTCGAGGCCGCCGACGCGATGGTGAAGGCGGCGAAGGTCGAGCTCGTCGGCTACGAGAAGACCGGCGGCGGGTACGTGACGGCGATCGTGCGCGGCGACGTCGCGGCTGTGAAGGCGGCGGTGGAAGCCGGCGCACGGAACGCCGCGAAGGTCGGCGAGGTCGTGGCCACCCACGTGATCGCCCGCCCGCACACCAACATCGACACCGCCCTTCCGCTCGGCCGGGCCGAGGAGGCGCGCGCCGAGACGGGCGGCAACTAGGACCCCGACGGGGGGCGCGGCGCCGCCGCGCCGCGCCCCCGCCCCACAGGAGGGGAGATGCTGCTGGGACGTGTCGTCGGGACGGTCGTCGCGACGCGCAAGGAACCGCAGATCGAGGGCTGGAAGCTGCTGCTCGTCCGCCAGGTGGACGCGGAGAACCGCGACGCCAGCGGGTACGTGGTGGCCGTGGACGCGGTCGGCGCCGGGGTCGGCGAAACGGTGCTCTACGCCTCCGGCAGCTCCGCCCGACAGACGGAGGCCACCCGCGACCGCCCGTGCGACGCGGTGATCATGGCCATCGTGGACACCTGGGAGATCGGCGGCGCCGAGATCTTCCGCAAGTGACCCGGACGGCCGTCGGGGCGGACGACGCCCGGGCGGCCGCGCGGACCGGTCGCGAGGAGCCATGAGAGAGCTCGACCAGCGCGAGATCAGCGAGATCATCGAGCGGGTGCGGGGGCGCGTCGCGGATGCGCCCGCCGGGCACGCGGGCGCGACGCTGCGCGCCGAGGCCGAGCTCGCGAACGCCGCGGAGCTCGGTGACGGGGTCCACGCCACCATCGACGCGGCCGTGGCCGCGGCCTCGGCGGCCTTCCGCGCCTACCAGGCCCTCGGCCTCAAGGCACGCTACGCGATCATCGACGCCGTCCGCACGGCGGGCGTCGCGAACGCGGAGCACCTCGCCGCCATGGCGGTGAAGGAGACCGGGATCGGCCGCTACACGGACAAGATCGCCAAGAACCGCCTCGTCTCCACGAAGGCGCCCGGGCCGGAGGACCTCGAGGTCGAGGCCGTCACGGGCGACCGCGGGTACATGGCCACCGAGTACGCCCCGTACGGCGTGGTGGCCGCGATCACGCCGGTGACCAACCCCACCTCCACGGTCATCAACAACACGATCAGCATCGTCTCGGCGGGGAACACGGTCGTGTTCAACGCCCATCCGAGCGCGAAGGGCTGCTCGGCCGAGACCGTGCGGGTCATCAACCGGGCGATCGTGGGCGCCGGCGGGCCGCCGGACCTCGCGACCGCCGTGGCGCGCCCCACCATCGAGAGCGCACGGTCGCTCATGACCCACCCCGACGTCCGCCTGCTGCTCGTGACGGGCGGGCCGGGCGTCGTGAAGGAGGCGCTCCGCACGGACAAGAAGGCGATCACGGCCGGCCCCGGGAACCCGCCGGCGGTGGTGGACCAGACGGCCGACCTGGAGCAGGCCGGGCGCGACATCGTCCGCGGCGCCTCGTTCGACAACAACCTCGTCTGCATCGACGAGAAGACGTGCATCGTCGTCGACTCGGTCGCCGACCGGCTCCTGCGCGCGATGGTCGGCGCCGGCGCCTACCTCCTCAAGGAGCACGAGCTGCGCAAGCTCGAGCGGGTCATCTTCAGCCAGATGGGCGAGCCCGGGAAGCACGGCGTCATGAACCCGGCGTGGATCGGGAAGGACGCCGCGCGGATCCTCGCCGAGATCGGTGTCAGGCCGGATCCCGCCCCGGTCCTCCTGGTGGCCGACGTGCCGCGGGACCACAGCCTCGTGTGGACCGAGCAGATGATGCCGGTCCTCCCCGTGGTCAGGGTGAGCACGGTGGACCAGGCGATCGACCTGGCGGTCCGCTCCGAGCACGGCTTCCGTCACACCGCGTCGATCCACTCGACGAACGTCTCGACGATCACGCGGATGGCCAAGGCGATGGACTGCAGCATCTTCGTCGCGAACGGCCCGAACCTCGCCGGGCTCGGCGAGGGCGGCGAGGGCTTCTGCTCGTTCTCGATCGCGAGCCCGACCGGCGACGGCCTCACCCGGCCGCGCACCTTCTCGCGCGAGCGGCGGATCACCGTCGTGGGCGCGCTGAGGATCATCTGAGATGGCGCCGCAGGCTCGCCCGGGCAGCCGCAGGGCGGCCGGGACCGTGACGGACGCCGCGCGGCGGTCCGTGCCCGCGGGACCGGCCGGCCTGGAGCCCGCCGTCGCGCTCCTCGAGCTCGACTCGATCGCGATCGGGATCGAGGCGGGCGACGCGATGGCCAAGCGCGCCCCGGTGGACGTCCTCCATGCCGGGACCGTCCATCCCGGCAGGTTCCTGGTGCTCGTCGGCGGCGCGGTCGCCGACGTGGAGGAGGCCCTCGCGGCCGGCTGCGAGGTCGGCGAGGGCTCGGTGCTCGACGTCGTCCTGCTGCCCGCGATCGACCCCGCGGTGGTGGACGCGCTCCGTGGCCTGCGGCTGGCGGGCGAGGCCGAGGCGCTCGGCGTCATCGAGACCGCGACCGTCGCGTCGATCATCGACGCGGCCGACGCCGGCGTGAAGGGCGCCAACGTCCGCCTGATGGAGCTGCGCATCGCGGACGACCTCGGCGGCAAGGCCTACGTGCTGTTCGACGGGCGCGTCTCCGACGTGGAGGCGGCCGTGGAACACGGGCTTCGCCGCGTCTCGGACGCCGACCGGCCGGCCGGCCGCGTCGTGGGGCGGGTCGTGTCGCAGCTCCACGGCACCATGCGCGCGAACCTCCAGGGCGACGCCCGGTTCGCCGCGCGCGTCCGCGGGGAGGGCTGAGCGATGCAGCTCGCCCGTGTCGTGGGCACCGTGGTCGCGACGATCAAGACGCCGGGCCTGGAGGGGATCCGGCTCCTCATCGTCCAGCCGCTCGACCGCCGGGGCCGGCCGACCGGCGGGACCGTCGTGGCCGCCGATGCCGTCCACATGGCGGGCCCGGGCGAGCTCGTGTACGTCGTCGCGGCGCGCGAGGCGGCGGAGGCGATGCCCGACCCGTTCGTCCCGGTGGACCACGCGATCGTGGGGATCGTGGATGCGGTCGCGCAGGACGACGGGGGTGTGGAGTGAAGCTCGCACGCGTCGTCGGGACCGTCGTCTCGACCATCAACGCGCAGATCTTCGAGGACCGCACGCTGCTGCTGTGCGACCTCGTGGACCCCGCGGGGGCGCCGGCCGGCGGCTACATGATCGCCGTGGACACGGTAGGCGCGGGACCCGGCGAGACCGTGCTGCTCATCGACGAGGGCAGCTCGGCGCGCCAGATCCTGGGCGTCGCCAAGGGGCCCGTGCGGACGCTCGTGGTGGGGATCGTGGACGCGGTCAGCGTGGAGCCGGATGCGGTCCGGGCGGCGCGGGACGGTGCCGCGGGCGAAGTCGGCGATCCCGCGGGCACGGCGGGCATCGCGGGCACGGCGGGCATCGCGGGCACGGGCGGGGCCGCCGGCCCTCGCGGGGCCGCGGCGGGCGCGGACGCGCCCGCCGCACGGCGCCGGGGGGCGGAGCCCGCTACTTCCGCGGCGAGACCGGCATCGCAGACAGCAGGCCGCCGATCTGGACGCGCCCGGAGATCGCCCGGGACGTCAGCGAGCAGCTGATCTCGATCGTGCTCTTCGCCGCCGTATCCAGGTAGTCCTGGCGGTTGAACAGCACCGACCCGAACTCGGTGATGGGGCTCTCGTAGCGGTAGTCGGCGCCGCCGAAGACGTACCGGCATTTGACGGTCCCGCCCCAGCCCGCGTCCTCGTCGTTGAGCGCCTTCATGCCCGTGAACGACGCCGACAGCAGGATCTGGTACTTGCCGGGCGGCACGACCAGCTGCGCGATGCGCTTCTCCCCGCCGAACATCGGGTCCGGCGTCCAGGGCGTCTGCCAGACGGCGACCGGGGCATCGACCGGTGCGGCCTGGCCCTGCGGGCCGGTGGGACCGGTGGGGCCGACCGGGCCGGCCGGGCCCTGCGGACCGGTGGGTCCCAGGGGGCCGACGGTGTTCCACGTGAGCGCGGTCTCGCCCTTCTTGCACGCGGTGGTCCCGGGCGCGTAGCGCATGAGGCCCTTGGACGAGCCGCTCGCCACGACGCAGGCGCGGATCGTCGCGGGCGTCGCCGCTGCGAGGACCATCGAGGCCCCGTTCCAGACGAGCAGCGCGGCGGCGGCCGAGACGAGCGCGACGCGCGCCGTCCGACCGATGCCGACAGGGATCGACCGCATCCGGAGACCCTCCCGAAGCCGGCCCTCTCGCCGGCGCCGGTCGCCCCGCACGGAGAGCCGCCCGCAGCGTACGACGCCCGCGCGCCCCGCGTCGCGCGCGGCGCGGGTCGGCCGGGGGCCCGGCGCGGAGCGGCCCGGTGACGTGACAGGGGTCAGGCCGGGGCGCGGCCGCCCGCGAACGCGGCCTCAGGCGGGCGCCGCCGCGGCGCGCGGGCCGCGAAGCGGGAGCGGCCCCCGGCCGGTCCCCTCCCCTACGCCCAGCGACCCGCGCCCTCGAGACGGCCGGTGAGGAGCGCCACGAGGATGGCCTGCTCGGTGCAGAGGCGGTTGGCGGCCTGGTCCCACACGACCGAGCGGAAGCCGTCGATGACCTGAGCGGTCACCTCCTCGCCGCGGTGGGCCGGCAGGCAGTGCATGAAGATCGAGCCCGTCTCCGTCAGGCCCATGAGCTCGTCGGTCACGCGGTACGGCGAGAACGCCTTGGTCCGCGTCTCCTTCTCCGACGCGTCCACGTTCATCGAGAGCCAGACGTCGGTGTAGACCACGTCGGCGCCCGAGACCGCCGCCCGCACGTCGTTCGTCGTCTCCACGCTGGCGCGGTTCTGGAGGGCGATCATCTTCGCCGTCTCCACCACGTCGGCGTCCGGCTCGTAGCCGGCCGGGGTGGCGACGGTGATGTGCATCCCGGCGAGGGCCGCCGCCTCCATGAGGCTGTGGACGGTGTTGCAGCCGTCGCCCACGAACGCGATGCGGACGCCGTCGAGCCGCCCGAGCTTCTCGCGGATCGTGAGCAGGTCGGCGAGCGCCTGGCATGGATGGTGGCCGTCGGTCAGCGCGTTGATGACCGGGATCGTGGAGGCGGCGGCGAAGCGCGCCACCTCCTCGTCGGCGAACGTGCGGATGACGAAGGCCTTCACGTAGCGGGAGAGGACGCGAGCCGTGTCCTCGATCGTCTCGCCACGGCCCAGCTGGAGGTCGGCGGGCCCGAGCATCTCGGGCGTGCCGCCCAGGCGGGAGATCGCGACGGTGAAGCTCACGCGGGTCCGCGTCGAGGGCTTGGTGAAGTCCATCGCGACCACCTCGTTCCGGAGGAGCCCGGAGTACCGGTGGGGGTCGCGCTTGAGCTCCTCCGAGAGGTCGAGGAGCAGCGAGAGGTCGCGCCGCGAGAGGGCGGAGATGCGGAGATAGTCCTTGAGGGCCACGGCGTATCCGTCCTGCGCCTGCCCCGCGGGCACCGGCGGATCGACCGGCGCGGCCACGACCGGGGCGTGCGCGGAGCATACGCCCGGTCGCGTATCGTTTCGTTGGTCCCCGCGCATCGCAGCCGGCGGGCGCGGGGCCGCGTCCCCGCAGACCGCCGCGCTCGAGGACCGTCCCGTGGCCCTTCCCGTCGCCTCTCGCACCCCCGCCCCGCCCGATCCGATCCTGGGGCTGGCCGAAGCCTTCCGTGCCGACCCGCGCCCAGTGAAGGTGAACCTCTCCTCGGGTGTGTACGTGGACGACACGGGCATCACGCCCGTGCTCCCCACGGTCCTCGAGGCGGAGCGCCGGATGTTGGCGACCGAGACCACCAAGCTCTACAAGCCGATCGACGGCGACGCGGCCTACCGCGCGGCGGTGCGCGACCTGATCTTCACGCCCGGCCACGAGATCGTCGCCGCCGGGCGGTCGGCCACCAGCCACACCCCCGGCGGCACGGGCGCGCTCCGCGTCGCCGCCGACTTCCTCGTGCAGGAGGGCGCTCCCCGGACCGTCTGGGTCTCCGACCCCACGTGGCCCAACCACCCGCAGATCTTCGGCCTGGCGGGCTTCCGCGTCCGGCCCTACCCGTACGTCCACCCCGGCGACCGGCACGTGTCCATCGACGCGATGCTCGCGGCGCTCGCAGAGGCGGAGCCGGGCGACCTCCTGCTGCTCCACGGGTCGTGCCACAACCCGACCGGCGTGGACCCCAGCCAGGAGGAGTGGCGCCGGATCGGCGACCTGGTCGAGGAGCGCGACCTCCTGCCGCTCGTGGACTTCGCCTACCAGGGGTTCGGCGATGGCCTGCGCGAGGACGCCGACTGGCTGGACGCGATCGCCCGGCCGGGCCGGGAGCTCCTGATCGCGTCGAGCTTCTCGAAGAACTTCGCGCTCTACAGCGAGCGCGTCGGGGCCCTGACCGTGGTCGCGAAGGACGCCGAGTCCGCTTCGTCCGCCCAGAGCCACGTGAAGGTGGCGATCCGGGCCAACTACTCGAACCCGCCGTCGCACGGCGCGGAGATCGTCACCACGATCCTGGGCGACCCGGCGCTGCGCGCGCAGTGGGAGGTCGAGCTGGCGGGGATGCGCGGCCGCATCCACGAGAACCGCCGGGTCCTCGTCGAGGCGCTCGAGAGCCGCGACATCCCGGGCGACTGGGCGCCGCTGGCGCACCAGCGCGGGATGTTCGCGCTGCTCGGCCTCTCGAAGGAGCAGGTCGCGGCGCTGCGCGAGGAGCACGCGGTCTACGTCGTCGGCGCGGGCCGGATCAACGTCGCGGGCATCACGAAGGCGAACATCGACCCGTTCGCCGACGCGGTCGCGGCCGTCGTCGGGAAGTAGGCGACAGGGAGGGCCCCCGGACGCAGAGGGCGCCGCCCGCAGGTGGCAGGACCCGCGCCATCCGCGGACGGGTCATCGCTGCGCCCGCCGGGCGAGCACCCACAGGAAGTCGGTCGGGCCCTCCGGCTCCTGGACGGTCGACTCCTCGGCGGCCAGGAGCTCGAAGTCGAGGCTGCGGAGCAGCGCCAGGTACGCCTCGGCTCCGAGCGAGCCGAAGAACATCGTGGTCCCGAGCCATTCGCCGGTCCAGCCGGCGGACTCCGCGACCGGCACGGAGGCGAGCAGGAGGCCGCCGGGTCGGAGCCAGCGGGCGAGTCGGTCGAGCAACGGTCCGTGCTCGTCCACCGGCAGATGGGCGATCGAGTAGAAGGCGATGATGCCGCCGAGGCTGCGCGCTTCGAAGGACGCGCTCGAGATGTCGCCCACGATGAACGTCGCAACGGGGACGTTGAGCCTGGCGGCCTCGACCTGGCGGGACGAGATGTCGATGCCGGTGACGTCGAAGCGGTCGGCGAGCGCCCGCGTCCAGGGGATCCCGGCGCCACATCCGATGTCGAGGACCGCCGCACCCTCCGGGAGCCGCGCGACGAGCTCGGCGAAGAGCCGGTCGCGCACGGGGTCCACGACTTTCAGGCTCCAGTCGAGGAACTCCTCGGCGATCGCGTCGTAGCCGGCGGAGACGATCGACTTCGCCCGATCGCTCACTCGCCCTCCCCTTCCCTGCCGGTCACCCCTCGCGGGATGGCTCCAGGATGACGAGCGGGATCCGTCTGGCGGCGATCGCCTGGTAGCGGCCGTACTGGCCGTAGTTGGCGCGGTCCACGCGATCCCACAGCGCATCGTGCTCGGCCTCCGTCGCCTCGCGCGCGAGGACCGGCACGGACCGCCCGCCGATCGTGACGGTGGCGCGCGGGTCTGCGCGCAGGTTGCCCAGCCAGGCCGGCGCACGGTGGCTGCCCATGTTCGAGGCGACGACGACCCACCGTTCGTCGTCGGCGACGTAGACCAGCACGACGGTGCGCGGGCGGCCGGAGCGGCGACCCGTCGTGGTCAGGACGAGACACGGCCGGCGCGCGAACATCCGGCCGATGCGCCCGCCGCTCCGCCGGAACGCCCAGTCGTGGACCCGGTAGGCGGCGCGCTGGAGTGGGTACGCGACGCGCAGGGCGCGCGTGGCGGCGACGGCGCCGGCGTGGACGCGGCCGCGCCGCGGTGCGCGCGGGTCCTGGCGGTCGCCCTGCGCCGTCACGCGGTGCCGGGGTCGGAGGTCGAGGCGGCGCCGGCCGTCGCGTCGAGCGTGGGGGGTGCGGCGTCAGCCGGCGGGAGCCGCGTCGCCCGCCTCGGGAGCGTCGGGCGCGATGGCCTGCTCGATCGCGGCGGAGAGGTTGGCCGCGGTGGGCTGGCCCACGAACGGCGTCACCTTGTGGATGCCCGAGAGCTCGGCCCACTCGGGCTCCATCCCGGTGGCCGTGAGCACGACCGGGATGTCCGGGTGGATCTCGCGGATCTTCTCGATGAGAGCCTTGGCGCCGTCCGGCTCGCCCGTCACGAACGCGTCGTACAGGAGGACGTCCGCGTCCTCCGCGTAGCCGCACGGGATGCCCGCGAGGATGGGGCAGGCGGCGCCGATGGGCCCCATGCACTCGGTGACCTCGTAGCCGGCGCGGCGGAGCGCGTCGGCCTCCTGGTCGGCGAGGTCGATGTCGTGATGGACGACGAGGACGCGCGTCATGGCCGATCTCCTGTGGCGGCCGCTCGCCGCGACGACTCCCTGCCGCCGGCTCCGGCCGTCGTCCGGATACCGGAGCATCCGCGGGTCCGGACGGCCTGCGGGAGGGCCATCGGATCCCCCGTGATGGTGCCACGGGTCACAAGCAGAGGCCGCGCCCCGGCTCCTGCGGCCGCCGCCCTCCGCCGGTCAGCGGCCGCCCCCGCCGCCCCCCGGCCCCGGCTCCTGCGGCCGCCGCCCTCCGCCGGTCAGCGGCCGCCGCCGCCCGCCCTGCTGACCCTCGGCCCGGCCCCCTGCCGCGCTCGCCGGCGCCCACAGCCGGCCGTGCCCCCCGGCCGTCGGACCCGTCTTCCGGGGATGTCGCCTATCCTCTGGCGGAACGACGGCGGCCTGCCTCGGCCGGTCCGCCGCCCCCTCGGAGGAGATCATGCCCGGACATCCCATGCGTGCCGGCCGCATCGCGCGCACCGCCGTCGCGGCGGCGCTCGGCGCGGTCATCGCGCTCAGCGTCGGCCTCGCTGGACCCACCCGCGGCGACGCCGCCACGCTCGCCGCCGCTGTCCCCGTCCAGAAGGTCGCCGGCGCCCCCATCGCCCTGGACCAGTTCCAGTGGTTCGTGGGCCTCACCACCGACGGCCGCTACCTGTACGCGGCGGACCGCGCCCGGATCGTCAAGCTGGACACGGACCCCACCCGTGCCATCGCGTCCTTCGACGCGAGCGCGCTCGCCCCCTACCTGATCCGCACGCCGCGCTCGCAGTACGGCGTGGGCTCGGCCGTCATGGCCGCCGGCCCGTACGGCGTCTTCGTCACCGACGGCATCCGCATCACGCGCATCGGGTCCGCGCTCGATGGGACCGGTGTCGCCCAGTACGGCACGGAGGGGTCCGGGCAGGGCCAGTTCCGCGCGATCACCGGGATGGCCGTCTCCGGGGACTGGCTGTACGTGGCCGACTCGGGCAACCACCGGGTCGTGCGGATCCCGCAGACGCTCGACGGATCGGACTGGCGCACGTTCGGCGCCGCCGGCACCGGCGATGGCCGTTTCGGGACGCTCGCCGGCATCGCCGCCACGGACCTCGCGGTCTTCGTCGCGGATGCCGGCAACGACCGGATCGTCCGCCTCTCCCCCGCGCTCGATGGCTCCGGCTGGGCCGAGTACCAGCGTCGCGAGGCCGGCATGTACGGGGCGCTCCAGGTGAAGGGCCAGCAGCTCTACATCCGCGCGTCCGATTGCACCGCCGACCTGAACCCCGGCGTGCTCCGGGTCGCGGTCTCCCTGACGGCCTCAGGCGCCGGGTGCATCCGGATCACGCCGACCGACGTCTCCGTGAGCGCCCGCAGCTTCGCGACGGACATCGCCGTCACGCCGTCGGGCACGTACGTGGGCACGGACGCGCACGACAGCGGCATCGTGGAGCTGCGGCGCCTCTGGCCGGACTCGCCGTCGGTCGCCGACACGTACGGGCGCCCCGCCTTCGGGCTGCTGGGCCAGCTCGCTGCGCCGCAGGGCGCGGCCGTCTCCGGCGACACCGTGTACGTCTGCGACAGCGCGAGCGCCGCGCCCCTGGCCGGGACCCGGATCGTGGCGCTGCGCCGGAGCGACCTGACCTTCATCTCGCAGCTCGAGACGCCGTGCTCGTCGGGGCTCCTGGCCGCGGACGGGGACTACGTCTTCGCCTCCGATGGGGACATGATCCAACGGTTCCGGGGGCCGGACCTCGCGGCGGCGGGATCGTTCGGCACCGCGGGCAACGGCCGAGGCGGGTTCGCACGCATCGACGCGCTCGCCGCGGCCGACGGGATCGTCTACGCGGCTGACGGCGGTCTCGGCCGCGTGGCCCGCTTCTCCGCGGACGCGTTCGACGGGACCGGGTGGAAGACGGTCCCGACCGGCCGATTCCCCACGAAGGCCGCCTTCCTGGGCACGGACGGCCGGACGGTGGCGATGGCGGTCGAATCGAAGGGGGCCGTGACGGTCTCGCGCATCCCGGCATCGCTGGCGGGCGCGTGGCGCTCCCTGCCGCTCCGCTCCTCGGGCAAGGCCGTCTCGGACGTCGGGGGGCTGGACGTGGACGCCGACCGCGTCTTCGTGACGGTCGGCGGCGTGGCCGGCAAGCTGGCCCCGGCGCTGCTCGTGCTCCGTGCGAGCGACCTGGTGACGGTGGCCCTGGGGAAGAATCCGCGCGGCTCCCCGCCCGCGGCGATCCGCTACCCCACGGGGATCGCCGCCGTCGGCAGCGAGATGTACATCGCGGACGGCGTGACCGCGCCCGGCCGGGTCGGACGGCGCTCGGATGCCGCGATCGACATCTGGGAGCTCGAACCGGCCCGGTGAGCCCAGGCCTGGGGCCCGAAGCTCGAGGCGCGACCCCGGCCGGCCGCTGAGCCCAGGCCCGGGGCCCGAGGGGCCGGTCGCCGGCCCCCGGGCGTCGCCTCGACCGGCGGCCGCCCGGCCCTTGTCCCCGGGCCCTGTCCGGGGCACCATCGGCGGCATGGACCGACCCGCCTGGAGCGTCGGCCTCCACGCCGACCCCCTGCCCTGGCTTCTCGACCGCGCGGCACCGGCCGTCCGCCATCGGGCGCTCGTGGACCTCCTCGGCCGGTCTCCCGACGACCCTGATGTCGTCGAAGCGCGGGCCGCCGCGATGGAGGCGCCGCCCATCGCGCCGATCCTGGCCGCCCAGGACCCCGAGGGCTGGTGGCATGCACCGGGCCCGGGGTACGGCCCCAAGTACCGGTCCACCGTCTGGAGCCTGATCTTCCTCGAGCAGCTCGGCGCGGACGGGTCCGACGCGCGCATCAGGAACGGCTGCGCGTACCTGCTGGACCACGCGACGGTGCCCGGCCAGTCCTTCGCGATCGGCTACCGGGAGGGCCGCCTGCAGCCCGCGTACCAGCTCCACTGCCTCAACGGCAACCTCCTGCGGGCGCTCGTCGGCCTCGGCTGGGGCGACGACCCGCGCGTGCGCGACGCGATCGCGTGGGAGGTCGCGGCGATCCTGGGGACGGAGGGCCACCGCTACGCGAAGAGCGGGACGCCCGGGCCGGGCTTCGCCTGCGCCGTGAACGGGGCGCTCCCGTGCGGCTGGGGTGCCGCGAAGGCGGTCCTGGGCCTCGCGCGGATCCCCGCCGTGGAGCGGACGCCGGAGGTCGAGCGGGCGCTGGGGGCGGCGATCGACCTGCTGCTGTCGGTCGACCCGTCCACCGCCATGTACCCGATGGGCTGGGGCAACCAGAAGCCGAACGGCTCGTGGTTCAAGCTGGCCGTCCCGCTGGGCTACGTGGCCGACGTGCTCCAGGTCATGGAAGCGGTCTGCGAGGCCGGGGGCGCGGGCGATCCCAGACTGACGCAGGCGGTCGACTGGCTCCTGGGGCAGCAGGATGCGGACGGTCGATTCGTCAACCGGTACGCGTACGTCAGCAAGATGGCGGCGAACATCGACCGACAGGGCCAGCCGAGCCGGTGGGTGACGCTGCGCGCGTGCCGGGTGCTGCGGGCGGTGCACGAGGCGGGGGGCAGGTGACGGGATCCGACGGGCCGCACTGGATCGAGGGTGCCCGAGGGGCGCCCGAGGGGCCGAGCCGGGCCGAGGGGCCGGGCGGGGCCGAGGCCGGCGAGGACGACCGATGGGTCGCCATCCTTCCGGCCGATCCACGCCCGTGGCTCCGCGCATCCGACGAGCCCGCGGCCCGGTGGATCGCGCTCACCGCGCTCGACGGCCGGCCGCTGGACGACCCCGACGTGCGTGCGGCCCATGCCGCGGTCCTCGCCGACCCGGGGACCCGCACGCTCGTGGACCGCATCCCGGCGTGGGGCGCGCCGCTCGCGCTCCCCGGCCACGACAGCGCCCTGTTCGCGCCCAACCTGCTGGAGCTCCTCGCGGAGATGGGCGTGGGCGCGGGCGACGACACCCGGATCGAGGCGACGCTCGACGCGATGCTCGAGGGCCGTACCGCCGACGGACGTTTCGCCACGTTCGCGACGAGCCGCGTGACGCCGGACGGCGCATGGTCCGCGCTCCTTTGCGACACGCACGCGATCACGGCGACCCTCGTTCGTTTCGGGCGGGGCGACGACCCGCGCGTGGTCGCAGAGCTCGAGCGGATCGCGGACGGCGTGGTCGAGACGTCGAGCGGACGTGCCTGGCCGTGCGTCCCGTGGGGTGGGTTTCGCGGGCCGGGGCGGAAGGGCGAACGCTGCCCGCAGGTCACGCTCGAGGCGCTGCGGCTGTTCTCGATGGTCCCCGCCGTGCGGCGGCCGGCCCGGCTGGACGACGTCGCCCGGGACGCGCTGCGGCCGTGGCGCGAGCGGGCAGAGACGCAGCCGTACATGTTCGGCCACGGGTACCGGTTCAAGACCGTCAAGTGGCCGAGCTTCTGGTACGACGTGCTGCGGACGGTCCAGACGCTGGGCGCCTACCCAGCGGCGTGGAGCGGGCCGGCCGCCACGCCGGAGGACCGCAGGGCGATGGCGGAGCTCGCGGCCTGCCTGGTCGCCTACAACGTGGGCGCGGACGGCACCGTGACGCCGCGCTCGGCCATGCGGGGCTTCGACGCGTGGTCGTTCGGCCAGAAGAAGCTGCCGTCGCCGTACGCGACGGCGCGCGTCGCGGCCGTGCTGCGGCTGCTCGGCGGGATCGCCGATGCGATCCGGGCCGTGGACGTCACGACGCTCGCCAGCTCGAAGGGCGGCTCCGGAACACCGCGGCCGCCTCCCGGCTGAAGCCGCATCATGGGCGGTGCACCCGCCACCCACCGGAGCCCGACGTGACCGACCCCACCCCCAAGACAGATCGCGCCGCGCCAGAGCCGGCCGCGGCCGCATCCGAACCGCCGACGCCCACCGCCGAGGCACCCGACCCGGGCCCCGCCGCGTCGGAGCCGGACACGGCCGCCGCTGCACCCGGGCCCACCCCCGCGCCCCGCCGACGCCGGCGATGGCGCCGCGTCCTCGCCGTCGTGCTGGCAGTGCTCGCGGTCGCTGTCGTCGCCATGTTCGCCGTCGGCGCCTGGTACGTGCAGCCGCAGCCGCTGCTCCCCGAGGCCACCGCCGCGCTCGCCTCCACGCCGCAGGTGACCTTCGCCGACGAGCCGGGCTGGCTCTCGTTCGTCCCCACGTCGGACGCCCGATCCACCGGCCTGGTCGTCTACCCCGGCGCCAAGGTCGAGCCCGCCGGCTACGCGCCCACCGCCCAGGCCATCGCCGCCGCCGGATACCCGGTCTTCATCGCGAAGATGCCGCTCAACCTCGCGGTGCTGGGCGCCGACGCGGCGAGCCCGATCATGGCGGCGCACCCGGAGATCGCGCGGTGGGCGATCGCCGGCCACTCGCTCGGCGGCGCCATGGCCACCAACTACATCGCCTCCCACCCCGACGACATCCAGGGGCTCGCGCTGTGGGCCTCCTACCCGAACGCCGACCTCTCGGCGCTGCCGCTCGACGCCACGTCGATCTGGGGCTCACTGGACGCGGGCGCGGCACGCATGGGCGGCCCGCAGGCGCGCGCCGAGCTTCCCGCCGGCACCGTCTTCGTC
>JAKOQS010000122.1 GCA_029778235.1 Chloroflexota bacterium | reverse complement strand
CTGCGGTCGTTCGCCGAGCACCTCTACGGCGAACGGGACCCCGCGGCCGTGCTCCACCCGGGCGAACCGCTCCAGGTGGTCGAGAAGGGCGCGGGCTACGAGCTCACCCTCGAGCTGCCCTTCGCCGACAAGGACGAGCTCGAGCTCGGCCGCCGCGACGACGAGCTGCTGATCCGGGTCGGGGGCCACCGGCGTGCGCTGCTGCTGCCCGACTCGCTGCGCCGTCGCGAGGTGCGGGCCGCCTCGCTGCGCGACGGCACGCTGCGGGTGACCTTCGCCGGCCGGAGCGACCAGGCCGATGTCGACCTCCCCGATCGGGCCGACGACGCCCGCGGTCGGCGGCGGGCCCGATGAGCGGACCGGACGCCACGGGGCCGGACGAGGCCGATGGGCAGGACCCACGTCTGCAGGCGGGCCTCGATCACCTCCAGCGGGCGGCCCGGGAGATGATCGCCGCGTCGCGGGCGCTGCTCGACGTCGCCGAGGAGCTGGTCGAGGACCCGAAGACGGCGGCGGGCATCCTCGACGTCCTGGGCTCGGTCGCCGGGCGGGGCGTCGGTCGTGCGCCGGTCCCGACGCCCGATGCGGACGACGACGACGATCCGCCGGTGCAGCGCATCCCGGTGTCGTGAGCCGCCGGAGGCAGGTATCGCCTCCCGGGATCGATCAGGTACCGTCCCTCCACCGCAACGTCGATCGGATCGCGGGAACGGAGGGGTTGCAGTGAAGGTGCTCCAGGTGCGCGACGCCGCCGGCGATCGCCCTGCGATCGACCTGCACGGGCAGGTCACCGTGGTCCGGGGCCTGGATCCGCTGCGCCGTGCCTGGCTGGTCGACACGCTCGGCCGCCTCGGGTCGGGGACCGACGTCGACGCGCTCGGCGAGCTCGCGGCCCACAGCATCGTGTTCCCGCTCGACCGCCCGTCGCTCGCCCTGTTGGACCTCGAGCACCCCGTGCGGGCCGTGGTCCGTCCCGAGGACCTGCCCGGGCACGACCCGCGCATCGCCGAGGCCATCGCCGCCCGGGATCGGGCCCTCGTGCGTCGTCGGGAGCTGACCCAGCAGATCACCCAGCAGCGCGAGGCGCTGGGCGCCGCCGTCGCGGAGCGCACCGCGGCCGCCGCCGAGCTCGAGGCCATCGAGCGGGGCGATGGGGCGGCGCGCGAGGCGCAGGCCGCTGCCGAGGCGGCACGGTCCCGCCTGGAGGCGGAGCT
>JAKOQS010000121.1 GCA_029778235.1 Chloroflexota bacterium | reverse complement strand
GTGCGCGTCACCTCGCGCACCTCCACCACCCCCCGCGACGTCACGACCTCGATGCGACGGCCGGCGCGCGTGGCGACGATGTCGAACGTCTGGACGCCCTGGCCGGTATCGACGACGGCCTCGACGCGGTCTCCCTTCATACGGAACACAGTACTCCGGCGGTCGATGGTCGCAGCGACATCGCGGGACGGCCGGACAGCACGTGCTCGCAGGGATCCAGCCTGCTCTGCCACCGCCGCCGGCCGGGACCCGAAGAGGTCAGCCCCGCGCCGCGTCGGTGACGTCGGGCACTGGCGCGGCGGACCCCCGTCGGGCATCGTGCATGCGAAGGCGAGCCTGATGGACGGCGGTCGTCGCCGGGCGCCCGCCTGCTCCGACGAGGGAACGATGATGACGACCGATGAGGCCATGGAGATCGCGAAGGCCGCGGCCGAGGGTGGCAGCGGGACGGCGCTGTTCGAGCGCCTGGTGGAGCGCCTGGGCGGCAAGGCCCACGTGAGCGCCGTCTTCGGCGACCCGATCGAGCGGAACGGGATCACCGTCATCCCGGTCGCCCGCCTCCGGTGGTTCTTCGGAGCGGGCAGCGGCAGCGGGCCGGCCGCGGAAGCCGAGGGCGACGGCAGCACCAGCTCTGGCTCGGGCGGTGGGGGCGGCGGCGGTGCTGAGCCGCTCGGCTACGTCGAGATCGGCCCGGAAGGCGCGACCTTCAGGCCGATCGAGGACGCGAACAGGATGCCGAGCCCGGGACTCGTCCTCGTCGCCGGGATCTCGGCGGCCCTCGTCCTCCGGGCGCTCGCGAGGCTGCTTCGCGGCTGACCCGCTCCTGCCCGGTCGGGCGTCGAGGCGGGTCGGTGGGGGCCTCGCCCCGCCGACCCGCGACGGGCGCCGAGGGTGCCTTACGCCTCGAACGGCTGCAGCGTCTCCTTCCCGGTGAACAGGTAGCGGTAGACGAGCCCGCCGATCACGCCGCCGATGAGGGGCGCGACCCAGAACAGCCAGAGCTGCTCGATCGCCCAGCTGCCCTGGTACAGGGCGACCCCGGTGCTGCGCGCCGGGTTCACCGACGTGTTCGTGACCGGGATGCTGATCAGGTGGATCAGGGTGAGCGTGAGGCCGATCGCGATGGGGGCGAAGCCCGCCGGTGCGCGGCGGTCCGTTGCGCCCATGATCGCGAGGATGAAGAAGGCAGTCAGCAGGACCTCGACGATCGCCGCCGACAGCAGCGAGTAGCCGCCCGGCGAGTGCTCCCCGAAACCATTCGAGGCGAACCCCGCGCTGGCATCGAAGCCCGGCGCCCCGCTCGCCACCACGTACAGCACGCCGCCGGCCGCGATCGCGGCGATCACCTGGACGACCACGTACGGCAGCAGGTCGCGCGGGTTGAACCGGCCGCCGGCGAGCAGGCCGAGCGAGACCGCCGGGTTGAAGTGGCCGCCCGAGATGTGACCCACGGCGTAGACGAGCGTCAGCACCGTGAGGCCGAACGCGATGGACACCCCGAGGAGCCCGATGCCGACGTCGGGGATCCCCGCGGCGATCACCGCCGCACCGCAGCCGCCGAACACGAGCCAGAAGGTGCCGAGGAACTCGGCGGCGAGTCGCTTGGTCATGGGCATGACGCTCTCCCTCTTTCGTCGCATGAGACACGGCCCCGTGCGGGATCTGCCGGGCATGGCGAGCCGGGCACGGAGGGCCGCCGGCACATGGTAGCGGTCGGCGATGGCGCCGGCAGGCCGATGCGCGGGGGGCCGATGCGCGGTCGCCGATGGCGCCGGCAGGCCGATGAGCCGACACGTGGCCGTCGTGACGCGGCCGCCGGGGCGCTCGCCGCGGGGCCTACCGGCGGATCGTCGACTCCGACGCCTGCGCCACCGCGGGGGCGGGCTCGATCCCGTTAAGGGCACCGGGTGGTGCGAAGCCGACCTGGATCCAGTCGGCCGTCGCCCGGTTGACCACGACCGTCCCGACGATCGAGCCCATCGAGGTGCCGCCGGACCGGAACTCGACCCAGGCATCCGAGAGCGGGATCATGGGCCGCCGCCGCCGCGCCGACGCGAGCGGGTCGATCCCCGGCGGGGCGTGGAGCGAACCGCGGACCAGGTACGGGCCGGCCTGCACGGTGACGTCGTGGGCGAGCGTGCGGACCCGACGCCCCGGATCGCCGCGAGGCCCGTCCGTGAGGACCGCGAGAAGGTCGTCGCGCGCGACCACGACCTCGTCCGCGTGCTCCTGGCGGCCGTCGTCGAGATGCTCGACGAGCACGTCGCACAGCTGGTACTCGTCGTGGCCGTTGAGGGTGTCGCTGAGTCGATCGCCGTCGAGCTGGATCAGCCCGGAGATCCGGCGGTCCTCCGTGAAGGCGACGAACTGGACCCACGGATGGCGGACCTGCGTGCCGCCGGGACCGTCGACGGGCTTCGGTCCGGCCCCGCCGATGCCGAAGACGAGGCGAAGCCGGCTCCGCATCCCGCCGTTCACCGCCGCGCCCCCGCGCGTGCGACTGCGCCGCCACATCCCCGTCCGTACGCACCATCAGAGAGGCGGCCGCCGCCGGATCGGCCAGGTGCCCGCGCGTCCATCGTGCCTGTCGCGCCCCCGTCGCCGGTCGGTCCCGCGCGTGCGAGACCGGATCCGCCGTCACGGTAGTGCGTCGGCCGGCGTCCGCCACTGGGTCGATGGTCCGCGGCCGCGCCCATCCGTTCGGACCACCTTGGACGCGGGGCCTCGTCGACGCGCGAACGCCCCGCTCGGCGAACCCGGCGGGGCGTTCGGATGGGCAGCGATCCGCTGGTGAGCCGGCAGGGATTCGAACCCTGAACCTAGTGATTAAGAGTCACTTGCTCTACCGTTGAGCTACCGGCCCGCGGGGAGGATACAACAGGTCGGCCCCCTGCCGCGGCCGCCCGACCCCCGCCTACCGCGGCGGGCCCGTCCGGCTCTCCCGTTCGATCGCCCGGATCCCCTCCTCGTCCGTCCCGAAGTAGTGCGCCACCTCGTGGCGGACGGTGGAGGCGACGGCGCGCGCTCGCGCGGCCGGGTCGCGGAAGACCCACTCGTGCGGCAGCCGGTAGATCGTGATCGTCGAGGGCGAGGTGGCCCAGTCCGCGGCCCAGCGGTTCCGCGGGACGCCCTCGAACAGGCCGTATAGGGTGCCGCCCGGCGGGCGCTTCTCGGGAGGTGGCTCGTCCTCGGTGATGAATGCGACCTGCCCGAGCTGGGTGGCATACGGCTCCTGAAGTGCAGCACGCAGGTCGTCGACGGCGGAGAAGACGAGCTCCGCGAACGCGTCACGGGCAGCATCCGACGGGTCGATCGAGGCCGGCGGCCGCACGTCGCCGTCGTCCCCGTCGCCGACATCTGCGGCCGGCACCGTCCCGTCCTCGCCGACGGGACCGCCATCGGCCCCCGGGGCCGGCTCCCGGCCCGGCGCGGTCACCGGGCCCCGGGCTCGTCGCCGGCGGGCTGGTTGTCGATCTGGGCCCGCTGGAGCCTGCCGCTGAAGTCGACGTAGACCGACTTCCACTCGGTGTACGTGTCGAGCGCCGCGTGGCCGGCCTCCCGACCACCGTTGCCCGTCTCCTTCACGCCGCCGAACGGCAGGTGCGTCTCGGCGCCGATCGTCCCCGCGTTGACGTAGACGATCCCCGTCCGGAAGTCGCGCATCGCGCGGAAGGCCCGGTTCACGTCGCGCGTGAAGATCGCGCTCGAGAGCCCGTACCGCGTCCCGTTGACGGCTGCGACCGCTTCCTCGTACCCGTCCACCGCGATGACCGACAGCACCGGGCCGAAGATCTCCTCCTGCGCGACACGGTCCATGGGCCGGACCCCGGTCAGGATCGTCGGGGCGAAGAACGACCCATGCGCCAGGTCGTCGTCGCGCACGGGAGCGCCGCCGCACGCGACCTCGGCCCCGGCCTGGCGGCCGATCTCCACGTAGGCGGCGACCTTCTCGACGGCGGCCTCGTTGATGAGCGGCCCGACCTCCGTTCCCGGGTCGAGGCCGGGCCCGAGCCGCAGGGAGGCCGCGCGCTCCGCGAGCATCGCGACGAGCCGGTCATGCACCGACCGCTCGACGACGAGGCGGCTCGCGGCGGTGCACCGCTGGCCGGTCGTCCCGAAGGCCGACCAGAGGATGCCGTCGACGGCAAGGTCCAGGTCGGCGTCGGCCATGACGACGATGGCGTTCTTGCCGCCGAGCTCCAGGCTGAGGCGCTTGAGGCGCCGTCCGGCCGTCTCGGCGATCCGCTTCCCGACCGCCGTGCTGCCGGTGAAGCTCACGACGTCCACGTCGGCCGACGACACGATCGCGTCGCCGACGTCGGCCCCCGTCCCGGTGACCAGGTTCACGGTCCCGGGCGGGAACCCGGCCTCGGCCATGACCTCGACGAGGAGCGTGGCGCAGTGGGGCGTGTCCGTGGCCGGCTTGAAGACGACGGTGTTCCCCGTCACGAGCGCCGGCATCATCTTCCAGCACGGGATCGCGACCGGGAAGTTCCATGGCGTCACGATGCCTGCCACGCCGATGGGGACGCGGATGCTCATCGCCCACTTGTCGGGAAGCTCCGACGGGACCGTGTCGCCGAACAGCCGGCGCCCTTCGCCGGCCATCAGGAAGGCGATGTCGATGCCCTCCTGGACGTCGCCGCGGGCCTCCGTGAGGACCTTGCCCATCTCGCGCGTCATCGCGCGGGCGATCTCCTCCTTCCGCTCTGCGAGGAGCGCGCCGAACCGGTAGAGGATCTCGCCGCGGCGCGGGGCCGGCGTCGCCTGCCAGCCGGGCAGCGCGTCGCCGGCGGCCATGATCGCGCGGGCGACGTCGGCCGCGTCCCCGGCCTGGAAGCGGCCGACGAGGTCGCGGCGGTCCGCCGGGTTCCGGCTCTCGAAGGTCCTGCCCGTGGCCGACGGGACCCACCGGCCGTCGATGAAGTGATGGAACGTGGGTGCCTCGCCCTGGGGCGGGACGTGGACGGTCATCGGGGGGTCCGGTCGAGGCCCGCCGTCGCGCTCGCGGCCTCAGGCCGCGGCGAGGCGCGCGAGGAGCGCCTGGATCTCGTGGATCTGGTCGGCATCCTCGCGGCCGAGCGTGGCGAGGAGCATCCGCAGGGCCTCGACGACGGTCTCGATCTCGGAGGCCGACAGCTCGAGCGTCTTCCCGGCCGTCTCGTCGGTCATCGTGATCCCTCCCTCGGATCGGCCGGACTTCCCGCCGGCGCGGACCGCCCCCACCGGGCGGCTGCATGTGCATGCGCATTCAGGAGCCGCCGGACGGCTCCGTCTCGACGAGCATCGCGACCGAGCCGCCCCCTCCGAGGCAGAGTGCCGCGATGCCGTACCGAACGCTTCGCCGCCGGAGCTCGTGGACGAGCGTCGCGACGATACGCGCCCCGCTCGCGCCGATCGGGTGGCCGAGCGCGATCGCACCGCCGTTGACGTTCACACGCTCCTCGTCGAGGCCGAGGCCCCGGATGTCGGCGAGCGCCTGGGCCGCGAACGCCTCGTTCAACTCGACGAGGTCGACGTCCGCCAGGTCGATGCCCGTCCGCTCCACGAGCCGGCGGACCCCCTCGATGGGTGCGAGGAAGAGCCACCGCGGCGCCACCTCCGCCTGGGCGTACCCGACGATCCGCGCGAGCGGACGAAGGCCCAGCCGGTCTGCCGCGGCCCGGCTCGCGATCACGGTCGCCGCGGCCCCGTCCGACAGCCCGGGCGCGTTCCCGGCGGTCACCGTCCCGGGCTCGCCGTCGCCCTCGGCATCGTCCGGCGGCGGGAAGGCCGGTCGCAGCCGGG
>JAKOQS010000015.1 GCA_029778235.1 Chloroflexota bacterium | reverse complement strand
CGACCTCCTGCGGGTCGCGGCCGCGCTTGGCCATGGCGCCACGGAGCATGGGCGTGTCGATCGCGCCCGGGCAGATCGCGTTGATGCGGATCCCGCGCGGGGCGTAGTCGACGGCGGCCGACTTGGTCACGCCGAGCACGCCGAACTTGCTCGCGGTGTAGGCGGACTGGTGCGGCTGCGGCCGGTAGGAGTTGGTGGACGCGATGTTGACGATCGCACCGCCGCGGCCACCGGCGAGCATCGCGTTGATCTCGTACTTCATGCACAAGAACACGGACGTCAGGTTCACCGCGATCATGCGGTCCCAGTCGTCCTCGGCGAGGTCCGCGAGGTAGTCGACCTCGAACTCGATCGCCGCGGCGTTGACCGCGAAGTCCAGGCCCCCGTACGCCCGCACGGCGGTCGCCACCATCGCCTCGACGTCGGCACCTCGCGAGACGTCGGTCCGCACGAACGTCGCCTCGCCGCCTGCCTGGGAAATCAGCTCGACGGTCTCCGCGCCGCCGGCCTCCGAGACGTCGCTGACGACGACCCGGCTGCCGGCGGCCGCGAAGGCCTGCGAGATCGCGCGGCCCATCCCGCCCGCGCCGCCGGTGACGATGGCAGTACGGCCCTCGAACCAGGGGTCGAGGGATCCGAGCTGGGACATGCGTGCTCCTTCGGCGGGTGAGGACGGCCTAGTAGGGCGAGGCGCCGCCGTCGATGTTGATGGTCGTTCCGGTGATGCCGGCGCCGAGGTCGGACGCGAGCAGGACGCACGCCGCCGCGACCTCCTCGGCGGTGTTCGGCCGCTGGATGCACGTGACGCTGTACATCACGGCCGCCAGGGCGTCGAGGTCCGGCAGGCCCATCGCCTCGACGGTCGCCGGGCCGGTCTCGTAGAACATGTCGGTGGCGACGAAGCCCGGGCAGACCGCGTTGGCCGTGATGCCCTGGGTGCCGACCTCCTTGGCGACCGCCTTCATCAGGCCGATGATCGCGTGCTTGTTCGTGATGTAGCCGGGCACCGCCATCGTGGTGATCTTCCCGTACATCGACGACATGCCGATGATGCGCCCGAACTGCTGCGGGATCATGTACTGCAGCGCCTTGCGGGTCATCCAGAACGTCTGGTTGATGTTGAAGTTCAGCTCGTACTGCCACTCCTCGTCGCTCATCGCGGCGACTGGCGCCGTGTTGGCGACGCCGCCGGCGTTCGGCACGATGATGTCGACGCGGCCGAACCGCTCGACCGTCCCGTCGACGAGGGCCTCGATGTCGTCCTTGCTGGAGGCGTCGGCCGCGATGAAGTGCAGGCGGTCGCCGCCGCCCATCTCCTCGATCGCGCGAGCGCCCTTCTCCGCGCTGCGTCCGCTGAGGACGACGCTGGCGCCCTGCGCGTGGAATGCCTCGGCGATGCCGCGACCGATACTGCGGGTGCTCGCGGTGATGACCGCCACCCGACCGTCAAGCTGTCCCATGAACCGGCTCCTTCAGATCGTGCTGCCGCGCCCGCGGCTGCCTGGGTTCCGCGAGGCTAGTAGGACTTCCGACTTTCTGCAGTCGAAATCAAGAATGCGATTGTCAGGATCCGGTGAACTCTGCCGGACGCTTCTGCTGGAACGCCGCCATCCCCTCGGCGAAGTCGGCCGACTGCAGCAGAGCGTCCTGGCCGGACCGCTCATCGGCGAGTGCGGCCGGCAGGAGCGACAAGGTGACGGCGTTGATCGCGCGCTTCGTCGCGGCGAACGCGAGGGGCGCCCCGGCCGCGAGCTGGGCCGACAGCTGCGCGATGCGCTCGTCGAACCCGTCGTCGGCGACGACCTCGGCGATCATCCCCCACTCCAGCGCCTGCGCCGCGGTGGTGCGCTCGGCGAGCAGCGCCATCCGGGCGGCGCGCGCCCGGCCGACGGCCGCCGGAACCAGGAGGGACGCACCCCCGTCGGGCATCAGCCCGATGCGGGTGAACGCCAGCATGAAGGAGGAGGACTCGCGGGCGACGACGAGATCGGCAGCGAGGGCGAACGAGCAGCCGACGCCGGCTGCCACGCCGCTGACCGCCGCCACGACCGGAAGCGGCGAGCTGGTGATCGCGAGCACCAGGCGGTTAGCCGCGTCCAGCGTGTCCAGCCCCGGCGGGCTGCCGTCCGGGCCGACGTCCGCCCCGGACGAGAACGCCCGGCCCGACCCGGTGAGGACGATGACGCGGGTCCCGTCGGCGGCCGCCGCCTCGACCGCGTCCGCCGCCGCGTGGATGATCTCCGCCGTGAGCGCGTTCAGCCGCTCGGGGCGGTCGAACGTGATCGTGAGGACGTCGTCGGCGCGGTCGGTCCGGATTCCGTCAGTCGGCACGTGGTCTCCTCGTCTCCCACGATCGCGGGACAGGGCCGAAGCCTATCTATAGATTCTTTACATGAGGTCCAGTTCTGAACACGTCGTCGTCGAGCACGACGTCGTCGTCCTCGGTTCGGGAGCCGCCGGCCTGACCGCTGCCCTGGCCGCCGCGCAGACGGGCGCCGACGTCGCGGTGTTCGAGAAGGCCGACCTGCTCGGCGGCTCGAGCGCTATCTCCGGCGGCGTTCCCTGGATCCCGTTGAACCACCATCAGGACGACGCCGGCATCGCGGACTCTCGCGACGACGCGCTGCGCTACCTCGCGTCGCTGGCGATGGACCGGATGGACCCGGTGATGGCCGCGGCCTTCGTCGACAACGGCCGCGAGACCGTGCAGTGGCTCGAGGACACCACGGACCTGCGGTTCTCCCTCCTCCCGCGCTACCCCGACTACCACCCGGAGAACCCGGGCGGGAAGCCCGACGGCGGGCGCTCCCTGGATCCGGGGCTCTTCTCGTTCCGGCAGCTCGGCCCGTGGGCGGACCGCGTCGCCCGTCCCCGGCGCAGCGCGCACCTACGCATCACCGACACGACACTCGGCGGCGGCACCGGCTACCTCCCGGACGACGAGCTCCGGCGGCGCGTCGACGAGGACCTGCGCGGATGCGGCAACGCACTCGTCGGCCCGCTGCTAGCGGCACTGCTTGCCTGCGGGGTCGAGCCCGTGGTCCGGGCCCGCGCCCTCGACCTGGTGGTCGAGGGCGGGCGCGTCGACGGCGTCCGCATCGAGATCGACGGCACGCCGACCCTCGTGCGCGCGCACCGCGGGGTCGTCCTCGCCACGGGCGGCTTCGAGTGGAACCAACGGCTCGTGGCCGACTTCCTGCGGGGGCCGATGACCGCGCCCGCCGGCGTGCCCACGAACACCGGGGACGGACTGCTCATGGCCATGCGCGCCGG
>JAKOQS010000120.1 GCA_029778235.1 Chloroflexota bacterium | reverse complement strand
GTCGGTCCCGCCGGCGCGGTGCGACCGCTCGCCGGGCCCGGGACGCGGATCGTGGAGATCCCGGGCGCCGCGATCCTGCCCGGCTTCCAGGACGCGCACGTGCACCCGACCCACGGGGGCCTCGACCGGATCCGCTGCGACCTCCACGATGCACGCGGCGCTGACGCGGTCGTGGCCGCGATCCGCGCGTACGCGGAGGCGCACCCCGAGGTCCCGTGGATCCTGGGCGGTGGCTGGTACATGGCCGACTTCCCCGGCGGGACGCCGTCGCGCGAGCTGCTCGACGCGGCCGTGCCGGACCGACCCGCCTTCCTCGCGAACCGCGACGTCCACGGGGCGTGGGCGAACACGCGAGCGCTCCAGGCGCTCGGCGTCGGCGCGGGGACGCCCGACCCGCCCCACGGCCGGATCGAGCGGGAGGCGGACGGCTCCCCCCAGGGCACGCTCCACGAGGGGGCGTTCGAGGACGCCCGGGCCCGGATCCCGGCCCCCGACGCCGACGAGATGCTCCGGGCGCTGCTCGCGGGCCAGGCCTACCTGCACGCGTGCGGCATCACGGCGTGGCAGGACGCCTGGGTCGCGCCCGCCGACCACGACGCGTACGCCCGGGCGATCGGGGAGGGGACCCTCACCGCGCGTGTCCGCGGTGCCCTGTGGTGGGACCGCGATCGCGGGCTGGAGCAGATCGACGAGCTCGTCGCGCGACGCGCCGCGGCCGGAGCGCTCCCGGGTGGGCGGTTCGATGCGGGCGCCGTCAAGGTGATGGCCGACGGCGTCTTCGAGAACGGCACGGCGGCGATGCTCGACCCGTACCTCGACGCGGACGGACGCGCCACCGACCGGCGCGGGATGTCGTTCCTCGACAGCGAGACGCTGCGCGAGGCGGCGGTCCGCCTCGACGCGGTCGGCTTCCAGGTCCACGTCCACGCGATCGGCGACCGGGCCGTGCGGGACACGCTCGACGCGTTCGAGGCGGCGCTCGCCGCCAACGGGCGGTCGGACGGCCGACATCACATCGCGCACCTGCAGGTCGTCCACCCGGCGGACGTGTCGCGCTTCGCGGCGCTGGGCGTGGCCGCCACCATGCAGCCGTTCTGGGCCTGCCGCGATGCGCAGATGGTGGACCTGACGATCCCGTTCCTCGGACCGGAGCGGACGGGGTGGCAGTACCCGTTCGGGTCCCTGGTGCGCGCGGGCGCCCGGCTCGCCGGAGGAAGCGACTGGTCCGTCTCCACCGCGGAGGTCCTCTCGGAGATCCAGGTGGCCGTCACCCGGTCCTGGCCCGACGACGACGTGGACCCGGCCCCGCTCCTGCCGGAAGAGGCGATCGACCTCGAGACGGCCCTGGTGGCCTACACGTCGGGCGCGGCATGGGTGAACCACCTCGACCGCGAGACCGGGACGCTCGAGCGGGGGAAGGCCGCCGACATCGTCGTTCTCGACCGCGACCCGCGGGAGGTCGAGCCGACCGGCCTGCGCGACCTGCGTGTGCTGGCCACGCTGGTGGACGGGATGCCGGTCCACGCGGCGCCCGGGCACGGATGGTGACCCGATCGGGCCGAGGCGCCCGGACGCCGGCCCCCGCGGTCCCCGGGCTGCGCGTCGCGATCGACGGGCCCGGCTCCAGTGGGAAGTCGAGCGTG
>JAKOQS010000119.1 GCA_029778235.1 Chloroflexota bacterium | reverse complement strand
TGCGCGCCGCGGTCGGCTGAGGAGGGCCGCGCGAGGATCCGGGCCCGGGTCCCTGCTCTGGTCCGGGCCCTGGTCCGGGCGCCCTCCGCCGAGCGGCGGTATCGTTCCCCGGCCGGCGCATCCGACGGGGGCGTGCGTCGCGCGACCGCCTGGAGGTGACCGTGACGAGCGTGCGACGGACCATCGCGCCCGCCCGTGTCCCCGCCAGCCGATCCGGGCCGTCGGGGATGGCGGCCGCGCGGCGCACGCGCCACGCGTGGGTCCCGCGCCCGCCGCGCGCCCGCGTGCTCGTGGCCCTGCTCACGGTCGTCCTGGCCGGCGGTGCGGCCCCGCCCGCGTCCGCCCTGGCCGCGCAGGGCGAGGCTGCGGTCCTCGTCGGGGCGGGCGACGTCGGCTGGTGCGGGCGCCCGTGGGCTGCCCAGACGGCGAAGCTCGTCGCCGCGATCCCCGGGACCGTGATGGTCCCCGGCGACGTCGCGTATCCGAAGGGCACCAAGTCCGACTTCGCGAAGTGCTACGCGCCCACCTGGGGGAAGTTCCGCAGCCGGACGCGACCGGCGCCCGGGAATCACGAGTACTACACGAAGGACGCGGCGCCCTACTTCTCGTACTTCGGGTCGCGAGCAGGGCAGAGGGGCAAGGGCTGGTACAGCTACGACGCCGGCACGTGGCACGTGATCGTGCTCAACTCGAACTGCTCTGCCGTCGGCGGCTGCGGGCCCGGCTCGGCGCAGGAGCGCTGGCTCCGCGCCGACCTGGCTGCGCACCCCGTCCCGTGCACGATCGCCTACTTCCACCATCCGCGGTTCTCGTCGGGTCCACACGGCCCCACCGCGGACATGGATGCGTTCTGGCGCGCGCTGTACGCAGCCGGTGCGGAGATCGTCGTCAACGGCCACGACCACGACTACGAGCGCTTCGCACCCCAGACACCGGACGGCGCGCTGGACGCGACGGGCGGGATCCGCGAGTTCGTCGTCGGCACGGGCGGATCGCCGCTCTACCCGTTCATCCGCGCCCCGCGCAACAGCGAGGCCCGCGGCCTCGCGCACGGGGTCCTGAAGCTGACGCTGCGACCCGGCGCGTACGACTGGGCGTTCCTGCCGGTCGCCGGCGGGACGTTCACGGACGCCGGATCGGGCACGTGCCACTGACGGCCCGCGAGGCCGCACGGAGGGAAGCTCGCCGATGATGGGGATGGGTGGCGCGGAGGCAGCCTGGGGCGCCGAGTGGAGCGCATCGCGGCGGCGCGGCCCGGAGGACGAGCTCGACGACTGGCTCGCCTTCGCGATCGACGTGGCGGCGGAGGCCGACGCCATCGCCCTCCGTGGGTTCCGCAGCGGGCTCGCGACGGAGGCGAAGGCGGACGGCTCGTTCGTCACCCAGGCCGACCGGGCCATCGAGCGGCTCGTGCGCGAGCGGATCGGGGACCGCTACCCGCGCCACGGGATCGTCGGCGAGGAGGAGGCCGCGCACCAGGCCGGGGCGCCGGTCCGGTGGTACGTCGATCCGATCGACGGAACGCACAACTTCATGCGCGGGGTCCCGCTCTTCGGGACGCTCCTCGCCTGTGAGCGCGATGGAGAGCTCCAGGTCGGGGTGCTGTCGGCGCCGGCCCTCGGCGAGCGCTGGTACGCGCGGCGGGGCGGGGGAGCGTGGGCGGCGAGCACCTGGGGGTCCGGGGCGGGTGCGACCGGCGCGGGTGGCGCGACGGGGGCTCCCCGCCGCCTCCGGGTCTCGTCGATCGCGGAGATCGGAGCGTCGCAGATCCTGTTCAGCTCCCTGCCTGACCTGGAGAGGACCGGGCTCGCGCCCGGGGTCATGCCTCTGTTGCGCTCGGCGTGGCGCAGCCGTGGCTTCGGGGACTTCTGGGGCTACGCGCTCGTCGCCGATGGGTCCGCCGAGGCGATGGTCGAGACGGACGTCAGCGTCTGGGACCTCGCTGCCCCGGTGATCCTGGTGGAAGAGGCGGGCGGGCGTTTCACCGACCTCGCCGGAGATCGCCGGTTCGACAGCAGGACCATGCTCGTGACGAACGGGATCCTCCACGACGAGATCCTCGCGCGCCTGCACGCGACCCCCGCCGCGGACTGAGCGGGCGCGGAGGCGTCAGGCCCCCGCCGCCTCCAGCGACTCGGCGAGGATGCCGAGGGCCAGGTCCACCTCGTCTGGCGTGGTCACCAGCGGCGGGATGATCCGCACCACCTGGACGTGCGAGCCCGCGGTCAGCACGATGAGGTGCCGTCGCAGCGCCTCGGCGACGACGCGCTTGGTGAGCTCGGGGTTCGGCACCCGCCCGTCGCCCTCGTCGGGCTTCACGAACTCCAGCGCGACCATGAGCCCGAGCCCGCGAGCGTCGCCGATCGTTCGGTAGCGCGCCTTGAGAGCCCGGAGCCCGGCGAGCAGCTGGGCGCCGCGCTCCTGCGCGTTCTGCACCAGCCCCTCGTCCTGGATGACGTCGATCGTCGCGTTCGCAGCCGCGCAAGCGACGACGTTGCCGCCGTATGTCCCGCCGTGCGCGGAGGTCCGCCACCGCCGGAGGATCTCCTGCTTCGCGATGATCCCGGAGAGCGGCAGCCCGGACGCGACCCCCTTCGCGAACGTGAGGATGTCCGGCTCGACCCCCGAATGCTCGACCGCGAAGAAGCGCCCGGTGCGGCCGAACCCGGTCTGGACCTCGTCGACGATGAGCAGGATCCCGTGCTGGTCGGCGATCTCCCGGAGGCGCGGCAGGAACCCGACGGGCGGGACCACGTACCCGCCTTCCCCGAGCACGGGCTCCACGATGAACGCCGCCACGTGCTCCGGGTAGACGAGCGTGTGGAACAGCTCCTCGAGCCGGCCCTCCCAGTCGCATGAGCACCCGTCGCAGTGGGCGCATCCGGCCGCGCACGCGGTCGGGTCGTGCGGCGCGACCGGCGCCCGGTAGCAGTACGGGTAGTCGGCGAAGTAGACGGATCCCGGGAGCGGTTCGAAGTCGGCACGGTAGACGTTCTTCGCGGTCGTCAATGCCATCGCCTGGGCCGTCCGCCCGTGGAAGCCGCCCCGGAAGGCCACGATGACCGGGCGCTTCGTCGCGATGCGCGCGAGCTTCACCGCGGCCTCGACGGCCTCGGCGCCCGAGTTCGAGAGGAATGCGCCCCACGGCCCCCCGGGCAGCAGGGTCTGGAGCCGGTGGTAGAGCCGCAGACCCGGCTCGTGGTAGACGATGTTCTGCTGGCCGTGCAGCAGCCTGGCCGCCTGGGCGGCGACCGCCGCCGCCACGCGCGGATGGGCGTGGCCCGTGTTGGTCACCCCGATGCCGGAGCTGTAGTCGAGATACCGCTCACCGGACGTGGTGATGAGCCAGGATCCCTCGCCCCGCTCCACGACGAGGTCGGTGATCCTGCCCCAGACCGGCGGGACGACGTCTGCGGGCGGGAGCGGCGTGCCGGAGGCGGCGGGGACCTGGGCGGTGTCGACCATGGTGGGGGACCTCGTGTGGCGCGGGTCTGTGCGGCGATTCTACGGCCGCGCCGGGAGGTCGGGCGCGCCGGGAGTCGGGCGCGCCGGCAGACGTCAGGCGCGGCGGGCTCGGGCGTCGGCGCGGATGCGGGCGAGGGTCGTGATGCCCACGGTGCCGACGGCGACGAGGAAGATGATGGTCCCGATGACGTTCACCTGGACCGGGATCCCGATCCGGTACTTGGCGTAGATGAACATCGGGAACGTCTGCGTCTTCCCGGCCGTGAAGTTCGTGATGACGAAGTCGTCGATCGACAGGCTGAACGCGAGCAGGGCTGCGGCGACGATCCCCGGGAGGATGAGAGGGAAGGTCACCTTCCAGAAGGTCGTCCACTCCGTCGCGCCGAGATCCATGGCCGCCTCCTCGAGGTGGCGCGGGAATCCCTCGAGCCGAGCGCGGACCGTCACGACCACGTAGCTGATGTTGAACATGATGTGGGCGATGAGGATCGTGACCGCCGACAGCGGGAAGAATGGCGGGCCCCCGATCGACACGAACATCGTGAGGAGGCTGGCGCCGAGGACGATCTCCGGCGTCGCCATCGGGATGAAGATCAGCCCGTTCGTCGTCCCCTTGCCGCGGAAGTCGTACCGGACGAGCGCGAGCCCGATGAGCGTGCCCAGCGCCGTGGCGATGATCGTGGACAGGAACGCGATCAGCAGGCTCAGGAAGACCGCCTGCGGCAGCCCGGGCACGCCGAGCGGATCGAGCCAGTACTGGAGCGTGAACCCCTGCCACACGAAGTTCGACTTGCCGGCAGGGTCGTTGAAGCTGAACAGGATGATCACCGCGACCGGCAGCAGGAGGTAGATGACCGCCAGCGCCGTGAAGATGTACAGGGCGGACCGGTCGAGGCGCCGGGTCGCCCGCCTGACGGCCGAGCCGGACGCGGGGTTCGTCGCGACGGCCATCGATCAGCCCCGCCCGGTCGTGAGGCCCTCGGTGCCGAGGGCGCGGGCGTAGATCGCCACCGCGATGATGATCCCGGCCATGAGGGTGAAGCTCAGGGCCGAGGCGGCGGGGTAGTCGTTCTGGACGAGGAACTTGTTCTGGATGACGTTGCCGATCATCGTCGTGCTCGGGTTGCCGAGGAACTCGGCGTTCACGTAGTCGCCGATCGCCGGGATGAAGCACAGCAGCGACCCGGCGAAGACGCCGGGCAGCGAGAGCGGCCAGGTGACCCGGATGAACGACTCGGAGATGAACGTCCAGGCGATGACCGCACCGGCAAGGCCGCCGGCGGCCGCCCACGCGGCGACCGTGATGAGGACCTGCGCGAGCTCCTCGCCGGCGCCGTAGAGGATGTAGCCGAGGACCCCGCCGAGGACGGCGCCGAAGATGAAGCCACCGATCGCGCCGCCTGGCCGCCAGGGTCCCGCGTACAGGTCCTTCGCCGCCTCGACGAGCCGGTGGTCGATCTTCTCGAGCGAGACGTAGATCGGCAGCGTCATGAACGGCAGGAAGTTGTACGTGATCCCGGAGACGACCGCGACGGGCTCCGCGAGCACCCGGAACTCGTCCGGGAGGATCCCGATCGCCTTCAGCGGGCCGAGCATGGGCCCCGTGTCGCCCAGGATGATCTTCCAGCTGATCGTGCGGAGCAGGAAGCTCGTGAAGAACGGGGCGACCACGAGGAAGAGCAGCAGCGCCTTGTAGTGGCCGCCCTTGAACGCGATGGTGTAGGCGAGGGGGTAGGCGATGAGGAAGGTCAGGAGGGTCGCGGCTCCCGCGTACAGGATCGCCCGGACGAACTGGGCCGACGAGCCCGAGATCGCCTCGGGGTAGTTCGTCCAGTTCGAGAGCGAGAACGTGAAGCCGGTCTCCAGGGTCCCGCTCCAGAAGGAGGCGATGAACATCTGGACGCCCGGGTACACGTAGAAGATGAGCAGCCAGAGGATGCCCGGCGCGAGCAGCGCATAGGGCACGATCCAGCGATGGCGCTTGATGAAGCCGCCCATCCGCCTCCCCCCGGCCCCTCCCGATCGGCCAGCCGGCTCGTCAGACCCCGCTGACCTTGGCGAACGCCTCGTTGAAGTAGGTCTCATCCTCCTCCGACAGCGCACCGAAGGCGTAGAGCCGGGCGCGAACGTCCGCCGGCGGGAAGATCAGCGGGTTCTTCGCGATCTCGGGATCGTTCTTGAGCAGGATCGCGTCGGTGCCCTTCACCGGGGTGAGGTAGTTCACGTACGCCGTGACCAGCGCCGCGACCTCCGGCCGGTAGTAGTAGTTCATGAGGAGCTCGGCGGTGCCCTTATGCTGGGCACCCTTCGGGATCATCATGTTGTCGGTCCAGATCATCCCGCCCTGGTCGGCGATCGTGAACTGGAGCGTCGGCTTGTCGATGAGCGCCTGGACCATGTCGCCCGACCAGGCCATCGCGAGGACCGCGTCGCCGCTCTTGAGGTCCTCTGCGTACGCGTTGCCCTTGAACGCGCGCACGATCCCGGAGTCCACGGCCTTCTGCATCTCTGCGGCCGCCGCATCGCCGCCTTCGCGCGTCGGCACCGTCGGGTCGAGCCCGAGCTTGAGCATCGTGAGGCCCACGGCGTCGCGCATCTCGGAGAGGTAGTCCACCTTCCCGTTCCACTTGGGATCGGCCGTGAACAGCGCGTCGAGGCTCGCGAGCTCGCCGGTGACGTCCTTGTCGTAGCCGAGGCCCGTCATGCCTGACTGCCAGGGCGCGTGGTGCTTCATGTCCGGGTCCCACGCGAGACCCTTGTAGTTCGGCTGGAGGTTCGCGACGAAGTCCGGCATGTTCGCGAAGTCCAGCTCCTCGGTCCAGCCGAGCCGGATGAGCCGCGCGGCCATCCAGTCCGTGAGCGTGACGATGTCCCAGCCCGTGTCCTGGTTCGCCTCGAGCGCCGGCTTGATCGTCCCGAAGAAGGAGTTGTTGTCGTCGATGACCTCGGAGTAGTTGACCTTGGTCCCGTACTCGGCCGTGAACGCGTCGAGCGATGGGTACTTCTTGGTCTGCTCGTCGTAGTCCATGTAGTAGGTCCAGTTGGCCCAGTTGACCTCCGCCGACGGCGTGGCGCCTACGCCGGCCGACGGGGCGGAGGTCGCGCCGGGCGGCTGGGTGGCCGGCGCCTCGGTCGCCCCGGACGACGGGGCCTGGCTGGCGCCGGTCCCGCCCGTCCCGCAGGCGGCCAGGAACGCGCCGAAGCCGGCGACGGTGCCGGCGGCGAGGAAGCGGCGGCGCGTGATGATCGCGCCGGTCGGGGTCGTCTCGGGGTTCGCCATCGTGATCGCCTGCTCCTCTCGCTGCGCGCGTCTCCGCGCGCGGCCGGTCACTCCTCGCTGAACGCGACCTGTTCCTCGGTGACGTCCTCCACCGGCGCGTCCCCGCCCTCGTCCTTCACGACGAAGCTGTGGCGCGGCTGCCAGGCGACCACCGCCTCTTCGCCGGGCTCCCAGAGCTCGGCCTTCGTCGCGCGCTCGACGTTCTGCTCGAAGACCGTGAGACGCCGGTCCCCGGGCACGTCGACCTGGTACTGGGTGCTGACGCCCATGTAGCTCGCGGCGCGGATGGTGCCCGGCATCCGGTTGAAACCCTCGGGGACGGTCTCGTGGAGCTCGAACAGCCGGATCTTCTCCGGCCGGACACCGAGGAGGATCGAGGTCTTCCCGTCCGCCAACGACCGCGGGGCGCGCACCGCGACACCGTTGTCGAGCGTGATCGACGCGAAGTCGCCGTCGCCTCCGGCGACCTTGCCGGCGATGAGGTTGCTCACGCCGAGGAAGCCCGCCACGAACCGCGTCGCCGGGCGCTCGTAGAGCGTCTCCGGGTCCCCGAGCTGCTCGTAGTGGCCCTTGTTCATGACGGCGATGCGATCGGACATCGTCATCGCCTCCTCCTGGTCGTGGGTCACGTAGATGAACGTGATCCCGACCTCCTGCTGGATGCGCTTCAGCTCGACCTGCATCTGCTTGCGCAGCTTGAGGTCGAGCGCGCCGAGCGGCTCATCGAGGAGGAGGACGGCGGGGCGGTTGATCAACGCGCGTGCCAGCGCGACGCGCTGTGCCTGGCCGCCGGAGATCTGGGTGGGCTTGCGGCTCTCGTACCCGGGCAGCTCGACGAGCTCGAGCATCTCCGTGACCCGGCCCTTGATGTCCGCGTCCTTCACGCCCTTGCGCCGCAGGCCGAATGCGACGTTCTCGTAGATCGTCAGGTGCGGGAAGAGGGCGTAGTTCTGGAAGACGGTGTTGACGTGCCGCTTGTACGGCGGCAGCCACGTGACGTCCTGGCCCTGGAGCTCGATGAGGCCGGACGTGGGCTCCTCGAAGCCGCCGATCATCCGAAGGGTGGTGGTCTTGCCGCACCCGGACGGCCCCAGGAGCGAGAAGAACTCGCCGTCCCGGACCTCCAGGTCGATATGGTCGACGGCGACCGCCTCGCCGAACTTCTTCACGACGTCGACGAGTCGGACTGCGACGTTCGCCACGGCCTGCGCTCTCCCCTGTGCGCGGGATGCGCCCGGTCTCCCCACGCGGGCGCACCGACGACGGGTCGTTCCATGGGACGACGCCGGCCCGTCGGCGTGGTGGGAGGATAGCGCAGGGCAGGCGCCGCATGTCAATCGGCTGCGACGGGTGGCCCCGCGGGACGTGCGCGGTTCGCACGCAGGGAGGGCATGGACCGATGGGAATCGCACCCGGAGCCGGGTCCACGGCGCTCGTGGGCGTGCGCCTGCTCGACGGCCGCAGCCCCGACGCGGTCGAGGACGGCACGCTCGTCGTGGGCGGCGACGGCCGGATCGTCGCCGCGGGGCCGTCCCACGCCGTCGACGTCCCGCGGGACGTCGCGCGGATCGACGGCGCGGGCTGGACCCTGGTCCCCGGCCTGATCGACTGCCACGTGCACCTCACGGGCGCCCACGAGCCCCTGCACGACATGGTCCGGATGAGCGCGACCGACTACGTCGTCCGGGCCCTTGCGACCGGACGGGCCTACCTGGAGTCGGGCGTCACCACGATCCGCGACGCCGGCGGCGCGCCCGCCGGCGTCAAGCGCGCATTCGCCTCGGGGACGATGCCGGGGCCGCGGACCCAGGTGAGCGTGCAGTACCTGTCCCAGACCGGGGGACACGGCGACGGCTGGACGGAGTCGGGGACCGACCTCAACGGTCAGCTCCCGCCAGACCTCCCGAGCGGGATCTGCGACGGGGTGGACGAGTGCCGCAAGGTCGCGCGGGCCCAGATCCGGGCGGGCGCCGACTGGCTCAAGGTGATGGCGACCGGCGGCGTCTACTCGGTCACGGACTCGCCGGAGGCCGCGCAGTTCACGGTCGAGGAGCTGACGGTCTTCGTCGAAGAGGCGGCGGCGGCCGGGATCCGCGGCGTCCTCGCCCACGCCGAGGGGACGCGCGGGATCCTCAACGCCCTCCGTGCCGGCGTTCGGTCGATCGAGCACGGCGACCTCATCGACGACGAGGGCATCGAGCTCATGGTCGCGCGCGACGTCCCGCTCGTCCCCACCTACCTCATCGTCGAGGAGATGCTGCATCCCGACCTGGTCGCGAGCGGGGCGACCCCGCCCTGGGCCGTCGAGAAGATCCACCGGATGAAGGACCGTCAGCTCGGGACGTTCCGGGAGGCGGTGGGGCGAGGCGTCCGGATCGCGATGGGCACCGACGGGACCGCCCGGTCCCACCTGCCGACCGAGCTGTCGCTCATGGTGGACGCCGGGCTCGACCCGTTCGCCGCCCTGCGGGCCGCGACGACCGAGGCGGCCCGGCTCCTGGACGTGGACGGCGAGGTCGGCACGCTCGAGCCCGGGAAGTCGGCCGACCTCGTCCTCGTGTCCGGAGACCCGCTCGCGGAGCCGGCCCTCTGGCGCGACCCCGCGCGCGTGGCCCTCGTGCTCCAGGCGGGGCGCGTGGTGGCGGATCGGCGGGATGCCTGACGGGCCGGCCGGGCGTGACCCGGCGGCCGCCCCGACCGAGGCTCCCGTTCCGGCGGTCGCCTCGGCCGACCCTCTCGGTCCGGCGGCCGCCGCCGCCCCACCGCCCGGGGCGAGGCCCGCCGCCCGCGCGGCGAAGGCGGGCGGGAGCGCGCGGGCGAGCGGGGTCGGCCGCGCGCTCTGGCGGGCGCTCCCGGGCGACCTGCTCGGCCGGTCGATCGTCCGCCTCGCGGGCGCCCGCGTGACCCGCGTCGTCGACGTCGAGGGGATCGGCCGCGTCGACCTCGTGGAGGATCCCCGGCTGGGTCGCTGGCTGGACCGCGTCTCCCGGACCCCCACCGCCATGACGTTCGGCCGGGTGGTGGTGGCGCGCCGACGTCTGGACGAGGCCCTGGTCCGGCACGAGGCGGAGCACGTGCGGCAGTGGGGCGTGCTTGGGCCGCTCTTCCTGCCGACGTACCTCGCGGCCTCCGTCGTGGCGCGGGCGCGCGGCGCGGACCGCTATCGGGGCAATGCGCTCGAGGCGGCCGCCTTCGCCGCGGAGGCCGGTCCACGGGCCGTCACCGTCGTCTGCGAGTACGATACGGACCGTCCATCCGGGTCGCTCCGCGCGTGAGACCGGCGCCGTCCCCGCGCCGCGGTGCACCCTCTCGCGCCGACGGAGTCGCCACATGACCAGCCCCACCGAGACCGCCGTCCTCGACGCCCTTCGCACCGTCCGCGAGCCCGAGCTCGGCGGCGACCTGGTGAGCCGGAACATGGTCCGCGACCTCGTGGTGGACGGCTCCCGCGTGGCGATGACCATCGACCTCACGACGCCCGCGTGCCCGCTGAAGGACGAGATCGAGGCCGACGTCCGTCGCGCGCTCGCGCCGCTCGGGGTGGAGACCGTGCAGGTGGACTGGTCCGCCACGGTGCGCCGCTCCACGCCGACGCAGTCGGCGGAGCTCATCCCGGGCGTGAAGAACATCATCGCGGTCGCCTCGGGCAAGGGCGGGGTGGGGAAGAGCACCGTCAGCGTCAACCTCGCGACGGCGCTCGCCCTCGACGGCGCGTCGGTCGGCCTGCTCGACGCGGACATCACAGGGCCCAACATCCCGCAGATGCTCGGCGTGGAGGGCCAGCCGAAGGCCACCCCCGCCGGGAAGATCGAGCCGCTCGCCCGCCACGGGGTGAAGGTCATCTCGATCGCGTTCTTCGTCCCGGAGGGTCAGCCGATCGTCTGGCGCGGGCCGCTCGTCGGCGGCGCGATCCAGCAGTTCCTCCGCGACGTGGACTGGGGCGACCTCGACTACCTCGTGGTGGACCTGCCGCCGGGTACATCGGACGCGCAGCTCACACTCGCCCAGTCCGTGCCGATCTCCGGGTCGGTCCTGGTGACCACGCCCCAGGACGTCGCGCTCTCCGACGTGGCGAAGGCGCTCTCGATGTTCGAGCGGATGAACGTCCCGGTCATCGGCCTGGTCGAGAACATGAGCGCGTTCGTCTGCCCGCACTGCGGCGAAGCGACCGAGATCTTCGGCCGCGGCGGCGGAGAGCGCTTCGCGCGCGAGCACGACCTGGAGCTGCTCGGCCAGGTCCCGATCGACGTCACCGTGCGCCAGGGCGGCGACGCGGGGATCCCGGCCGTCGCCCAGCGCGAGCCGGGCCCCGCGGCGCAGGCCATGCAGCGCATCGCGCGCACCGTTGCCGCCCGGATGAGCGTCCGCGCCGAGTCGTCCGGGCCCGTCCTCACTGTCAGCTGAACCACCCGGGGGCGCGGCCCGGTCGGGTCCTGCCGCGCGGCGGCCCGGCCGCACCCGGCCGCACCCGGCCGACCGCGGCCAGGCCACGCCGGCCCGCGGATCGCGGATCGCGCCTTCAGGGCGCGGCGACCACGCCGCGCACGATCGTCTGCCCGATCCCGCCCATGCCGTCGTTCGTGCCGCGCGTGGCGGGATCTGAGTCGTCCACGAGGTAGGTCCCCGGTGCGAGCTCGACCGAGGGCCGGGCCTCCCAATAGGCGTTCTTCACGCCGCCCTGGCCGTCGGTCCCGGTCGCCTGCCAGGGCCCGTAGACGGTCCCGTCGGGCCCCGTGATCGTGATGGTCCCGGGCCGGATGCCCTTGCCTCCGTGCCAGTGGTACGTCTGGACGTACGTGATCAGGGTCGGCGCGTCGAGGACCAGCGTCGCGGGGCCGCTCGCGCCATCACGGATCACCCCGTCGTTGCTGTTGGTGAAGAGAGTGACCTCCGCCCCGGAGAAGTCGGGCGTGGGCGCGACGGAGGGACCCGGGGCGGTGGCGACGGGGGTCTGCACGTGGCCCGGGGCGGGAGTCTCGATGGAGAGTGCCTGGTCACCCGGGACGGCAGGATCGGGCGCCGCGGCGTCCGCCGACTCGGGGACCATGGTGTCGATCGGAGGCTCGGGTGACCATGCCTCGAGCGCCGCGTCGCACCCGTCCGCACCCACGGTCACGAACGCGACGAGGCCCAGCAGGACGACCGATGCGACCGCGCGGCGATCCACGGCGTTCGACCCCCTCCACCCAGCTCGCCTGGACGCCCGGCGGCTGCCTTCATCGTACGCGCGGCCGGGTCGGGTGAGGGTGCCGGGCACGCCCGCGAAGGTCCGCTCGCGCCTTCCACCCGTCATGCCCGCTGGTATCATCGTGGACGACCCGGTGACGCCCTCGTCGCCGGGCGACGCGAGGGAGACGGTCCGCTGAGCGATCCAGCCGACGACACGCCCCGATCCGCTCCCGGCGCTGCTCCGACGCCCCCCGGCGACACCCCGCCGTCCTCAGGCGGAGGTGCACGCGCCGACGCGGCGGCCGGCGGCCCCGCGGCCGGCGGCCCGCCCCCCGGCGAGGCCGGCGTGCGCTACGAGCTCGGGATGGCGCGCGCCGCCCTGAAGCGGATGATCGACGCGCACGTGGCGCTCGCGAAGGCCGAGATCGGCCTCATCGCGAGCAAGGCGGGCGTCGCGCTCGGCCTCGTCGCCGGAGCGCTCGCGCTCGTCATCTTCGCCGCGCTGGTCGCGACGGTCGGGACGCCGCTCTTCCTCGGCGAGTGGATCTTCGGATCGATGGGCTGGGGGATCCTCCACGGGGTCCTGTTCGGGCTGGCGGTGGCCGTGGCGCTGATGCTGCGGGCTCTCGACTTCTCCGCCGCCCGGCTGGGCTGGACGCTGGTGGCTGCCGCCTTCGTCGGGTTCCTCGTCGGCGGCGTCTTCTTCCTGAACATCCCGCATGCCGGATGGGTCTGGGTCGGCGACCAGGTGGACGTGCAGACGACCCTGGAGATCGATCCCGCCTATCGGCCTCTCGTGGTCGCCGCCTCGATCGGCGCGCTCGTCGGGGCCGTCCTCGGGCTCATCGTCGGCGCCTGGAAGGGACGGTCGTTCTCCGCCGCGATCGGCGGGCTCCTGGGCGGGGCTCTCGCGCTCGGGGCGTTCTGCGCATTCACCGCGATCTCGTTCTCCGCCGAGTGCGCCGTCGGGCTGGGCATCGCCGTCACGCTCGTCGCGTGGCCGGTCTTCGCGGTCCGGCCGCTCGTGGACGGCACGTTCGACTGGAACGCGTACACGGCCCAGTACTGGCCGGGCCTCACGGTCGAGATCGTCCAGGAGACGATCGAGCAGGTGAAGCTGCGCCTGCCGGACATGCCGTCGCGGCCCGCCCGTCCGTCGATGCCGGGTCGGGGAGGCCAGAAGTGAGCGAGCAGCCGGTGCGCGACCCGAAGGCTGACGCGCAGGCCGACATGGCGGCGGCCGCCGACGCGGTCGCGAAGGCCGCGGGGTCCGCGGCGGCGGCCACGGGCGCGGCCGATACCTCGATGCCGCTGCGCGACGCGGTCTCGGACGTGGGTGATGCCGCCGGGAGCGTCCAGAAGGCGGCCGACTCGGTCGGTGATGCCGTGCCGGCGCTCTCCGGTGTGACGGATCGCGTGGCCGCGGTCGCCGGGGGCGTCCACGCTGCGACCGATGCCGCCGACGCGGTCGGCGAGGCCGTCGAGAACATGCCGAAGCTGACACCGGAGCTCCGTCGGGAGCGCGAGGCCCTGCTCGCCGCGCAGCTCGCGGAGGTGCGGGCCTCGCGGACGGCGCTCTACGGGGAGATGGAGGAGCTCGAGGCGCGGGGTCGCGCGGCCCTCGATCTCCGCTCGTCGCTCACGCGTCAGCCCGTGCAGATCGCGGGACTGGCGGCCGGGACCGGCTTCGTCCTCCTCGGCGGCCCGGGCCGGGCCTGGAAGTACGTGCGCAGCCGGATCATCCCGCGGTCCACGCGGAGCGCGGTGCCACCGGCGCTCGACGGCGTCCTGCGTGCGATGGGCGACGACGGGACCGCCGCGCAGGAGCTCGCGGACATGGTCGCGGCGGCGGGCGCGAGGCGCCGCCCCGGCCGCATCCAGCGGTTGCTCAACGGGTCCGTCTTCGTCCCGCTCGGCTTCGACCTGTCCCGCAGATTGGCCTCCCGGCTGCTGGACGTGGACCCCGCCGTGAAGGAGCGCGAGCTCGCGAAGATCCGTGCGCGCAATGCCGCGAGGATCGCCGAGGCGGAGGCCGCGAAGGCGGCTCCGGCCCGGGCGGGGGACGTCAGGCCGGCCGGAGCGCCCCCCGCGAGCGGCGCCGGCTCGTCCACGGGGGCGCCGCGGTAGACTCGCCGACGGGCGAGTGGCGGAACGGCAGACGCGCCGGCCTTAGGAGCCGGTGTCCCGCGAGGGACGTGTGGGTTCGAGTCCCTCCTCGCCTACCACCGGCCGCACCACGAGACGGCGGTCAGAGCCCGATCGTGCCTCCGCGGTCAGGTCCGGCCTCCGGCCCGCGGACGCGACGTGATGGTCGCGAGGACCTCGTCGCGTCCGCCTGGCTCGCGGTGGGTGCCCGTGCCGCGAGGCGGTCCCGACGGCCTCGAAGCGGTGGGACCCGTCGGTCAGCCTCGTGCGAGGGGTCCCCGCTGCTATCATCGGCCGGCGATGAATGTCACCACCACCACCGCCCCTCACAGCTCCGTCCTCCTCGAGGTCGAGGTCCCGTCCGATCGCCTCGACCGCGAGGTCGCCGAATCGGTCCGCCGTCTGTCCCGACGCACCCGCGTGCCTGGGTTCCGCCCCGGCAAGGCGCCGCGCGCGATGCTCGAGCGCGTCCTCGGCGAGGGCGCGGTGCTCGACGACGCCGTCGACCGGCTCGTGGAGTCCGCATACCGCGAAGCGATCATCGAGACCTCCACCGTCCCCCTCGCTCGCGCCTCCATCGAGGTCGTGCAGGCGGAGGAGGGCAAGCCCGTCGTCTTCAAGGCGACCGTCCCCGTGCCGCCCGAGGTCGCCCTGGGCGACTACCGGAACTTCCCGTTCGCGCCGGAGATCGATGAGACCGACGACCCCAAGGTCGACAAGGTGCTCGACGAGCTGCGCGACCAGCAGGCGCGCCTCGATCCGGTGGAGGGCCGCCCCGTCCGCGACGGCGACTACGCGATCATCGGCTTCACGGGCACCCGTGACGGCGTCCCCTTCGAGGGCGGGTCCTCGGAGCGCGCCCCGGTGATCGTCGGCGACGGCAGGTTCATCCCCGGCTTCGAGGAGGCCCTCGTCGGCGCGACGATCGGGGATCCCGTCGAGTTCGACATCACGTTCCCGGAGGACTACCCGGAGGCGGAGCTCGCCGGGCAGCCGGTGCACTTCACGGCGACGGTGAAGGAGCTGCGGGAGAAGGTCGCGCCGGCGGCCGACGACGAGTTCGCCCGTTCCGTGGGCGACTACGCCGACCTCGCAGCGCTGCGCTCCGAGATCCGGCGGCGGCTGGAGCGCAACGCCCTCGACCGCGCCCGCCACCGCTTCGCCGACCGCATCATCGAGTACGCCGTGGCGAACGCGACCGTGGACCCGCCCGACATCCTCGTCGACGAGGAGGTCGAGGTGATGCACGACGAGATGAAGGCCGCCATGGCCCGGCAGGGGATCACCGAGGAGGCATACCTCGCGGCGACGGGCAAGACCGCGGAGGAGATGCACGCGGAGATGCGGCCGGACGCGGAGAAGCGGGTGCGCACCCTCCTCGTGCTCTCGCGGGTCGCGGACGCCGAGGGAGTGGAGGTCCCGCCCGAGAGGATCGAGGCCGAGGTGGCGGAGGCGCGGGAGCGGTACGCATCCAATCCCCGCCTCGTGGAGTACGTCGGCTCGGAGCGGGCGCGCGCCTCGATCCGGAGCTCGCTGCGCCGGTCGCTCGTCATCGAGAAGATCATCGACGACTGGCTCGTCGCACATCCCGATCATCCGGCGCTCCCGCACGTCGAAGACCCGGACGCTGATCCGGGCTCGGCGGCGTGACGGGGCGCGCAGAGGCCGCGGCAGGAGGACGGAACATGCTCGTCCCGATGGTCATCGAGTCGTCGAGTCGCGGCGAGCGGGCCTACGACATCTACTCGCGCCTGCTCAAGGAGCGGATCATCTTCCTGGGCGACGCGGTCGAGGACACGATCGCCAACCTGGTGATCGCTCAGCTGCTGTTCCTCGACTCGGAGGACCCCGAGAAGGACATCAGCCTCTACATCAACTCCCCCGGCGGGTCCGTCACGGCCGGGCTCGCCATCTACGACACCATGCAGTACGTGAAGGCCCCGGTCTCCACGATCTGCATCGGCATGGCGGCGTCGATGGCGGCCGTGCTCCTGGGCGCCGGCACCACGGGGAAGCGCTACGCGCTGCCGCACAGTCGGGTGATGATCCACCAGGGGTACGGCGGCTTCCGCGGGAGCCCGCCGGACGCGCTGATCCAGATGCGCGAGTGGGAGCACCTCGTGGGGATGCTCCACGGCATCCTGTCGCACCACACGGGCCAGCCGCTCGAGCGGATCGTCAAGGACACCGAGCGCGACTTCTTCATGTCGCCGGAGGAGGCCAGGGAGTACGGTCTGATCGACGCGGTCTACTACCCGCCGTCGGTGGCGGCCGCCAGGGCGCTCGCGGATGCGCAGGCGCTCGCGACGGATCAGGCCGCCGCGGAGCGGCCGGCCAGGGGCGGCAAGGGCAAGGGCGGCTCGGACGAGCCGGCCGGCGCCTGACGGCCGACCGGGCGAGAGCGCACAGGACGGGGAGGACGGGATGTCGAACGCGAAGACGCCGCGGGTCCCGTATCGCTGCTCGTTCTGCGGCAAGAGCCAGGAGCAGGTCCGCAAGCTGATCGCCGGCCAGGGCGTCTACATCTGCGACGAGTGCATCAACCTCTGCCAGGAGATCATCGAGGAGGAGATGCTCGAGGCGCCGAGGCCCAAGGCGCCCGCGCCCAAGCTCCCCAAGCCCCGGCAGATCAAGGACTCGCTCGACCAGTACGTCGTCAGCCAGGAGCGCGCCAAGAAGGTCCTCTCCGTCGCCGTCTACAACCACTACAAGCGCGTCAACGCCGGCCACCAGGTGGACGACGTCGAGCTGCAGAAGTCGAACGTCCTGCTGGTGGGTCCCACCGGGTCGGGAAAGACGCTGCTCGCCCAGACGCTCGCCCGGGTCCTCGACGTGCCGTTCTGCATCGCCGACGCCACCAGCCTCACCGAGGCCGGCTACGTCGGCGAGGACGTGGAGAACATCCTCCTCCGGCTGATCCAGGCGGCCGACTTCGACGTCGCCCGGGCGCAGCGGGGGATCATCTACATCGACGAGATCGACAAGATCGCACGGAAGGCCGACAACCCGTCGATCACGCGCGACGTCTCGGGCGAAGGGGTGCAGCAGGCGCTGCTGAAGATCCTCGAAGGGACGGTGGCCAACGTCCCGCCGCAGGGCGGGCGCAAGCACCCCCACCAGGACTTCATCCAGATCGACACGACCAACATCCTGTTCATCTGCGGGGGCGCGTTCGACGGGCTCGAGCGGATCATCGAGGACCGGGTGGGGCGCAAGACGATCGGCTTCGGCGCGGAGGTCGCGTCCGGCCAGGTCGATCGCGACCGGATCTTCGAACGGCTCATGCCCGAGGACCTGCTCAAGTTCGGCCTGATCCCGGAGTTCGTCGGCCGGCTGCCGGTCGTCGTCACGCTCGCCGCGCTCTCGGCGGAGGACCTGGTCCGCGTGCTGGTGGAGCCGAAGAACGCGATCACCCGCCAGTTCGAGAAGTTCCTCTCGCTCGACAAGGTCGAGCTGGTCTTCACCCCGGGCGCTCTGCGCGCGGCCGCCGACGGGGCGCTGGCCCGCAAGACCGGGGCGCGGGCGCTGCGGACGATCGTGGAGGAGTCCCTGCTCGACGTGATGTACGAGATCCCCGAGCGGGGGGAGATCCGCAAGTGCATCATCACCGAGGAGACGATCCGCGACGGGCGGCCGCCCCTGCTCCTCACGAAGTCCGACGTGGACCGCGGCGTGGACGAGTCCAACTACGCCGACTGGATCGCGACCGAGGGCGAGTCCGCCTGACGTGAGCGAGGTCCGGAGGCTCGCGTCGGCGTACCGCCCAGCCGACGTCGAGTCCGAGATCTACGAGCGGTGGCTCGCGGCGGACGTCTTCGCCCCCGACGGCGCCGGCTCGCGGGCCGACCCCGAGGCGCCGCCGTTCGTCATCATCCAGCCGCCCCCCAACGTCACGGGCTCGCTCCACCTCGGCCACGCGCAGCGGTCCACCGTCGAGGACCTGATGATCCGGCACGCCCGGATGCAGGGGCGCCCGGCGCTCTTCCTCCCGGGCCTGGACCACGCCTCCATCGCGGCGCAGGTCGTCCTGGACCGCGTCATCGCGGCCGAAGGGGAGACGCGAGCCAGCCTGGGCCGCGAGCGCTACCTGGAGCGGATGCACCACTTCGTCGAGGAGACGAAGGGCGTGATCCTCGCGCAGCAGCGGCGCGTGGGCGCGTCCCTCGACTACAGCAGGCTGCGCTTCACGATGGACGAGGCCTCCAGCCGTGCGGTCCGCGAGGCGTTCCTGCGCCTGTACCGCGAAGGGCTCGCATACCGTGCCGAGACCCTCATCAACTGGTGCCCCGGCTGCCGGACGAGCCTGTCGGACCTCGAGGTCGTCGCCACGCCCGAGACCGGCACCTTGTGGACGATCCGGTACCACCTCATCGACCCGGCGACCGGCGTGCCCGAGCCCGGCGGGATCGACGTCGCGACGACCCGGCCCGAGACGATCCTCGGCGACACGGGCGTGGCGGTGCACCCGGACGACGCACGCCACCGGGCCCTCGTCGGCCGGATCGTGCGCATCCCGTTCGTGGAGCGCGACGTGCCCGTGATCGCCGACGACGTGGTGGACCCCGCGTTCGGGACCGGCGCCGTGAAGATCACGCCGGCGCACGACCACGACGACGCGGCGACCGGGAAGCGGCACGGACTGCCCGTCATCGACGTGCTCGAGGACGACGGCCGGATCTCCGCGGCCGGCGCCGGCTATGCCGGCCTGGACCGCTACGAGGCGCGCCAGCGGATCCTTGCGGACCTCGACGCTCGCGGCGACCTCGTCGGCACGAAGCCCCACGAGATGGTCATCGGGCGCTGCCAGCGCAGCAACGACGTGGTCGAGCCGCGCCTCAAGACGCAGTGGTTCGTCAGGACGCGACCGCTCGCCGAGGCTGCGCTCGCCGCGACGCGCTCGCGGGAGACGATCATCCTGCCCGAGCGCTTCGAGAAGGTCTGGGAGCACTGGCTCACGGAGATCCGAGACTGGAACGTGAGCCGCCAGCTGTGGTGGGGCCACCGGATCCCCGCGTGGTACTGCCCTGACGGGCACGTCACGGTCTCTGCCGAGGCCGGGGCTCCGGCGGCCTGCGAGTCGTGCGGGCGGGCCGGGGACGACCTGGTGCAGGACCCGGACATCTTCGACACGTGGTTCAGCTCCGGGCTGTGGCCGTTCTCCACGCTCGGATGGCCGGACCGGACCGACGATCTCGGGCGCTACTACCCCGGGACGGTCATGGAGACCGCCTACGACATCATCTTCTTCTGGGTCGCCCGGATGATGATGCTGGGGATCCACCTCATGGGCGAGCCGCCGTTCTCGATCGTCTACCTGTCCGGTCTCGTGCGGGACCCGCACGGACAGAAGATGTCGAAGACGAAGGGGAACGTGGTGGATCCCCTCGCGTCCATCGACGAGGCCGGCGCGGACGCGCTCCGCTTCGCGCTCGTGCACGGCGCCGCACCCGGCAACGACCAGCGGTTCAGCGCGGAGAAGCTGGCCAACGCCCGCAACTTCACGAACAAGCTCTGGAACGCGGCACGCTGGCTGCTCGGCGCACGCCCGGAGTCGATCCCGATCGACGCGCCCCGCCGGTCGCCCGACCCGGCACGCCTGGGGCCCGCGGAGCGGTGGCTGCGCAGCCGGGTGGCGACGACCGTCGCAGAGGTGGACCGGGCACTCGGCGAGTACTCGTTCGCGGACGTGACCCGGCTCCTCTACGACGCGACCTGGAGCGATTACTGCGACTGGGCGATCGAGCTGGCCAAGGTCCGGCTCAACGACCCGGACCTCCCCGCAGCGGACCGCGAGGCGACCTGGTGGACGATGGTCGAGGCGCTCGACACGTACCTTCGGCTGCTGCACCCCGTCATCCCCTTCGTCACCGAGGCGATCTGGGCCGAGCTGCCGCACGCCGCCGACGACCCGGAGCTGCTCATCGTGGCGCGATGGCCCATGCCGGGCGAGATCGACCCCGTCGCCGAGGCCCCCGTCGCGGCGGCGATCGACCTCGTGCGGGCGATCCGCAACGCGCGCAGCGAGGCGCGCGTCGAACCCGCCGCCTGGCTGCCGGTGCACGTCGCGGCCGGGGACGACCTGGGGGGCGCGTGGGACGCGCTCGCGCCCGCTCTCGAGCGGCTCGCGCGGGCGCGGCCGCTGACGCGGGTGGATGCGGCTGCGGGTCTTTCGGACGCCCGCGTGGCGGGCTCGCTGGCAGCGATCGCGGGCGCGGCTGAGGCCGTGGTGGGACCGGCGGGCGGTGGAGACGCGGAGGCCGACCGCGAGCGGGCGCGTCTCGAGCGAGAGCTGGCCGAGGCGGAGGCGCTCCTGGCGAGCGCACGCGCGCGGCTGGCGAACCCGTCGTTCGTCGAGAGGGCGCCGGGGCCGGTCGTGGAGGGCGCCCGGGCGCGCGAGGCGGAGCTCGCCGGCCTCGCCGCGCGCCTGCGGGAGCGGCTGGGGCGCTAGGACGCCGGGGGCTGGGGCATCCGCCCGCGACCCGCTACGATTGCGCCGACGCTGGAGGACGCGAGCACGTGGGCCTGTTCGGGAAGAAGAAGCCGGTCGAGGCGCCGCCGGAGCCGGAGCCGGAGGTCGTGGATGCGCAGGACTACGCGGTCCGGATCGCGTACGGCGCGAAGTCGAGCGAGGGTCTTCGCCTCCCGGCCGGCCCCAACGTCCTCCAGTCGCTCCCGGGTATCCTCGCCGGCGTCGCGCTGACGCCGGTCGAGGTCGTCCCGCCGCGGACCGTCGAGTTCGCGCAGGCGGCCCCCGTCCTGGAGCGGCCGTCCGAGGCCTTCCAGTGGGTCAGCGCGAACAGCGAGCTCGGCCCGATCGCTAGGCACGCGGTGATGGTCCTGGAGACGGTGGAGGCTCTCGACCCGGCCTTCGACACGCTCGCCTGCGCCCTGCTGGGGGGCGAGCTGGACACGGCCGGCTACCCGCGATTCGACGCGATCGTGGGCGGGGTGGCGGCGCATTGGGACGAGGCGACAGGCGACCTCGTCGCGCGCGGCCTCGTCGCCTGGGGTGGTCGGGGGATCCGCGGCGACACTGATCGCGTCGCGTCACGCGTGCTCTCGGCGATCGTCACGAGCCTCCGTGCGGCCGCCGAGGCAGGGCCCGTCGTGATCGAAGAGGCGTCGGTCCCGGCCCGGGCGGGCGGCGGGCTCGTCTGCCCGAGCTGCGGGTTCGCGGCGGGCAGGGAGCGTGCATTCTACTGCCCCAAGTGCGGGATGCGACTGCTCCGGGCCTGAGCCCGGACGCGAGATCGAGGGAACAGCGTGCCCATCTACGACTACGTGTGCGAGTCCTGCGGTCATGTGATGGAGGTCGCCCACGGGATCCACGCCCAGGGGCCCACGGAGTGCCCGGAGTGCGGCGGGGCGCTCGCCAAGGCGTTCGCGCCCCCGGCGATCCATTTCCGCGGCAGCGGCTGGGCCAAGAAGGACCGCAGGAGCGTCTCGGGCCCGGTGAGGAAGAAGACGCCCGATCCGGCCGCGGCCGAGCCCTCCGCGGGCGGGACGACCACGTCGACGAGCCCGGCAGGCGACGCCGGCGGCGAGGAGTAGCAGCATGCGAAGGGCGGCCGCCGACTGGGTCACGCTCGAGGAGGCGGCGCGGATCCTCGCCGATGCCAACGTCATGGTGACCGCCGAGACGGTCGGCAGGTGGGCCCGGACGGGCCGGCTGTCGAGCATCAAGCCCGGCGGCCGTCGATACGTCCGGCGTGCGGAGGTGCGCGCGATGCTGCGGCCCGCGACGCGGGTCCGGGTCGAGGACGTCCAGCCGGTCCTGTTCGAAGAGCTCGCTGACTGACGCGATGGCCGGGCGCGACGACGCCGGACGCCCGGCAGCCGACAAGGGCGGCATGGCTGGCATCGTCGCCCGCCTCGAAGGCCGGGTGCGACCGCTGGTGGAGCGCGTCATGGCTCTCCCGCCGGTGGCGCTCGTCATGGACCTCATGGAGCGCTATGGAGCAGCCGGCGGCGGCGTCACCGCGGCGGGGCTGGCATATAGCGTCATCGTCGCGATCCTGCCGACGCTGCTTCTCCTGGTCTCGATCCTCGGGTTCTTCATCGCCGACCCGGCGCAGCGCGACAGGCTCCTTCAGCTGCTCGCAGCGCAGGTCCCGCCGCTCGAGGACCTCATCTCGGAGATCCTCGGCCAGATCTCGCAGGGCGCCTGGACGTTCTCCATCATCGGGATCATCGGCGTCGTCTGGGGCGCCAGTCGCGTGTACGCGGCGCTCGACACCTCGGTCGCCCTGTTCTTCCCGCGCGAGCCGCGCCGCGACGTGGTCCGCCAGACGATCGAGTCCCTCGCCTGCGTCGGCTTCTTCGTCGGGAGCGTGCTCGGAGCGGCGGCGCTGCTCGTCTTCGTCTCGGACATCACCCTCGTCCCGTCCGCTGGACCGGACCAGATCCTCCGCAGGCTCGTCGCGGCGGCGCTCATGATCTCCTGGCTCTCGGGGGCGCTCTTCCTCGTGTACTGGTACGTGCCGGCGCGCCGGGTGCCGTGGCGCGACGCGGCGGTCCCCGCGATGGTGGCGGGGAGCACGATCACCGTGATCACCCAGGTCTTCGCCATCATCACGCCGATCTTCTTCCGGTCGCTGTCGATCTACGGGACCTTCATCGCCCTGTTCGCGGCGCTCCTGTGGCTGTCGTTCTGCACGCAGGTCGTGCTCCTGGGCGTCGCCTGGATCGCCCGACGCGTGAATGCCCCACGGCCGGTACGACCCGGCACGCCCGACTCCCTGGCGACGGGGACGGCGGGGGGCATGGAGCAGGGCAGCTCGAGGGCGAGGCGGGAAGGCGCCTGAGGCGTCTCGCGCGCCTGCCGCCCCAGGGCGGACGCGCGTGGCCGGGGTCCGGGCTCGTCAGCCGACGACGGTGGCATCCTCGGCCTGACGGCCACCGCAACGCCGACAGAAGCGGGCGACCGCGGGCACCTGGAGTCCGCAGTTGCGGCAGTGCACGGGCGCCGGGGTCCGGCGCGGCGGCGGTGCGGGACGCCGCCTGTCCGCGCGGCGCGGGCGGCCCGGCGTCGCCGCGCCGCCGAGAGGGGTCGCCGCGCCGCCGACGCCGGCCGACGAGGCACCCGGGCGCAGCACGGCGGTGGGCGCCTGAGAGTCGGGCCGCTGTGCCGTCTCCTCTCGCGGGGCCGGCCCCATCTCCGGGGCAGGGGCCGTCGGCGCGAGGCCCAGGGGCTCCGACACGGCTGCCG
>JAKOQS010000118.1 GCA_029778235.1 Chloroflexota bacterium | reverse complement strand
GCAGCCGAGTTGTGCGCCGCAGTGGGCGGGCGACGAGCCAGCCGATCCCGGCCATGACGCTCGCGAACGAGACCAGCATCGACAGGCCGATCGCGCGCTCACCCGCGCCGATGCGCAGGGGGAACTCCGCGTCGGTCGACCAGCCGAGCGCGTGCCCGATCCAGTAGCCGGCCCACGCGCCGATCACGCCGATGACGACCAGCGTGACGACGATCACCCAGGCTCTCATGGCAGCCTCCCTTCCGCCTGCACGTGCCATGAGGCGCCCATCGCGCCCGCGTCGCAAGAGCCGGACGTCGCCGCGATGCCCGCGCAGCACCGCGGGGACCGGGTCGCTGCCCCAGCGCGCGTCGTCCGCAGCGACCGGCTCCCTGCCCGGTGCGCGGCGCGGTCCGCAAGGGCCGGAGGTCGCATCGTTCGTTGCGCCCGAACGCGTCCGCGGGGCGGGACCGGACGCGAGCCGCAGCCGGGCGTGCCCATACCGTGGATCGTGACGAGCGTCCCCGTCGGCAGCCCAGGACAGAACACCCTGAGGGGCCCAGGAGGGACGCCATGAGGGATCCGCGCCGGCCGGCGGTCTTCGTCGCCGTCCTCTTCTCCCTGTCGGTCGCTGCGTGCGGCGGAGGATCCACCGCCGCGACCACCGCGCCCGAGCAGACCGCGAGCGCTGCGCCCGCGGCGACCGATGCGCCCCCGGCCTCGTCCGAGCCCGCGGGCGGCGCCGCCGAGCCCAGCGAGAAGCTCGTCGCCTCGGACGGTCGGATCATCGTCTTCCCGCCCGGGTGGTGGACCAAGGAGGACATGGGGATCGTCTACGTCGCGTCCGGCGAGGACGCCGCGAACGGCCTGGTCATGAGCGGAGCGCTCAAGCCGGGGCAGGTCCACGTCCAGTTCGCGAAGAACTCGATCCTGTCCGACGGGACGACCGACCCGGCCGCGCACCTCCCGGACTACCTGAAGATGCTCGTCGAGGGCCAGGGCATGACGGCCGGCGCACCTGCATCCATCACGGTGGCGGGCATGCCGGCGGCGAAGATGACCGCCTCGAACGACAAGCTCCAGATGCTGGCCGTGACCGTGAAGGTCGCCGACGACATGTTCGGCGACGTCATCGCCTACGGCGCCCCGGGCGAGGAGGCGGCGCTCGAAGCGCTCGTCATGAAGATGGTCGAGGGCGCATCCTACCCGCCGAGCTGATCGACCCGGGCGGGCCCGCCGCCGGCCTGCCGACCCGGATCGAACAGTCCG
>JAKOQS010000117.1 GCA_029778235.1 Chloroflexota bacterium | reverse complement strand
GTCGAGCTCGGCCGGGTCGTGCCCGGCGAGCAGCGCGCGGTACGCGGAGGCGACAGCGGGCCAGTTGGTCCGGGTCGCGTCGGCGCTCTTGCGGTAGGTGACGAGGCCCTCGATCCCCGCCGCGTCGCCGATCACGGCGCGCAGCGCGTTCGCGATCCCGCGCTCGGCGTCCTCGGCCGCGGCCTTCGTCGCCTTCGCCGCGCGGTACAGGTCCACGAGCTCCGCGAGGTCCGGCGTCGCCGGCAGGAGGACCCCGTCGTCTGCGGGGTGGAGGCGGGCGATCGTGTGGCGCGCGGACTCCGAGCCGTCGGGGTCGGGCGGCGTGTCCGACTCGACGTGCGACCAGAACTCGCGCTCGAGCTCGACGAGGTCGCCGATGAAGGCGTCGTCGCGGGGGACCTCGACGATCCGGAGGCGCGGGCCGACGAGGGCGACGACGTCGGCGGCCTCGGCCCCGGCGACCGCCATCGCGTGCTGGACCTGGACCGCGACGTCGCCCGGGACGGCCTCGTCGCCCGACCACCGCCGCGCGTGGCTCCACTTGCACTCCACGATCCGGGGCTCGCCCACGACGCGGGCGTCGAGGCTCGCGACCATCCACGGGCGCTCCCGGTGCCGCAGCAGGCGCGGCTCGCGGCGCGTCCGGCGGCCGGTCTCCTCGGTGTAGAGCTGCAGGAGGAGCGGCTCCATGAGGTGCCCGATGCGGAAGAGCCGGGCCGTCTCGGCGTCGGGCTCGGGGACGGGCAGCCGCCCGGTCTTCTCGGCCCACAGCTCGAGCGCCGAGCGGTACGGGCTCTCGCCGGCGATCACCGGGGCGTCGGACGAGCCGATGGCGGACAGACGGGCCTCGGCCCACTCGTCGGTGCCCTGGCGGACGGGAAGCCGGACGGCGGCGCTCATGCCGCGCTCGCCTCGAACATCCCGAGCTGCTCCGCGAAGTGCTCCACGTCGGGCATCCACTGCCCGTACTCGCGGACGGTCGCCCCGAACTCCTCGAGGTCGTGACCGGCCAGGACGAGCGCGCCCTTCTGGTTCACGTCCAGGTGCATGAGCAGGTGGTGGACGAGGGCCTCGCGCTGGCGATCGGTCAGGCTGTCCCACGCCACCTGCTTGACGATCAACGCGGCCTCGACGCCGGCGAGCCCGCGCCAGAGCGCCGGGACGAGACGCACGTCGCCGAAGGCGTGGGCGCCTGGCTTCGGCTCGGCCGCGTCCTTGCGGCGATCGACGAGGTACGCGATGGGACGGGACCGCAGGAACGACCAGCGCAGGTGGTCGGCGATCAGGCGCTCGGCGACCGCGCGGACCTCGTCGGACGCGACGATGTCACCGAGGGCTCCCGTGACGACCCGCTCCCACTGCTCGTCGGGGGCGGTGGCGGATCGGCCATCGGGGGCGGTGATCGTGACGGATGTCGGGCGCGGCATCGCAGGGTCTCCTCCGTGGTCAGCCGGCGAGCCGGCCGTTGATCAGGTCCGCCAGCCGCATCGCGTCGCGCGGCCCGCGGAACGTCGGCTCGGCGACGAGCTGGCGGACACGCCCGCCGTCGATGGCGAAATGGATCCCGTACCGCAGGTCCGGCCGAACGTCGACGTAGGCGCGGCAGGGGCCGAAGTGCGGGTCGACCGGGGTCGGGATGCCGGCGGCGACCTCGGCCATGGACCGCGCACGCGCGGCAGAGGCGGGCGCGGACGGCCGCGAGGGGTCGGAGCTGACGTCCGCTGCCGCCGTGACACTTACGGGCGCCCAGAGGCTCTCAGGGCGGCGTCCTCGGGAGAGGCTCATCCGGCAGGCGTGCGAGCAGGTCCGGCGGTCGGAGCGGGAGCCCGCGGCGATGGGGCGAGAGCAGACGAGACAGGCGCTCATGCGGCCGCCTCCGCCCGCAGCCGCGTCTCGGTGCAGGGCCAGCACGACCAGCGCAGGGTCGACCAGTCCAGGAGGAAGTACGTCGCCGCCTCGGGCGCCTCGCCCCCGCACGTCTCGCAGCGCCCGTCCTTGGGGCCGGAGAGTCGTCCGGCGCGGCTGAGCACGTCGTGCGCGACGAGCCCGCGCTCGCCCGGCTGGAGCGACGCCATCAGGTCGGGGAGGGAGAATCGGGCGGTCATGGCCTAGGCCGCCCGGCCGTGGTTCAGGCCCACGACCCCGTCCGCGCAGGCGATCGCCTCGCTCCGTGCTGCGATGCGGCGGAGAGCCCGGCGCGACGAGTCGAGCGTGGCCGCGAGATCCTGGACCTGCGCCATGAGCTCCCAGTCGCCCGACGACATCGCGGCGGCCCACATCGGGGCGAGGCCCTTCCGGTACTCGCGGAGGAGCGCCTGGGCCTCGATCGCGGCGTTGACCACCGCGGAGCGCGGGGTGGAGCGGCGGTCAGCCAGGCGGACGACGGCGGCGCGGGCCATGTCAGGCGGCCTTCTCTGGGAAGAGCAGCCCGACCGGGACGTTCAGGGCCTCGGACGCCCGGCGCTTGAAGTCCTCAGACGGGTTCCGCTCGCCGTTCAGGACCCGCCACACGTAGCTCGGGCTCTTCCCGGTCCGGCGTGCCAGCCAGGACGCGGTGCGCTCCTGCGCCGTGAGAACCTCGGCGAGTGGATGCGGATGTCCCACAAGTCCTCCGCTGAGTGTCAGGCTAGTGCGTCACATGACGCTCTCAGACCGACGCTCGACGCAGACACTTATACGCTTCCCCGCGGCACGTGTCAAGACAATTGCGACAGTGAATGAGGGCGAGCGACTGAGGGCATTCGTCGACCAGCGGTGGGGTCGCGCGGACGGCGGCATCCGCGGGCTCGCCGCGGCGATCGGCACCTCGGCAGACACGCTCTAC
>JAKOQS010000116.1 GCA_029778235.1 Chloroflexota bacterium | reverse complement strand
GAGCGCCACCGCCGTCTACGCCGCCGAGGACCAGTGGTCCGCGGTGCTCGACCGTGGGGGCGTCGTCGACTTCTTCGGGTCGACCGTGGACGTGCCGCAGCAGCGGCGGTTCGCGGACCTCCCGTCTGTCCAGGCGTACTGCGCGGGCGTGCTCGCGCGGCCGGCGGTGCGATCGGCCCACCCAGCCGCCGGACCGGTGCACGTGCGTGAGCGTGCCGGTCAGGCGCGTGCGCACTACGAGCCGGCGGCCGCGACCATCGCGATCCCGCTGCGCGAGCTGTGGGCCGGACGGGAGGCCGTCGTGCTGCACGAGCTGGCGCATCACCTGGTCTGCTCGTCGACGGCGCCGGGGTCGGGCCGCGTCTCGTGGCACGGCCGGGAGTTCTGCGCCGCGATGGACCTCCTCGTCCGGGAGATGCTCGGCGACGCGGCCGCTCTTCTGCTGCGGGCCGGGTACGACGCGGCCGGCGTGAGGGCAGGCGGATGACGGCGACCCTCGACAAGATCGCCGCCCTGCTGGCGAAGGCGGAGCGTACGGAGATCGAGGCCGAGGCCGAGGCGTACCTGATGAAGGCGCAGGCCCTGGCGACGCTGGCGAGCGTGGACCTCGCGGTGGCCCGGGCCCGGACGGCGCGGCGCGAGGGACGGCACCAGCCGGTCGCGCGGACGACGTCCATCGGGGAGAAGGGCCGACGCGCCAACCCGCACCTGATCGCGCTGTTCGTCGCGATCGCCTACGCGAACGACGCGAAGGTCGATGTGGCGTCAAACTCGACCTACGTGATCGGGTACGGCCTGCCGGAGGACCTCGACGCCGTCGAGGCGATCTTCGCCTCGCTCGCGGTGCACATGGTCCACGCGGGTCAGCAGTTCGTCGCCACCCGCAGGTGGGAGGGAGAGCGGTACGCGGCGGTGGTGTCTGGACGTCGCGTGACGCGCGTCCACACCGCCCAGACCGCCCGCGCCGGCTTCTACCGCGCCTACGTCGCACGGATCGGCGAGCGGCTTGCGCAGGCTCGTCGGGAGGCCGTCGCGCAGGCCGACGCGCCCGCCGTCGCGGCGGCGGGCGGCGCGGAGCTCGTCCTGGCCCGCAAGGCTGCGCAGGTCGACGACTTCCACCGTCGGACGTCCTCCGCCCGCGGCTCGTGGGGCGGCTACAGCGGCGGCGTCCGGGCAGCCTCCGGTTCGGCGGCGCACGCCGGGCGGCAGGCGGCCTCGACCGCCCGTCTGACCGCGTCCAAGAGTCTGCCGGGGTCTCCCACGCCCATCCGCTGACGTGCCAGGATCAGGCGTGGCCGATCCGATCCTGACTGTCGAGGACGTCCGCCGTGCGGCGGTGGTGCTGGAGCCGGTCATCCGTCGGCTGCCGCTGGCCGGGGCGCAGTGGCTGGAGCGGCTCGTCGGGGGCGAGGTCCGCCTGGTCACCGAGAACTTGCAGCGGGCGGGGTCGTTCAAGATCCGCGGCGCCTACAACCGCATCGCCGGGCTCTCCGAAGACGAGCGTGCGCGGGGGGTCGTCGCGGCGAGCGCCGGCAACCACGCCCAGGGCGTGGCGGTCGCCGCGCAGCTCCTCGGCGTCCCGGCGACGGTGTTCATGCCCGACGGCGCGACGATCCCCAAGGTGCAG
>JAKOQS010000115.1 GCA_029778235.1 Chloroflexota bacterium | reverse complement strand
GTCCTCCCAGCCGCGGGAGTCGGCGCCGTCGATGGCCGCGAGACCGGCGAAGACCGCGAACACGACGCCGATCAGCAGGAGCAGGGTCGGTAGATCCATGCCCTCACCCTAGGCGGGTCGGTTGATAAGAGCAACGGGTTTCTGGTAAACAGAAGATCGCAATGACAGATCTTTGGTCCGGCCTGGAGCTCCGTCACCTGGAGACGCTGCGCGCGCTCGCGCGCAGCGGCTCGTTCCACGCCGCGGCCGAGGAGCTCGACTACACGCAGTCCTCGGTCAGCCAGCACCTCGCCGCGCTCGAGGCGATCGTCGGGCTCCGGCTCGTCGACCGAGGTCGGGGGCGACGCCGGATCGACCTGACCGAGGCGGGCCGGATGCTCCTCGCCCACGCGGACGCGATCGCGGCGCGGCTGAGCGCCGCCCGCGCGGACCTGCGCGAGTACGCGGCGGGCGCGTCGGGGACGCTCCGCGTCGGCATGTACCAGAGCGTCGGCGCCCGGATCCTGCCGGAGGTCATCAGCCGCTTCGCGGCGGAGTGGCCCGGTGTCGAGGTGCAGCTGCGTGAGACGAACGAGGACGTGAGCCTCGTGGAGACGGGCGACATCGACCTCGCCTTCACCGTCCTCCCGCTGCCCGACGGTCCGTTCGCCTGCTCGGAGCTCCTGCGCGACCCCTTCGTCCTGCTGACGGCCGCCGGCTCACCGCTCGCTCGCCGCGATCCGCCGCCCGGCCTGGCCGAGATCGCCGCCGAGCCCCTCATCGGGTTCAGCCCGTGTCCGAGCATGGCGATCGCGGAGGGGACCTTCCGTGCGAACGGCCTGGAGCCGCGCTTCGTCTTCCGCACCGACGACAACGGGACCGTCCAGGGGCTCGTGGCCGCGGGCTTCGGGGCGGCGATCGTGCCGGTGCTCATCCTCGACGCGGACGATCCCCGCGTGACCGTGCGGCCGGTGGAGATCCCGCCGCGGACGATCACGCTCGTGTGGCACCGCGACCGGCAGCGCTCGCCGGCCGCGGAGGCCTTCGTCACGCTCGCACAGGAGGTCTCCGCCGGGATCGCGGGCGGCGACGCTCCGGGCCGGCCCGGCTGAGCGACCCGCCGCGGGGCGCCGACCACCCCACTGAGCGACCGGCCGCCCGGCGCGGACCGCCCGGCGCGGACCGCCGTCGCCGGCGGCACGCCTTCCCCGCGGACACGCCGCGGCACGGATCTCGACGCCGGCCGTCAGCCCGCGGCGAGGTAGCCCCCGTCCACGACGAGCACGTGGCCGGTCACGAACGACGCGCGCTCGTCCAGCAGGAAGAGGACGGCGGCCGCGACCTCGTCCACCGTCGCCAGCCTGCCCATCGGCACGCGCCGGAGGACGGGGCCCAGGTCGCGCGCGCCCGCCGCGACCTGTCCC
>JAKOQS010000114.1 GCA_029778235.1 Chloroflexota bacterium | reverse complement strand
GGACGCGGCCGCGAGCGACGTGCCGAGGTACGCCGACTCCTTCCAGGCGAGCTGCTCGCTTCGCCAGCCCGTGTACTCCATCGGCGAGAGCACAGGCCCCGTCATGATGAACTGCGTGATGTCGCCCATGACGGGCACGGTCGGGTCGAAGGGGATCGTCGCTGGGGCCGCCAGCAGTGCCTCCACGCGCGCTCGCCGCCCGGCGTATCGGGCGGCATTCGAAGATAATGTGGGACCCAGTCCCGTTATCATTCTAGAGCCGAAGGGCACGATTCGGGACGGAGTGCCGTTATCGGAACGTCCCGGACGGGGGCTGCCGCTCGACGACGCTGATGCGAGACTTGGTGAATGACGGAGACGATCGAGCGCAGGGCAGGTCCGGGCCGGCCTCCCGCGACGGACGACGGGGCCATCGCCTTCGCCGCCGTGCGCCTCTTCTTGGAGCGCGGGTACGACAGCGTGACCATGGCCGACGTCGCGGCAGCGGCGCGGATCGGGCGCTCCACGCTCTTCCGCTACTTCCCGACCAAGGGCTCGCTCCTCTGGTACCAGCACGACCTCCACGACGCGGAGTTCCGTGCCGAGATGGCCCAGACGCCGGCGGATATCCCGCTCGCGGACGCCGTGTTCGACGCCTACGCGCGGTTCATGCGGCGACACGCGCACGAGATGGCGCTTGCGAAGACGATCAACGCGGTCATCGCGACGTCACCGCCTTCCTCCACCGGCAAGTGGGACGCATTTGCCGAGTGGGCGGGATTCATCGCGCAGTACGCCGCCTCGCGGCGCGGCGGCGATCCGGCGGACGTCGAGAACGCCGGCATCGGTCTCGTGTTGTGGTCCGCGATCTGGAGCGCGATCGAAGCCTGGGCGCTGTCCGCTGAACCGGAGCTCGAGCCGTACCTCGAGCGGGCGCGGTCCGCTCTCGGGGAGCTCTACCGGTAGTTGGCTCGGGGCCGGTCGCCGGGTCCGAAAAGGCGGACGCTCACCGGCTCGGGCTGTCCGGCTCCAGGACGGCCGGGAGCCACGCCGACCCTCGCGGTCGGTGGCGCGGGCTCGGCGGGGCAAGAGGGCCGACCCTTCAAGCGCTGCGCAGCCACTCGCAGTCCTCTGGCGGCTCGGCCAGGCGCATCACGAGAAGGTCGGTCGTCGCGGGGCAATGCCTCTCGCCCCGACCATAAGCCGGTCCCTCGCCGGGCATCTGCTCCAGCGCCTGCCCCCTCCGGGGCGGCGACTAGGATCACCCGCAAGCGGGATGGTGATCGAGTAGGGCTCTGTCTGGATCGGGAGCACTGGCTAACCTTCGAGAGCGAACACCAACGCAATCGCCGCGAGCGCCGCCAATAGCTGAATGGCCAGGATCACTGCCGCTGGTCGTGGGGCCCGTGGCAGCCAGGTCAGGGCGAAGTACCCCGCGATCGGGACCTGGGCCACCAGGAGGATCTGGAAGGCCCGTGCCGCCGCACCCTCGTCGTGCTCTCCGCGCACCACTCCGAACGTGGCCACGAATCCCCTACGACCTCTAAGGATCGACGGTTGACGGCAGCGGGTCGGGCCACTACAGTTAACCTGATGGTGAAGTGTCATCCGTCCCAAGCATGGACGACCTGAGCCGCGTGTTCGACGCCCTGGCGAACGAACACCGGCGGGAGATCGTCCAGCTGCTCGCCCTCCAGCCGCGATCGATCAGCCGGCTGGCCGAGCTCCGGGGCCTGTCGCTGCCGGCCATCCACAAGCACGTCCGCGTGCTCGAGGAGGCGGGGATGGTCAGGCGGCGCAAGCTCGGGCGGACCAACTTCCTGGCCCTCGAGCGCGAGCCGCTCGTCCGCCTCCAGGACTGGACCGGGCAGTTCCACGCCTGGTGGGGCACGGACCACGAGACGCTCGAGAACTACCTCGAGTCCCTGCAGCGAGACCCGACAGCCACCGAGGAGATGACGTGAAGAAGTTCGTGTTCCTGGCCCACGGCGCGATGGAGCGCACCCCCGAGTTCCGGCAGGCGCACCAGGCGTGGTGGGCGTCGATCAAGGACCACGTGGTCGACTCCGGCAACCCGCTGATCAATGGCCGGGACGTCGCTCGGGACGGGACCGTCACGGACCTCTCGTCGGACCCGGGCGCGGCGCTCGGCTATTCCATCGTCCAGGCCGACTCGCTGGACGGCGCGATCGCGCTGCTGGCAGGGTGCCCGATGGACATGTGGGTCTACGAGGCGATGCCCATGTGACCGCGGGCTTCCGCGCTACTCGTCGGGCCTGGGCTCTGGTCCGGGGAGGCGCGGCGCCAGGATCCACACCAGCTGCGCCGTCGTGTCAGCCCCCACCTTCGACCGCGCGTTCGCGAGGTGGTGCTTGACGGTCGAGTGCGACACGCCGAGGCGGTGCGCGGCCGCCTTCTCCGATCCGGTGACCAGGACGGCGGCGACCACGCCGACCGGCTCCACCACTGGATCGCCGCGGGCCACAACCCAGCCCTACGCGTACGAGGTCCACGCATACAAGGCCGTGACCGCGTTCCACCCCAGCCCGACGACGATGAGGAACTTGTCGTACAGCCCCGGGTACGTCGGCAGGCCGATGACGTTGAAGGCGAACAGTCCGACCGCGGCGATGACGCTCACCCATCGAACCGTCTGCCCGGTCAGCGTCACGGACACGACGACCATGACGATCGGAACCAGCATCAGGAGGGCGACTCCGAACAACGCCGCCGGGACCAGCTCCTGCTTGAGGCTGCCGAACTGGCCCGGGATGGCGTCGCCGCTCCAGAATCGCAGGACGTCCCCCAGGAGGTAGGTGAGCATCAGGGCGACCCACAGCGCTGACAGCTTGATCTGCACCTCTGGCATCGATCGGCTCCGCTCTTGGTCACGTGGCTTGGGGTGGAACGTCATCCCGCGTTGGATCCATCGGCGCGGTAAGCGGTTCTGCCCATCGGCATCGGCTCGTTCAGATCCTCCTGCGCTCAGGCCGTCGCCGCATCGATGGCAAGGACGACCGTCCCTCGCGCGTGTCCTGCTGCGACGTGCGCGATCGCGCTCGGCGTCTCGCGCAGCGGGTAGGTGCCGTCGATCACCGGCGTGACCTTCCCGGCCTCGACGAGCTCCCTGAGGACCTCCAGGTCGGCTCGGTTCTCGAACTTGGGGGCCGGTTTGCCCTGCTGGCGCACGAACATCGACACGATCGCGAGCCGGATCATGCGGCCGAGCGCGCCGCCGGCGTGTCCGCCACCGTTGGAGAGCAGCAACCCGTTGGGGGCCAGCGCTCGCCTCGTCGCCGACATCGAGTGGTCCCCGACGTTGTCGAGGATGAGGTCGTAGCGCGGTGCACCCTTCCGGAAGTCCTCCCTGGTGTAGTCGATGACGTGGTCGGCCCCGATCGAGCGGACCAGCTCCACGTTCCTCGTGCTGCAGACGCCGGTCACCTCGGCACCGAACGCCTTGGCGATCTGCACGGCGAAGGTGCCCACGCCCCCGGACGCGCCGTTGATCAAGACCCTCTGCCCGGGGTGGACGTGCCCCTCATCACGCAGCAGCTGGAGGGCGGTCGTGGCGGACACCCCGACGGCTGCGGCCTGATCGAACGAGAGGTTGGCCGGCTTGAGCGCGAAGTGGTCCTCGCTCGCTGACGCGTACTCGGCGAAGGCACCCGCGCACCACCCGAACACGTCGTCACCTGGGCGGACCACCCTCACGTCCTTGCCGACCGCCTCCACCGTCCCCGCGATGTCCGTCCCCGGGACGCGGTTCCTCGGCTTGCGAAGCCCGGTCGCCATCCGCATGAGGTACGGCGAGCCCGTCATGACGATCCAGTCACCGACGTGGATCGACGCCGCGTGGACACGGACCAGAACGTCGCCGTCGCCGATCTCGGGCCGATCGATGTCCCGTGACTCGAGGACCTCGACCGTGCCGTACCTGTCCTGGACGATCGCCTGCATCGCCGGTGGCTCCCTTGCGCTTTACGTCGTAAAGTTGGCAGGGCTGACTTTACTGTGTAAAGTGAAGGATGTCAACCCGGAAGTGGTCAGTCGACTCGATCCCTGAGGAGGCCGATGACGCGGACGACCAAGCGAGCAGAGCGACGCGCCCCTCTGAGCCGCGAGCGGGTGCTCGACGCCGCGATCAAGCTCGCCGATCGGGGCGGGCTCGAGTCTCTGACCATGCGCAGGCTCGGCCAGGAGCTCGGTGTCGAGGGGATGGCCCTCTACTACCACTTCGCCAACAAGGACGAGGTGATCGACGGGATGGTCGACCTCGTCTTCAGCGAGATCGATCTGCCTGCTGCCGGGGCCGACTGGAAGACCGCGATGCGCCAACGGGCGCAGTCGCTCCGCGAAACGTTGCTGCGCCACCGATGGGCGCTCGGCCTGATGGAGTCGCGGCGGACCCCAGGGCCGGCGAACCTTCGCCACCACGACGCGGTGATCGGCAGTCTGCGATCGGCAGGCCTCGACATGCCGATGATCGCGCATGCGTACTCGCTCCTGGACAGCTACATCTACGGCTTCGCCCTGTTTGCGATGAACCTCCCGTTCCATCCCTCCGAGGAGGTCGCGGAGCTGGGCCGGGTCACGCTCGAGGGGTTCCCCGTCGACGCGTACCCCAACCTTGTCGCCTACATCTCAGGGATGCGGCCTGGGTACGACTACGCGCACGAATTCCAGTACGGGCTCGACCTGGTCCTTGACGGCCTCCAGAGGGCGGCGGGATCTTCACGATCTGAGGTCGACTCAAGCCCTCCGGCGACGCGCCACTCCTCCGCCCGCCCGCGCTAGATGAGCTGCTCGGTCAGCTGGCCCGCGACGGCAGGTGCGTCACGCGCGCCGCAGCCACTCGCAGGGCTCGGGCGGCTCGGCGAGGCGCATCACAGCGCTTGAGCGTCTGGTGGAAGCGCTCGACCTTGCCCAGGGCCTGGGGGTGCCCCGGCATCCCGTTCTTCTGGCGGATGCCGAGGTAGGCGAGCAGGTACTCGAAGCCGTTGCGGCCGCCGGTGAAGCGCGACGTGTAGACCGCGGCGTTTCGGTGAGCCGCCACCTTCTCCGACCCGCGACCAGGACGGCCGCCGCCATGCCGACCTCGGGGAAGACGGACGCAGCCGGATGCACGTCGCTGGAGTCGGCGCTGTGGTCGGACGTCGCGGCTCGGGATCCCCTGTGGGAGCCCGTGCGGACCGGACCGGCGCGCCGTCATGCCCTCAGCGGTCGCACCGCCTGGTCGCTGAGACCATCCGGCCGATCCGGCCATCCGCAGGGAGGCCGACGGCGCATTCTCACCCCGCTCTAACCCGATCACGCCGCATGATTGGGCCATGGCCGCGATGCGCATCCTGATCGCCGAGGACGACCGCGCTATCCGGGAGGCCGTGGCGCGTGCCCTCCGTCTCGAGGGGTACGACGCGACGGGCGCGGAGGACGGCGCTGCCGCGCTCGCCGCGATGCACGAGGCCGAGGTGCCGTTCGACCTGCTCGTGCTCGACGTGATGATGCCGAGGCTCGACGGGCTCGGCACGTGCCGAGCTCTTCGGGCCCAGGGCGACCACATCCCGATCCTGATGCTCACCGCCCGCCGCGAGACCGGGGACCGAGTGGCCGGTCTCGATGCGGGCGCGGACGACTACCTCGCGAAGCCGTTCGATCTGGCGGAACTGCTGGCGCGTGTCCGCGCCCTCTTGCGGCGGAGCCGGTACGAGGCGCGCGACGCGAGGCCCCCGGAGCGGGCGCGCTGGAGGTCGCCGACCTGCGCCTCGACCCGACGGCGCGCCGGGCGTGGCGCGGGGACCACGAGATCGAGCTGACCCGCACCGAGTTCGACCTGCTCGAGTTGCTGATGCGCCATGCCGGCCAGGTCCTGGCGCACGACACGATCTACGAGCGGATCTGGGGCTACGACTTCGGCCCCGAGTCCAAGAACCTCGCGGTCTACATCTCCTACCTTCGCCGCAAGGTCGAGCCGGCGGGGACGGCGCCGCTGATCCGCACGGTCCGCGGCGTGGGCTACGCGGTGCGCGCGGGATGAGCGTCCGGACGCGCCTGGTGCTCGCGATGGTCGGCATCTCGACGGTCGTCAGCGTGGCGATCGGCGCGTGGGCGTGGCTCGCGACGGCGCAGGCCCTGACCTCGGAGATCGACCGCTCCCTGGCCGACATCGCGAGGTTCGCCGGCGCGCCCACAGACGCGGGCGAGCAGCCCGGCGATGCGCCCGGCGGGATCGGCCCCGGGCCGGGGGCCGGCTCGGTCTTCGTCACGCAGCGGCTCGACGCCGCGGGCGCGATCGCGGAGCCGGCGAGCCCCGCCCTGCCGGTGGGCCCGGCCGACGTCGCGATCGCGTCCGGGAGCGCGGCGGCGGAGGTGCGCGACGTCTCGATCGACGGCGTGCACGCCCGGATGCTCACGCAGCCGATCGACGGCGGGGGCGCCGTCCAGGTCGCGCGGAGCATGGCCGACACGGACCAGGTGATCGCCGCCGTCGGCGCCGGCACCCTCGTGGCGGTCGCGACTGTCGCCCTTCTGGCGGCCCTCGCGGGGTGGGCCCTCGCCCGTCAGCTCACGCGCCGGCTCGTGGGCCTCGCCGACGCTGCCGACCGGGTCGCCGCGACCGGCCGGCTGGACGTCGCGGTCCCGGCGCACGGCCGCGACGAGATCACTCGGGTCGCCGACGCCTTCGGCGACGCCCTGGCCGCGCTCGCCCGCTCGCGCGAGGCCCAGCAGCGGCTCGTCCAGGACGCCGGCCACGAGCTCCGCACGCCGCTCACGAGCCTGCGGGCGAACGTCGACGTGCTCCGGCGCCACCCCGACCTGCCGCCCGACGAGCGCAACCGGGTCCTCGACGACCTGTCGACCGAGACCCGCGACCTCACGGCGCTGCTCGACGAGCTCGTCGACCTCGCCGCCGACCGCCGTGACGACGAGCCGGTCACGGTCGTGGCCCTCGCGCCGCTGGTGGAGCGGGCGGCCGAGCGCACCCGGCGCCGAAGCGGGCGCGAGGTTTCCGTCACGGCCGACTGGAGCGCTGTGCTCGCGCGCCGACCCTCGATCGCGCGCGCGGTCGCGAACCTGCTCGACAACGCCGTCAAATTCGACCCGGGCGGCACGGCACCGATCGAGGTGTCGGTGAGCGAGGGCACCGTCGCCGTCGCCGACCGGGGCCCGGGGATCGCCGCGGCCGACCTGGGCCGCGTGTTCGACCGCTTCTACCGGGCCGCCGAGGCGCGGACGCGACCCGGGTCGGGGCTCGGCCTCTCGATCGTCCGGGACGCGGCCGAGGCTGCCGGCGGGACGGCCTTCGCGGAGGCGCGGCTGGGCGGGGGCGCCGTCGTGGGGATGCGCCTGCCGCTCGCGCCCGCCGACGAGGGCGCCGGGCCGCCCGACGACTCCGACGGGACCGAGGACTTCTAACCCGGCTCTCACCCATCCCCAGTGGTCGTCCAACCCGCGGAGCGCACGCTGGTCCGGTCGAAACCAAGAGCGCGCTCCGTCACGAGCGCCCGACCAGGGAGCTGACATGAACCCCCCGGCGACCCACCCACGACCACGCCGCCTCGCCGCGCTGCTGCCCGTCATCGCCATCGCCGCCGCCTGCTCGACGGGATCGGGCGGCGCGTCGGCGACCCAGGCCGCGCAGGCGGCGTCGACGCCGAGCGCCGCGGCCGCCGCCTCCAGCGCCGCCGCGTCCGCAGCGAGCCCGGCGGCGAGCCTGCCCACCGGGGGCCGGCCCTCCGGCGCCTTAGGCGGGCCCTCGGCCGGCGGGGCGACGCCGACGTACTCGGGCGTCGCCTACGCGAGCGCCTCACCGTCCCAGACGCTCGACATCTACCTGCCGCCGGGCGCCACCGGCCCCGTCCCGCTCGTGGTCCTCATCCACGGCGGCGCGTTCAAGATGGGCGACGCGGCGATGGAGGCAGGCGACGCCGCGGCGATCCTCGCCAAGGGCTACGCCGCCGCGTCGGTCAACTACCGCCTGTCGGGCGAGGCAACGTTCCCGGCCGGGGTCCAGGACGTCAAGGCCGCCATCCGCTTCCTCCGCGCCAACGCCTCGAAGTACGGGTTCGATCCCGACAAGTTCGCCGTCTGGGGCGAGTCGGCAGGCGGCTATCTCGCCTCGATGGTCGGGGCCACCGGCGACCAAACCACCATCTTCGACGACGCCTCGCTCGGCAACGCGGGCGTCTCCTCGGCGGTGTCGGCGGTCGTCGACTGGTACGGCCCCACCGACTTCGGGCAGATGGACGCGGAGTTCGCCGCCAGCTCGCCCGCGGCGTGCAACGGCCAGGTCCAGACCCACGACGACGCCAGCTCCCCCGAGTCTGCCTGGCTCGGGGCCGCGCTCCCGACGATCCCGGACACGGTCAAGCAGGCGAGCGTGCTGACGTACGTGGCGACGGCCACCAAGCTCCCCGTCTACTCGATCGCGCACGGGGACTCCGACTGCCAGGTCCCCAACCAGCAGTCGAAGATCCTCGCCGACGCCGTCACGGCAAAGGCGGGCACGGCGACGTTCACCCTCGTGCCCGGCGCCGCCCACGGGGACCCGGCGATCACCTCGGCCCAGACGCCGGTCGCCTTGGCGGTCCTCGCCTCGGTGTTCGGGAAGTAGGCCGACCTGCGAGGGGCGGGCGGCCGCGGATCGCGGCCGCCCGCCTCACGCGCTCCTGAGCGACCCGCACGGCTCCGGCGGCTCTGCCAGCCGCATCGTGATCGCAAGGTCGATGGTCGCGGGGCAATGCCTCTCGCCCCGACCACAACCAGTAGATGCGCGTGAAGACGCCTCCACGAGGCCCGCGGCCGCTGCTGACGGCGTCGGCCTGACCTGCATCCGGCGCAGCCCCAAGTATCCACACGAGCTGTGCGGTGGTCGTCAGGCGCACCTTGGGCCGCGCGGTCGCCCGGTGGCACTTCACCGTCGAATGCGGCAGGCCGAGCCGGTGGGCGGCCGCCTTCTCGAAGCACGTTGCCGGGACGGCCGCGACGACAGACAGCTCGCGCTCGGTCGCGCGCCCGGCGGGGGGCGATGACGAGTCGTCGCCCGCCGGCGATCCCGGCCGCCGTCAGCCACTCATCGCGCCCCTCGACCGGGATCTCGCGGACTGCTGACCCGCGCCCACCACCTGTCGGGTGCGCCATGCGCTCGAGATCGCGAGCGACGACGATCATCCTTGCGGCGCCGCCTGGTCCAGCATCGCCACCCGACGCTCCAGCCATGGGATCACGACGTCGAGCTGCGCCTCGACGGCATCCGAGCGGGACAGGCCGGACATGAGGAGCGTGATGTGGAGCGGCGGCCCGATCGTCGTGCGCGCGACGGCCATCGCCACGGGGTCGTCCGCGAGCGGTCCCAGCGCGGCCCGGAACAGACGCACGAGCCCGAGCTCCGCTGCCTCGGCGACCCCGGCCCAGGCCGCCGCCAGCTCGGGGTCCCGCTGCAGCACGGGCCACCACGGATCCCCGCGCTCGAAGTAGGCGGCCAGCTCGACCGCGAGCCGCGCGACACGAGACGCGAGTGACGGGTCCCCGTCGACGATCGAGGGATCGGGCGGCCGCAGGTCGTCCAGGATGCGGGTCCCGGCCGCGGCGGCGAGCGCCTCGGGGGTCGCGAAGTGATTGCGCACCGTCGCCGGGGCCACGTCGGCGGCGCGTGCGACTGCCTTGGTCGTGGTGCCCGCGTATCCGAGCGTCCGATACAGCTCGACCGCCGCGCCGAGGATCCGGTCCCTCGTCTCCGCCTGTTGTTCGGCCCGTCGACCGAGACGGTAGGGTCGTGGCAAGGGAGCGCACCTCTCTGATGTCTATTGACTTTCCGAAAACATCAACGAAATACTACACCCTCACGCCAGCCGATGGCGCGTACGGGAGGGTACGGGATGACGGACATCGATCGGCAGTGGCCGGCGGTCGCCCGATGAGCACGGCCATCCATCTGAGCGGCCCGGTCGTCGTCGGCGGGGCACTCCTCTTCGGCCTCACGGCCTTGCTCATCGCGTCGAGGCCCGTCATCGGAGCGACCATCCCGCCGGCCGTCGCCTCGCTCACTCTTGGCGCGGCGGCGCTGCTGCTCCTGTCCCTGCCCGCGATGTACGTCGTCCAGGCGGACGCCGCCGGTGTCCTCGGGCTCGTGGCACACGCCCTTCTCTCCATCGGCCTGCTCCTCCTGGTCCTGGTCGCGGCGACGCCGCTTCTCCAGCCGTCCGTCAACGGCCCGATCGGCGAGCATCCCATCGTCTTCTTCCTCGGCATCGCGCTCACCCTCGGACTCCTGCTGACTGGGATCGCGACGTTCCAGGCGGACGTCTTCCCGCGTCCCGCGGCGGTCCTCCTGCTGGGGGCGATGGCCGGATTCCTGTTCGTCTTCTTCGTCGCCGAGTTCCTGCCCCCTGCGGCCGGGCAGCTTGGAACGGCCATCTTCGGCGTGCTGCTCGCACTCGGGTTCGCCTGGATCGGCGTGGCGCTCTGGCTTCGGAGCCCCGCAGCGTGAACGCACATGACGTGCGCGACCTGCCGTCGGTCGCGTGGCTCGGGTCTGGGGGTTGTGGACGGCGGTCGTGGCCCCTAGGCTGGGGATGCCCAGCCGTCCCCGCGTCCCAGGAGGTCCATCCATGACCATGGAGTACGTCTCCCTGCCCGGTGAGACCCCTCCGCCCATTCCCGACGGCCCCAAGCTCTGCAGCGGCGACGACATGCGCATCCTGCACAACGCGTTCCTGTGGGGATACGAGCAGGCGCCGGGGATGGTGCGCGGTGCACCCGCCGGCGACACGGCACGCAGCGAGTTCCTGGGTCAGTGGCTCGCCGATCTCGACGCGACGCTGCACACGCATCACGAGAGCGAGGACACGCTCCTGTGGGACAAGCTCGAGCAGCGCGCGCCCGCCTGCGCGTTGCACGTCGGCCAGATGCGCGCCCACCACGCCCAGGTCGCGGCGCTGCTCGCCGAGGCGAGCCCCCTTCTCGCCCGCTGGCGCGCGACGGCCGACCCGGCGGTCGGCGAACAGCTGGCCGATGCCTACGAGCGGATGCTCGACGTGCTGAAGGTGCACCTGCGCCGCGAAGTCGTCGAGGTCGTCCCGGTCGCCGAGCGGGTGGTCACGCCCCAGGAATGGGAGGCGATGGCCGAACACAGCGTCGGAGCGATCCCGAGGAGCCGGCTGCTGCCCCAACTCGGGATGCTGCTGGCGAATTCCACGCCCGCGGACCGCAAGCAGTTCTACGGGGGCATGCCGCGCTCCGTGAGGGTGCTCTGGCGCCTCGTGGGCAAGCGCCAGTACGCGAAGCAGTTCCAGCAGCTGTTCCCAGGGAAGCCGGTCCCACCGACCATCTGACGGCGGGGCCTGCCCGGTCGAGGCCCTCCTTGCCCGGGGAACGAGGCGCTCCCCGCGTCACTGCAGCGAGCGGTCGGCTGGCCTCCAGGCTCGCGGCAGCGACCATGACGGCTGCGACCACGCCGACCTCAGGATCGGTAGCGGGCTCGGCGACGTGGCGAAACGACCGGCGCGTCACGCGCTCCGCAGCCACCCGCACGGCTCCGGCGGCTCGGCGAGGCGCATCACGAGAATGTCGGTGGTCGCGGGGCGATGCCTCTCGCCCGACCAGACTGACTCTCGTCCGTGCTCTTGACCCCTGGTTCGGGCGTCGTCCGAGTTCGAGGTTCTGCCCCGACCACGTTGTGGTTCGAGGCGCAGGACGCCCGGCGCCGTGATGCCTCAGGCGTGGCGGAGCGGACCGCTTGGCCGGGACCGCCCTGCCGTCTTGTCAGCGGGCAGGGTCGCGGTCCTCCAGCTCCCATGCGTGGTCCATCACGTGGTGGGCGATGCGCCGGATGAGGAATGGCAGCGGCCACGTGCGAGCCCGCCGTCCCACGCGGTGGTAGTCGCGGATGGCCTCGAGGGTCTGCTGCCGGTGCCGGGCGAGGCCATCCGGGGCCAGGACGGCCTCGATCGGCGTCCTGACCTCCACCTTGCGCGTGAACTGCTCGGGTTCGCTCCCGTAGACGTGGCGGATGATCTGCTCGCGGGTCCGGCCGGCACTCCGGGGACCCGGCCGCAGTTCGCCGGAGACGCGGTCGACGGTGTCGTCGAAGTAGGCCCAGCACGCGGCCAGGAGGGCGAGCCTGCGCTCGAGCTCGTCGCTCGACAGCGGCTCGTGCTCCATGCGTGACGGGACGTGCGCGATGCCCCAGAAGTCGGTCGAGCTCGAACCGGGTACGCGCTCCACGACCTCGACTGTCCCCGCCTGCCGGGCCAACTCCGATCCCAGCCCAGCCCCCTGCGCGGCATGCGCGTAGCGGTCGACATAGGAACGGAGGACGGCGAGGGCGGCAGGCTCTGACGTGCCCCACCGGTCCAGTCCCGGCCAATCCACCGCCCCGGCCACCACGCGGCGGGGCGCCTTGCCGATCTCGAGGACGACGCGCATCGATCCCCTCATCCGCCCACGATACCCAGTCAGTCCGATCCGGGATCCTGCGGATCGACGGCGCCGTCAGGCCACGCCGCGATGCAGACCTTGTTCCCCGCCCGGTCCGCGAGGATCCAGGCGGCGGGCGCGTGCGAGTCGTCGACGAGAATGCCACCCGCCGCCACGGCCTCGGCGAGCCGCGACGCGGCGTGCTCCCGGGCCACCGAACGTCCATGCGTGCCGGGGTGGCATTGTCCGATACCTGGCTGTCGCACGTCCCCACCCCTCGAGCGGGCCCAGACCGGGGGGCGCCGCGGGACATCATCCGGCCCACGGTCGGGACCCGTGATGGCCGGGCGACCACTGCGGCAGCCTCGGACCTCGATGACCGGATCGCAGCGCGCGGGTACTCCCGCCCCCGTCCGCTCCGAGGGCCTCCCCCAGGCGTCGCATCCCCGGCCGCCGCTCCGCGCACCAGACGTGGGGTATGGTCTGCGGGTCAGGAGGGTGGGATGGCCAGAGTCCTCGGGATCGGTGGCGTGTTCTTCAAGTCGCGGGACCCGGGCGCGCTCGCCGCGTGGTACCGCGACGTGCTCGGCCTGGAGGTCCAGGACTGGGGCGGCGTCGTCTTTCGATCCGAGGCGATGACCGCTCATCCGGGCGCTGCCACCGTGTTCAGCCCGTTCGCGGCCGACACGACCTACTTCGCACCCTCGACGAAGGATTTCATGGTCAACCTGGCCGTCGACGATCTCGACGGCATCCTTGCGGGCTGCGCACGGCACGGCGTGGAGGCGACCGTGCTCCCCGACGAGCCCAACGGCCGCTTCGCGCACATCCTCGACCCCGAAGGGACGAAGATCGAGCTCTGGCAGCCGAAGCCGATGCCGGCCTGAGGGAGGCCCGGACGATCCCCGGCGCGCCACCTCCAAGCGATCGCTCCGGAGGGGCCGTCCACGGCCGTGCGGCTCGACCTGAACATCTCGCTCGACGGCTTCGCGACGACGACCGACGAGCGCCCGAGGACCCGATGCGCCAGGACTGGGGGCGTCTCGTCGCCGCCCGCGTCGCGACCCGCCTCGGTGGCGTCCCGGCGATCTGTGCGCTACGCCCGGACCACCGCCGGAGGGGCCCACTCGCCGTCCAGGGCGGATGACTTCGGCTCGTAG
>JAKOQS010000113.1 GCA_029778235.1 Chloroflexota bacterium | reverse complement strand
TGCGTCGCGGCAGGCATGCTGGGTCTCGACACGGCCGGGGTCGCGGACCTCGCGCGGGCGGCGGTGCGGTACTCGTTCGCCGACGCCACGGCGAAGGCGCGCCTGCTCGGAGAGATCGACGCCTACGAGGCGGCCTGGCGCGTCGCCGGCTGATCACCGTCCCACCAGCGCAGCACCCGCAGGGCGCGCAACGTCACCCACTTGTTGGGCCAGCCCTCGTCGCCCAGGTCGAGGTACGACGGACCCTGGTGGGCGTTCTCCAGACGCCAGCGTCCGTCCGGTCCGGCCTTGCCGCGCACGAGCTCGACGGACTCCGCCAGGCGCGCGTCCCGCCTGTCGGCGAGCCGGAAGTGGTCCAGTCCGCGCAGCACGTCGTGGTACCACCGCACCGGGTACGACAGCATCGTCATGCGGGGGTCCGGCACGGAGCGATCGGTGCGTCGCCGGAACAGGCCGCGCTCGAGCAGGTACTCCTCCCCGGCCCGCTGGGCGTCCGCCACGGCGGCGTCCTCGCCCCGGGCGCGCCGCCACGCCAGCAGGCCCTCCAGCGCGCAGATTGTCGAGTGGAACGAGGAGACCCGAGCGCCGTACTGCGCGTAGCAGTTCCATCCGCCGTCGGGCAGCTGGTCCGCCAGCAGCGTCGCGACGATCGGGTCGCCCCCCTGGCCGACGTACACCGCGGAGATCAGCGCGACGCCGTTCATGCAGGCCTCGATCTCGCCGGAGAAGTACGGCTCGTCGTCGTGCTCCCAGCGGACGTTCCGGGCGACGCGCTGCACGGCCCGGCGGACGGCCGGATGGTCCGGGTCCACGCCGAGGTCGACGAGCTGCTGCAGGCAGAAGTGCGTCGCGGTCCAGGCGTCGTAGAACGGCTCGTCCTCCCGGGCCCAGCCGGGCCGGTACGTCCCGCCGGCCCAGCGTCCGTCCTCCGCCTGCCGGGCCAGGAGCTGGGCGCCCCACCCTTCCTCAGCGACGCGCGCCCGCGTTGCCGCGACCTCCTCCGCGGGGGCACCCACGAGGTCGCGCAGCACCTGCCAGCGCAGGGCGGGGTCGGAGTCCAGGAGCCAGGCGACGACGTCCATGGGCTGACGCTAGTCGCGCCGCCACAGGTCCGCCGGGCTGTCGCCTCCGCGGAACCCGGCCGCTCGCGCCACGGCCGCGGCCTCGGCGAACCCGGCGGCCAGGGCGTCGGGCCGGTGGGCGTCGCTGGCGAACGTGATCGCGTCGCCGCCCTCCTCGCGCCACCAGGCGAGGACGACAGGATG
>JAKOQS010000112.1 GCA_029778235.1 Chloroflexota bacterium | reverse complement strand
GGGTCGAGCGCCGAGCCTTCGCCGCCGCCGCGGAGGTAGTCGAGGATGAGGTGGATCTCCGTGAAGCCCGAGGTGACCTCGTGGATCGCGAGGGGGAGGTATCCCGCCGCGACGATCGCCACCGATCCAACCCCGGCAAGGAGGATGCCCCGCCGGCCACGTGCCGTCCGGGCGCCGGATCGGGTGCGTCCCGCGCGGAGGACCTGCGCCAGCCAGAGGACGGCCAGCGGGGGCGCGATGAGGGCGCCCAGCCAGTGGAGCTGCATGGTGAGCATCGCGCCGACCGCGGCGAGCAGCCACCACGCCGGGGAGTCGTCGCGCCACGCCTTGCGCGCGGCCGCGAACGCGAGCGCGCTCGACGCCGCCATGGGGCTCGGGTTCCAGATGAACGTGGAGGCCTGGATCGCGGTCGCGGAGCCGGCGAGGACGATGGCGGCGACCAGGCCGGCGACGGGGCCGCCGACCGACCGCGCCAACCACCACGTCAGGGCGACGGCAGCGACGCCCAGGAGCGCGAGGAGGGCGACGACCGGGATCGGGTCGTTCGCGCCGTTCAGGAGCGCGGCAGGGGCCAGCAGGTAGTACCAGACGGCGCCGTGATGACCGGCGCCGACGGAGGTCGGCGGACCGAGCAGCGGCACGATGCCGGCCCTCACGAAGTCGCGCAGCACGAGCATGTCGTGGCCCTGGTCGAGGTCGAACTCGCCCCGTGTGGGCAGGAACGCGAATCGCACCAGCGCCGCGATCGCGAGGACGGTGCAGAGCCCCAGCAGCTCCCAGCGACCGGGAGCGGGCCACGCGCCCGTGCGGCGGGGATCGTCGGCGGCCGGGCCCCCAACGCCCAGGGGACTACCCACCGCCGGGGCGCCGCCGAGGTCCCGGACACCGACCGCCTCGCGAGGAGGGGACGAGCGGCCCGCCACGGCCGTCATCCGGGCGCCGACAGGCCGGCGGACCCGCGCGCCGCCAGCGCCTCGGGCGGGACCGGCTCCAGGGGCAGGCCGGCGGCGATCCGCAGCGCGTTCGCGACGTTGAGCGCGTCATACCCCTCGTCCATCCCGGGCGTCTCGAGGTAGTGCGGAACGCCGGCGAGGGCCGGGTGGGTGAGGAGGCGATGAAGCCCCGCGTGGCCGATCCGTCCCGCTCCGAGGTGCTCGTGCCGGTCGATCCTCGAGCCTCGCTCGGCTTTCGAGTCGTTGAGGTGGACCATGGCGATGCTGCCCGGGCCCAGCAGGGCGTCGACGCGCGCCAGCAGGTCGTCCACCCCGCCGGGCTCGGAGATCGCGTAGCCGGCGCCCCACAGGTGGGCCGTGTCCAGGCAGAACGCGACCCGGTCGCGGCCGAGGCCGCGACCGGCGAGCGCGTCCGCGATGTCGGCGAGGTCCTCCACCGTCACCCCCACGGCGAACCCGCCCCCGGCCGAGTTCTCGAGGACGACGAGCGGGACCGGGCCGCCAGGCGTCGCCCGGTCGAGCGCCCGCTCGATCCCGAGGGCCAGGCGCTCGATGCCCAGCTCACGTCCGGCACCCCGGTGCGATCCGACGTGCACGTTCACGAGGCGCGCGTCGAACCCGAGCGCCACCGTGAGCTCCGACGCCAGGAGCTCCACCGAGCGCTCGTACAGCTCCTCCTCGGGCCCGGCCAGGTTCACCAGGTACGGCGCGTGGATGGCGACCGGGCCCACACCCCTCTCCGCAAGGCGCGCCCGGAAGGCGGGCTGCTCCACCGGCGGCTCGGCCCGTCGCCGCCAGGAGGTGGGGTTGTCCGTGAAGACCTGGAGCGCGCTGCCTCCGACGTCCGCGATCCGGTCCACGGCGCGGACCATGCCGTCCGCCATCGGGAGATGGGCGCCCAGGGCGCGGCCGCCCGGGAGCGAGACCGGTTTCTCCGTCCGCGGGCTCGTCATCGCGTGCTCGGCCCGCGGCGTGGTACCGTCCGGCGATGCCGGAGGTCGATCGTGCGCAGGATCCGCCGCGCCCCGACGCGCCCTCGCGCCCCGACGCGCCCTCGCGCCCGGCGTACCCCCCGACCGCCCACGAGCCCGGCACGGCTGCGGACGACCTCGCTGTCATCGCCCTGGCGGGCGCCCTGGACGAGGACCCGATGTTCGTGTCGCGCACGCTGCGTGCCTTCGTCCGCGACGGCCGCCTCACGGGCATCCCGGCCCGCGAGCGCAAGCGCCGCGTGATCCTCCGCTGGCTCCTGGGTGCCGCCTTCGGCGACCCAGGGCCCTGGCCGGAGCCCGAGGTGAACGCGAGGGTCGCGCGCGTCCACCCCGACGCCTCGGCGCTCCGCCGCTACCTGGTGGACGCCGGCCTTCTCGAGCGCGAGGCCGGTCTCTACCGGCGCGGGCCCGGCTGACCGCCCGGCTCCCGCTCCCGTGCGCGCCGCGCGGGCCGGGCGGGAGCCGCCGGTCACGCCGTCGCGGCCTTCGACTTGGCGCGCGTGGGCCGAGCGGGCGTGTACTCGCCGCCGACGACCGGCTCGATGAGCCCGTACGCGCCGTCGGAGCGACGGTAGAGGACCGCGATCCGCTCGTTCTCGGCGTTCACGAACACGAAGAAGTCGTGGCCGAGCTCGTCCATCCGGTCGATGGCGTCCTCCTCGAACATCGGCTCGATCGCGAAACGCTTGGTCTTGACGACGCGGCGCTCCCGTCCCTCCTCCGCGGTGCCGTCGGCGATCCTGCGCAGCAGCTCCTTCTCCTCGGGAGGCCTGACCCGCGCCGACCGCGGCTTCTCCCGGAAGTCCACGGCGCGGCGCTCCATCTTGTCGACGACCTCGTCGATCCCGGCCTTGTGGGTGGGTCCGGCGGCCCGGCCCCGGAGCGTCTCCCCGTCGATCACGAGGGTGACCTCGACGATGCACGAGTCCGCCGCGCTCCGGTGCTTCTCGGTCGAGAGCTCGACGATCGCGTCCGTCCGGTCATCGAGGTACCGCTCGAGGCGCGCCATCTTCCGCTCCGCGTACGCGCGGGTGCGGTCCGGGACGTCGATGTTCTTGCCCTTGACGATCGTCCTCACGGATGACCTCCCATGGGCGGCGCGGCGCGCGGCGCAGCGGGAGGTCCGCAGCGAGCGCGCGCCGGCACGGCCGATGTCACGACCCGAGTATAGGTCCGCCGACCCCGGAGTCCGCCAGCGCCCGAAGGACGCCCGGGGACCGTACCGAAGTCCCGTTCCGCGTCATCGCTCGCGAGCGACGGTGAGCGCGGAGACCGCCACGGCGCCGGCCGCGTGCAGCGCGAGAGCTGCCTCGCGAAGCGTGGCCCCGGTGGTCATCACGTCGTCCACCAGGATCGCCCACCGGCCCCGCACAGCCGCTGCGCCCGCCGTCCCGGCCTCGAACGCGCCGGACATGTTGCCGGCCCGGCCCGACCGGTCCAGCTCGGCCTGGCGCACCGTGCTCCGCCGCCGGACGAGGGCGTCCGCGACCGGGACGCCACCGGCGCGCCCGACCGCGGACGCGATGAGCCGGGCCTGGTCGAACCCGCGCTCGCGCAGCCGGTCGCGGTGCACGGGGACCGGGACGAGCACGTCGCCGCCGGCGCCGCACGCGATCCAGCGTCGCGCGAGCGCCGCCCCGAGGGGTTCGGCCAGCCGCCGCTCTCCGTCGTACTTCAGTGCATGGATGGCGGCTCGCCCCAGGCCTGCGTACGACACGCACCACTCGTGCGCCACGAGCGGGAGGGGCACGTGGGACGGCAAACCGACCGGCATCCCGGGCGGGAGGCCCAGCCGTGCGTCGAGCTCGGCGGCGCACGCGGTGCACAGGACCGTGCCCTCGCGACCGCAGCCCGGACAGCGGGGCGGGAGCAGCAGGTCCAGCACGCGCGCGGCCGCGACCGCCGCCGCGCGGACGGTGCCTGCGCCCGGCCCGGGCCCCGCCGCGGCCGCGCTGCCCGCGATCCTGGTCGCTCGCGTCTCCATCCCGCGCAGGATGGTGCCCGCCGGTCACCCGGCGGTCAGCGGCCGATGGCGACGCGGTCAGCGGTCGATCGTCACCCGATCGCCCACGGCCGTCCCCGTGCGGTCGATCGTCCCCTCGGGGAGCTCGAGCGTCCCCTTCCCGCCGCGGACCCACCAGACGACGCCGACCCACGGACGGAGGCTCCGGCGCAGGCCCACGACCGGGCGGGCCCCGTCCTCGCCCGCGGCGCCCACGAAGACGCAGTCGATCGGGAATCGCATGAAGAGCATGTGGATGCTCGGCGACCCCGGCAGCCACATGCCTCCGCCGTCGGCCAGGCCCGCCCGGAACATCAGGCCGAGGAGCTTCGCCCAGAAGCTCTCGGCGAGCTCCAGGTCGCCGGCCAGCACCGTCCCTCGCGAGGCGTTCGTCGCCCTCGCCGCGGCCGACCGCCGCGTCACTGATTGACGCCGCCGAGCCCGTTGATGAGGAGGATGATGGCCGGCCCGAGGATGACGATGAACAGCGTCGGGAAGATGCACCCGACGAGCGGGAAGAGCATCTTGATCGGCGCCTTCTGGGCCATCTCCTCGGCGCGCTGGCGTCGGTCGATGCGCAGCTGCTCGGACTGGACCTGGAGCACCTTCGAGATCGAGACGCCGAGTTGCTCGGCCTGGATGACTGCGGAGATGAAGTTCGTGAGCGGCTGGACATCCGTTCTCGGGATGATGTCCCGCAGCGCCTCGCGGCGAGCCTTGCCCATGCGCACCTCGGCCAGCGCGCGGCGGAACTCGTCGGGCAGCGGCCCCTTCATCTTCTCCACGACCTTGCCGAGGGCCGCGTCGAACCCGAGGCCGGCCCGCACGGAGATCGTGATCAGGTCGAGGACGTCCGGCAGCTGCAGCACGATCAGCTTCTGCCGCGAGCGGACCCGGCGGCCCAGCCAGAAGTCGGGCGCCATGTAGCCGACGATCACGCCGACCGCCCCGAGCACGATGGCCAGCAGGACGCCCGTCCCGAGGAGCAGCCAGAAGATCAGGAAGAAGACGAGACCGCCGACTGCCGCGGCGATGACCTTGATGCCCATCCATTCCTGGACACGGACCTCACCCGGATGGCCCGCCTGGGCGAGGCGCTTCTCCGTCCGATCCGTGAGCGTGCTCGAGGTGAACCTGCGCGAGAGTCCCGAGAGCCGGGTCGCGAGCGGCCGGAGCGTGCGGTCGACGAACGGCTGCTGCAGCTCGAGCTCTTCCAGCGTCCGCGCCTGCATCGTGCCCAGCTGCGAGAGCCGGGCCTGGACGGGGTCGGTGGAGCGGCCGCTCGAGACCGCGACTGCGATGAGGACGATCGACCCCGCGGCGACGGCGGCGACGATGATCGGAAGGAAGCTGTCCATGGTCAGACCTGGATGTCCACGATCCGGCGGACGATGAGGAAGCCGATGGCCATCATGAAGGCGCCGAACGCGAGGATGATGACCCCCGCAGGCAGTCCGAGGATCTCCGGCGGCTTCTGGAACATCGGTTCCATGAACTTGGGAGCGATGACGAACAGCAGCCCGGCGATGCCGATCGGAAGCCCGGCGACGATGTACCCGGACAGACGCTGCTGCGCGGTCAGGACGCGGATCTCGCCCTTGATGCGCATGCGCTCGCGGATCGTGTACGCGATCGAATCGAGGATCTCGGCGAGGTTGCCGCCCACCTGGTGCTGGATCGTGATGGCCGTGACCATGAGCTCCAGGTCCTCGGACCGGACACGCCGGACCATGTTCTCCATGGCGCCTTCGAACGGCAGTCCCAGGTTCACCTCGCGGATGACGCGGCTGAACTCGAGGGAGATCGGCGGCCGCGACTCGCGTGTCACGAGCTCGATCGCCTGGAGGAAGGACGAGCCCGCGCGAAGCGCGTTCGCGATCAGGGTGATCGTGTCGGGCAGCTGCTTGTTGAACGCGTTGAGGCGGCTCTTCTTCCGCCGCCCGACGTAGAAGCGCGGAATGAGGAAGCCGACCACGGCCCCGATGACGAGGAATATCGGGTTGCCCAGCGTCGGGAGCAGGAACGACGCCGCGAGCAGAAGGAGCGGGACCCCCACCGTGCACCCGGCGATGATGAGGATGTACTCGCTGACCCGGAGGTGCAGGTCGGCCCGTGCCAGGTCCCGCGCCATGGTGGCGCCGAAGCTGCGCTGCTCGACCGCCTTGTTGATCTGGGACAGCGCCTCGCTCTGGGTGAGCAGGTCGGAGATCGAGGGCGTGGGCGCCTCCGTCCGGGCCTGCTCCTTCTGGCGCCCGCCCGGGGACGCGTACCGCTCGATGCGGGCGGAGATGCCGCTCGAGCCGGCGGTCGACAGCGAGTAGGCGATCATCACGATCGCGATGGCCGCGACGACGGCAAGGACGATGGCGACCGGGGACACCTCACGCCCTCCCGCTCAGAAACTGAACCCGAAGAGGCCGGGCGGCAGCTGGATGCCCATCACCTCGAACTTCTCGACGAACTTGGGTCGGATCCCGGTCGGCTTGAGCCGGCCCTGGATGCGCCCCTCGGAGACGCCGGTCTGCTCGAAGATGAAGACGTCCTGCATGACGATGACGTCGCCCTCCATGCCCTGGACCTCGGTGATGTTCGTGATCTTCCGGGTCCCGTCCTTCAGGCGCGCCTGGTGGACCACGAGGTCGACGGCGGAGGCGATCTGTTCGCGGATCGCCCGCAGCGGCAGGTCCACGCCCGCCATGAGGACCATCGTCTCGAGTCGGGCGAGCATGTCGCGCGGGCTGTTCGCATGGCCCGTGGACATGGAGCCGTCGTGGCCCGTGTTCATGGCCTGGAGCATGTCCAGCGCCTCGCCGGAACGGCACTCGCCGACGATGATCCGGTCGGGTCGCATGCGGAGGGAGTTGCGGACGAGCTCGCGGATCGGGATCGCGCCGCGGCCCTCGATGTTCGGCGGGCGGCTCTCCAGGGTCACCACGTGCTCCTGGCGCAGCTGGAGCTCGGCGGCGTCCTCGATGGTGATGATCCGCTCGTCGTTGGGGATGAACGAGGAGAGCACGTTGAGCGTCGTCGTCTTGCCGGAGCCGGTGCCGCCCGAGACGAAGAGGTTCAGGCGGGCCTCCACGCAGGCGCGGAGGAAGTCGAACATCTCCGGGGTCGCCGTCCCGAAGCGGACGAGGTCGTCGACGGTGAACGGGCTGGCCGCGAACTTCCGGATCGTGAGCACAGGCCCCACGAGCGAGAGAGGCGGGATGATCGCGTTGACGCGCGAACCGTCGGTCAGGCGGGCGTCCACCATCGGGCTCGACTCGTCCACGCGCCGGCCGATGGGCGCGATGATCCGGTCGATGATCCGCATGACGTGCTCGTCGTTCTGGAAGACGACGTTCGTCAGCTCGAGCTTGCCGCTCCGCTCCACGTAGACCTGGCGCGGGCCGTTGACCATGATCTCGGTGATGCTCTCGTCACGCAGGAGCGGCTCGAGCGGGCCGAGGCCGATGATCTCGTCCGTGATCTGCTCGAGCATCCGGACGCGCTCGGCGCGCGTGAGGGCCAGGCCCTCCTCATCGACGACGCGGCTGAAGATGCCCTCGATCTGGCGGCGGACCTCGACCTGATTGGTGAGGTCGAGCCGTGGGTCGAGCTCCTGGATGACGCGCGACTGGACGCGGAACTTGACGTCACGGAACGATTCGCGGACGGGTGCCGTGGCGAGCAGTCGGGCTGCGGGCGCAGGGGCACCCGGCGGCGTCCCGCCCGGCGCCGGGACGGCCGGGCCCGACGCGGGCTCCGGGCCCGGCCCGGTCCCGCCGGGTCGGGCACTCTCGATGCGCTTCAGCAGGGACATCGCAACCGCCTCATCTCACCGGGGACGCACACTGTAACCCCTCCCGTCGAGCCTCCGGCTAGCGGAGGGAGAAGATCCCTCTCTTGCGTTCGACCTTCGCCCGCTGCGCCGAGGGCGCCGGGATAGCGCCGATCAGCGCCCGGGCGATCTTCATGACGTCCTGGGACACCTGCATCTCGCGGTTGCTCGTGACGAACGGCACGCCGCGATTGAGCGCGTAGACGACCGTGCGGCCGTCGCTGATGATCTGGTGGTCGATCTTCCGGCCGATCGACTGCTCGACGTCCGACACCCGGATGCCCAGGGCGGAATCCGCGCGGTTGAGGACGAGCACGATCCTGTCCTGCGGGTAGCCCAGCTGCTCCGCGACCTCCAGGAACAGGCGGATGCTCTTGATGCTCGTGATCTCGAGGGTCAGGACCGCCAGGATGACGTCGGCCGTGTCGAGGATGGCGAGCGTCGTGTCGCTGAACCACGCCGGGCAGTCCACGACGACCAGGTCGCTCGTCTGGCGGAACATCTCGACCACCCGCTTCGCGGCAGCCGGGGTGATCAGGTCCGCAGTCTCGGGCGACGGCGGCGCAAGCAGGACGTTGAGGCCCGAGGAGTGCGACACCGTGAAGGTGTCGAGCGAGTCGGCCTCGCCGGCCTGGAGCTCGGGGATGAGGTCCGCGATCGACTTGGACCGCGGATTGAGGTTCAGGAGGATGGCCACGTCGCCGAACTGGAAGGCTGCGTCCATGAGGACGATGCCGCCCGCGCCCTCCGCGGCCGCCGCGACAGCGACGTTCACCGCGACGGTCGTGCGGCCGACGCCTCCCTTGGGGCTGAAGACCGCGACCACGCGGCCCGGATCCCGTCCGGGCCGCGTCGCGGCATGGCTCTCGGCCCGCGTCTGCACCGGCATCCGGCCGATCTTCTCGCGCTCGCGCTCGTAGACCTGCCGGATCGACGCAGTCAACTCGTCGCTGCTGAACGGCTTCACGAGGAACTCGCGCGCACCGGCGAGCATCGACCTGCGGAGGTAGTCGGCCTCTCCCTGGACGGACATCATGACCACGGCTGCCGTCGGGACGAGCGACGCCAGGCGTTCCGTGGCCGTGATCCCGTCCATCTCGGGCATGTTGATGTCCATCAGGACGACGTCCGGCAGCAGCTTCTGCGCCATCTCGATCGCCTCGGGACCCGACGCGGCCGCGCCGACGACCGAGAGGTCGCGCTCGAAGCTGAGCAGCTTCGTCAGGTGGTCACGCGTCTCCGCGATGTCGTCCACGATGAGGACGCGGATCTGGTCGTCCATGGCCCATCCATCCCCGACGGTGGCGGCGGCCGGGCGTCACCCGGCGACCGTCACTTCGTCGGCGGAAGGCTCGCCTCCAGGACCACCGGCGGCAGGACGCCGTATTCCTTGATGAGCGTCTCGAGGACGATGCCGGTCGTCTCGACGGCCGGCGCGTCCTTGTCCTTCGGCGACCGCAGCAGGAGCGTGATGTTGAGGCCCGGGGCGGCCGTGGAGGCCATCGCCTTGACCTGCGCCTTCTGCGTGACGTACTCGAGGACCTCGGCCTGCTGAGTCGTCATCCCGAGGATCACGACCTGCGTGGCGGCGGCGAGGTCCGGGACGGTCCCTCCGCCCGCGGTGGCGGTGTCCGCAGTGCCGGATGCGGTGGCGCCCAGGACGGCACGCACTTCGACGTTCTGCAGGAGGACCTTTGAGGACGGCGTCTTGAGCGCGTCCTGCGCGGCGACGGCCGGGGGCGCTCCCTCCTGGCCGGGCGTGACGGAGACGGGCGTGATCTCGAGCGTCATGACCACGTCCACGCGGTCACCGGGCAGGATCAGGGTGCCGACCCCCGTCGCCGCATCCACGCGGACCGCCATGGCGACCATCCCCGAGGGCAGGTCCTTCGCGATGCTGGGAGCACCGGTGCCGCTGAACATCGCCTGGTTCAGGTTCGCCCCCTTCGCGATGTCCGTGCGCGCGACCTGCCCGATGACCTCGCCGGGATTCCGGAACTGGTCGGGCTGCTCCTGGCTGAGCGGGATCGAGTTCGTCGTCACGTCCCGTTCCTGGATCGTGTCCCCCAGCTTGATGTCGCGAGATGCGACGACCACGCTGCCCTGCGGCAGATTGCCGCCCCCGCCGCCGCCTCCCTGGTTGTTGAACAGGAAGATGATCGCGACGAAGGCGACCGCGGCGAGAAGGATCCCGACGACAAGGATCAGTCGGTTGGTGCGCTTCACGATCTGGCTCCCCCACCTGATTGGAAGCCCACTCTAGCACCGCCTCGGCGGGCCGGGACTATACCAAAGGGCTAGGACCGGGCAGGAATACCGGGTGGGGGCGGGGCTGCCGCGGATGCGTGACGGCGGCCGGTCCAGGGGGCCGGCCGCCGTCACGCATCGGTCACGGTGGGCTCAGAGCGAGTTGCCGACCGTGCTGAGCAGCTTGCTGATGTTGTTCCCCATGAAGAGGAGGGCCACGATCGCCAGGACGGCGATGAGGCCAAGGATCAGCGCGTACTCCGCAAGGCCCTGGCCGCGCTCGTCGCGACGGACAGGAAGATGGACCGAGAGGATGAGTGCATAGAGAGGATCGAGCACCAGGGCGCACCTCCTTTCCGCCCGGATCCCCCGGAACGATGCCGGGGAGCATCGATCCGCGGACGACGGGCGCGTCCGCGGCGGCATCACCGTACGGTCCCGCGGATCGGGTGACAAGCCCCCATCCGGTGGTCCCGGGGCGGACGCGCAACGCCCGGAAGTACCGTGCCGTCCGTGGGCCGACCGACGGCGAAGGGCCGGCCCGGCAGTGCCGGACCGGCCCTTCGTGTGTGTCGACGAGACGTCAGACGGACGCGCCGACGGTGCTGAGGATCTTGCTGACCTGGCCGCCGAGGAAGATCAGGGCGACGATCGCGATGATCGCGATGAGGGCGAGGATGAGCGCGTACTCGGCGAGGCCCTGCCCCTCCTCGTCGCGGCGGATGGACGCGATGAGTGCGGAAAGATACGTGTAGGCCTGAAGCATGCTGTCTGTCACCTCCTTTCCTCGAAGATCCCACGGCTCGTGTCCGCGGGTCGGGGCGTTCCCGGTCGCCGGATGACCGTCGGGAGTGGCGACCGCCGGGGAAGGATACTCCGCATGGGGTCGTGCGCAAGGTCCGGAAGTCCCTTCCGGTGCGGCGACGCCCCACGTTCCGCGCGGCGTCGCCGGTGGTGGTACCGCCGGCTCGGTTGGGCTCCCTGCTGCAGGATCCGACGCGGGCTCGGAGTCGAGCACGCACCACGCTACTACCGTCGTCCGCACGGGGGACATGGCCATTTCGTCCCGGGTTCCGGTGGTCCTTCCGTCGCCGACGTCGGTCGGCGATCAGGCCGGCTGCTGGGCCTGGGCGCCGATGTAGTCGAGGATCGCAGCGAGCTGGGGTCCGAACGCCACCACGGCGACGACGGCCACCACCAGCGCGACGCCGAGGACGAGGAGGAGATCCACGACCCCGCCACCCGCGACCCCCGCCGTCCGGGCCCTGGTCGCGGCTGCGCCTCGGTCGTCGGGCAGGGGCGGACGGGCGGTCGCAGGCCCGTCCATCACGCGGCCGGGAGGTCGATGGCGATCCGCAGCCGATGGCCGTCCTGGTCCAGCGAGACGTCGGCCCCGATGCCCGCTGCGCGCTGCTCGACCTCGCGCAACACCTCGTCCGGCAGCGCGGTCTCCGCGGGATCACGGGTCTTCGGGGCCGCGTCCGCGACCCGCTGCCGCATCATCGCCGCGAGCGCCGGCGGGACGGCGGCGTCCTCGTGCGCGGGCACGTCCCGCGCCGGCCCTCCCGCAGACAGCGCGTCCGCCGGAGGCTCGTAGGGAGTCGACAGGACGGCGACCAGCCGGTGGCCCCAGTCCAGGCGGATCGACAGGCGTTCGGGCTGCGTCGCCAGGTAGCCGCCCAGGGCCTCGTCCACCATCCTGAACAGGGCGCTCTCCACGTCGATGGGGAGCCGCCGGTCAGCGCCGATGGAGTCGAAGTCGATCGGGATGGTCGCCCGGCGGCTCCGCTCCCGGGCCGCGCGTCGCAGCGTCGGCAGGAGCCCGAGGTCGTCCAGGACCATCGGCCGCACGTCGAAGATGAACGTCTTCGTGGCCTCGAGCGTCCGCTGGACCATCTGGACGAGCTCGGCGATCTCCATCTCGGCCGCGGCCGGATCCCTGGCCTGCAGCCGCTGGACGATCTGCGCCTGCAGGACGATGTTCGTCAGGCTCTGTGCCGGGCCGTCGTGCATCGCGCGGGCGATCTCGCGGCGCAGGTCCTCCTGCGCCGTCAGGACGATCCGCGAGACCCCCGTCGGAGCGGGAACCTGGCCGACGACGGGGAGGTCCAGGCCCACGAGCGCGGCCTGGATCTCCAGGAGGCGCTCGCGGAACCGGATGATCGTCCGTCGCTTGCCCTCCAGCACGTCGATCGACGTCTGCATGACGCCGGCCTTGCGTGTCACGACGACGAGTGCCTGGTAGGCCTCGGTCACCTCCGTGATCGCCACCGAGCGTCCGCTCGTGACCTGGGCGATCCGCTCGCCCGCACGCTCCAGGCGCTGCTCGTGGCGGGCGGCCTCGTTGCGCGCCTGCTGGATGAGCAGGTCGATCTCGGCGAGCTCGGCGTCCAGGCCGGCGATGTCCGCGGCGATGCGCTCGGCCAGGCCGGGGGTCGCCGGCGTCTCCGCAGCGGTCGTCGGGACGGTCGCCCCCTCCTCAGTCATCGGGCATCTTGATCCAGCCTTGTCGCATCGCGTAGACCACGGCCTGCGTGCGGTCGTTCACCGAGAGCTTCCGCAGGATGCTCGACATGTGGTTCTTCACGGTCTGCTCGCTGATCGAGAGGGCGAAGGCCACCTGCTTGTTCGTCATCCCCTGCGCGATGTTGTCCAGGATCTCGACCTCGCGCGGCGAGAGCGGCGCGAAGATCGGCTGCGCCTCCTGCCCATAGACGGCCAGCTCGCGGAACTCCTTGAGCACGCGGCCGGCCACGGTCGGCCTGGCGAAGACCTTGTCGTTGATGAGGTACTCGCCCGCCCGGACGCGCCGGATGATCGTGACGAGGTCGTCCGGCCCGATGTCCTTGAGGATGAAGGCGGCCGCCCCTGCCTTGATCGACTCGAAGAGCGCGTCCTCGTCCTCCTCGTCCGCGAGGATGATGATCCCTGCCGCCGCGAGCTCGCGCTTGAGCCGCTGCGTCGTTTCGATGCCGTTCGACAACGGCAGCGTCAGGTCCATGAGGACGATGTCCGGCGTCAGCTCGATCGCGAGATCGAAGGCATCGCGCGCGTTGTCGGCCTCGGCGAGCACGAGGAAGTCCGGCTCGCGGGACAGGATGTCCCGGATCCCGATCCGGAAGAACGCGTGGTCGTCGACGATGAGGATCCTGGTGGGCTCCCCGGAGCCGCGCCGGTCCGGTCCGCCCCGTCGTCGGTCGGGTCCGGTGTACTCGGTCATCCTCGCTTGCCCTCCCCGTCGATGACGAGCCGGACGATGGTCCCCGCGCCCGGACTCGATCGGACGATCACGGTGCCGCCGACGAGCTCGGCTCGCTCCCGCATGAACTGGAGCCCGAAGTTGTGCCGCCCGCTTGCGCCCACCGCGTCGACGTCGAACCCCCGCCCGTCGTCGCGGACCTCGAGGGTCCACGTGCCGCCGGCGTCGGACGTCGCGATCGACACGGTCCTGGCAGCCGCGTGCCTGCGGGTATTCTGCAACGCTTCCTGCAGGACCCGGAGCACGACCATCTGCTGCGTGGGGGTGAGCCGCTCGGCGTCGCCCGAGAGGATCGTCTCCGTGCGGGTCTCGGCACTCGATGCGAACGCGGCGACGGCCTCCCGGATGGCGCCGTCGAGGCCGGCCTCGTCGAGCGCGGACGGCCGGAGCTGGACGATGAACCCGCGGACCTCCGCGAGTTCGCGCCGCATCACCTCGCGCAGGTGCCGGATCTCGGTCCGCGCGAGCCGCGTGTCGCGGTCCATCAGCCGCTCCACGTAGTCCACCTCGAAGAAGGCGTTCGCGATCGTCTGCGCCGGTCCGTCGTGGATCTCCTGGGCGATGCGCGTCCGCTCCTGCTCCCGCGCGTCGAGGATCCGCATCCGCATCTCCGCGGCGTCGGCCGGGAGCGGGTCGCCATCCGCCGCGGCCGACCCGGCGCCCTCGAGGAAGCGCCACGCGCTCTCGAGGCCGCGGGTGACGGCCTCGAGCCGCGCGAGGTCGCGCTCGCGCTCGCCCAGGAAGGCGCCGAACACGTCGACCGACCGCCGGAGCTCGTGGCGCACGGCAGCCGCGGCAGCGTCTTCCGCCGCGGCAGCGGCCGCACCCTGGGCGGCCGCCGCAGGGTCCGTGGACCCGTCCCGGCCGGCGTCTCCATCGGGGCCGGCCACGGCGGCGGTCGCAGCCCCGTCGCCCACGGACGCCTCGGGGACCACGTGCCGGTCCATCCGCTCGAGGGCGTCCCGATCGCGATTCCAGCGCCGGAGCTCGATCCGGTGCGCCTCGCGGTACAGGTCGGTCAGCGCGCGCAGCTGGTTCGCCGAGTAGGCGATCGCATACTTCGCCTCCGCGTAGACCGCGCTGAGGCGCTCGCCATCCGGATCCGGACGAGCGGCGGTCGATTCGGCGCCGGTGGGTCCCTCCATCGCGTGGAGTATACGGGCGGTCTGACCCGCCTCCGATCCGTTCAGGGGCACGCGATCCGGTAGACGCGCACGAGCTCGGTTCCGTCGGCCGCCCGCACGGTCGCCGCGGGGACGGGCACGAAGCACTCCGCGCCGGACCCCCCGTCGTCGAGGATCCCCGGCCAGGCTCCGTGCGACGGCTCGACCGAGACCACGAGGAGGCGCGCGCCGAACGTCCGGGCCAGGTCAAGGACATCCTCGGGCGTCTCCTGCGGCAGCGCCAGCGTCCCGATCCGGGCGCTCTCCGCCAGCCAGATCGGGAAGTCGGAGACCACGGGCGCGTTCTCTGCGAGCGGGACGCCCGCCGCCTCCGTCGTCCGGGCCAGCTCCGCGTAGCGCCGCTGCGTCTCCGTCGCGACCCCGGCGATGCCCGTGACCGTGAGCCAGAGCATCGGGGCGGCGAACACGACCACCGCGACCGGCGCGAGCACGGCGCTCCCCGGCCCCCACCTGCGGCGCGTCCCCAGCCATGCGACGAGCGCGTCAAGCCCGGCCATCGCGCTCGCGATCAGGAGGACGTGCACCGGCCCGGCGGCGTGCAGGAAGGTGCCCCACGTCGTCGAGACGGGGAAGAGCAGGGTGGTCGCGAGGAATGTGCAGGTCGCCCCGATGAGGAGCGGACGCAGGACCACCGACCGGACGATCCAGGGGATGCCGACCAGGCCGATCGGCCCCACCGGAAGAGCCGGGATGAGCAGGACGGTCCACACGTTGTGCACGAACCCGTCCACGCGGTCCGCGAGCAGCTTCGCCGGGCCCTGCGCCAGCCACGTCGCGAGCGTCGGCTTGTCGTTCCACGCGAAGATGTCGGTCCCCGTCCGCGAGAACGCGTTCGCGACGGCCTGTCCGGGCAGCGGCGTGCCGAAAGTCGCCCACTGGCGCGCGGCCCACGGGACATAGCAGGCGATCGCGACGAGCGCGGGCGCTGCGAGGAGGCGCACGAACGCCCCACCGCGCGCACGGACGCCGACGCGCGCCCCATCGTCCGCGGACGCGTCACGCTGCGCGGCCGCCGGCTCGCGCCGCGCGCTCACGTGCCCGGCCACGACCCAGGCGACCCCGGCCCACGCGAGCGCGTACCAGATGGCCTCGTTCCGTGTCAGGGCTGCGAGCCCCAGCGCCACCCCGATCCCGACGAGCCGCGGATCGAGCACCCGGGCGCCGCGGGGATCCCGCGCCACCCGCTCCATGAGGATGCAGGCGGCGACCACGGCGACGGTGAACGGCGCGGTCGAGTCGGGGAGCGCGCCGTAGAGGACGAGCGGGCCGTAGACCGCCGCGACCACCCCGGAGCCGACGGCGAGCGCACGGGCGCGGAAGGCCGGCAGCCGGCGCTCCTCGGCGAGGTCCGCGACCAGGCGCCACGTCAGGACGGGCACGAGCGCGCTCACGAGGGCCCCCGGCACCTGCGCGACGCGGAACGAGGTGCCCGCGAGCGCCATGAGTGGCGCCGACAGGAACGACGGGAGCGGCAGCCAGATCTCGAAGGCGGGTCGGGGGAGCGTCAGCGGCGGGAGGAGATACGACCACAGGGAATCGCTCACGAGGCCCCGGCCCTCGACGGCGTTGCGCGCGACGCCCCAGTAGTACGCCGTGTCCTCCGGGACGGCGAAGGGGACCGCGGCGGCGGCGACCGCCCGAACGGCGAGGGCGAGGACGAACAGACCGGCCGCGGTGAGCGCCGCATCGCGTCGCGTCACGGGCCGCACCGGGTGTCGCCCGCCGCCGTGCAGACGGGATACAGGGCCAGGCGCGGCGCGCCGGCGTCGGCCGCCGGCACGACGAAGACGGGCGCCCCGATCCACGCGGGCCGCGGGCCGCCCTCCAGCACGGGCGCCAGGGCCGCGGCGACCGACCCGCGCTCCAGGACCAGCCAGCGCGTCCCGTACGCGCGCGCCACGTCCTCGATCGTCCCGATCGGGTCGTTGGGCGTCACGACGCCCGGCCTCCCGGTCCAGTAGTGCATCCCGCCCGCATCGATGGAGAGGAGCCTGTCGTCGGGCGGGATCCCCAGGCGACCCATCTCGGCGGCGAGGGCGATCCTCGGCTGTCGCTCGGCATCCCAGGCCTCCATGGTCCCGAGCCCGAACGGGATGGCCGTCGCGGCGGTGAAGAGCACGGTCGCCCACACGAAGACCGGTCCGGCCGACGCCTCGCTCCACGTCGGGCGCCTGCGTGCGACGGCCGCGACGCAGGCCAGGACGCCCTCGAGCGCGAGGATGTAGGCGTACGGCGCGAGGCCGATCGCGGAGTGGATGAAGGCTCCCCCGGGGACGTGGAGCGGGTAGATGAGGGTGGCGCCGGCGAAGACGACCGCCGTGTAGACGAACCAGGGCGCGAAGTCGATCGACCGCCGTCGGCGCCATGCGCCCACCACGACGAGCGGCAGCAGGACGACGGAGCAGATCACCACCGCGAAGTTCGCCACGGCTCCGACGAAGCCGCCCACACGGCTCGCGACGATGGGTCCGATGCCCTGCGCCAGGAAGTTGGCCATCGTCGGCTCGGCCGTGATCGAGTTCCACTCAGAGATCTCGCGGATCCAGAGGGCCGACCCGTTGGCGCTCGTGGGCGAGATCGACCCGAAGACGGCGATCTGCCGCGCCCACCAGGGCCCCATCACCAGCAGGAATAGGACCACGGCACCCGCGGCCGCGAGGACCGGAACGGGACGGCGGACCGGCGTCCGCCCACCGTCGGAGGCCGCCGACGAGCCCGCGGGCCGACGCTCGCGCCGCTCCGCGACCCACCAGCGGACCCGGTCGCCGATCCAGACGAGCCCGACGGCGCCGAAGAGGAGGACCCCGTCGTTGCGGGCGAGGGACGCCAGGCCGGCGAGCAGCCCGGCGAGCGCGAAGGACCAGGCGCTCCCCTTGAGCCCGCGGGCCACCAGCCACAGCGTCGCGGCGACCAGCGGCAGGAGGAGCGCGAAGTTCTCCGGCTGGCCCATAAAGACGGTGCCGGCCGCGGGGATCGCCGCCAGGACGCCGGCCCCGGTCCCGACGAGGCGCGGCGAGCCGGCGTCGCGGGCGATCAGCCACGTGAGCGGTGCCGCGGTCGCCGAGATGAGCGCGAGCGGGAGCGCGGATGCGAAGCCCGTCGGCCCGAGGACCGCGATGAAGGGCGCCTGGATGAACGACGCGAGCGGGAGCCAGTGTGCGTTGGACGGGACCGGGAGGACGGCGGGGTCGGGGATGACGTTCCCCACCTCGGCCATGATCCAGACGAACGGGACGGTGAGCCCGTGGCCGGCGGCCAGCGACCGAGCCACCTCCACGTAGTAGTACGAATCCGGATAGGCGGCGTCCGGGTAGAGCGCGATGAGCGCGAGGCGGACGACGACGGCGAGCCCGTACAGCAGGAGGGGCGTGCGCACGGGCCGACTCTAGCATCGGCGGGCGGCCGCCGGCCGGGAGGCCCGGTCGGTGCCGTCCGGGATCCCGATGGGCCGACGCCGCGGGTCCGGAGTCGGTGGCCGCAGGCGACCGGCGCGCCGTAGGATGCGCGCGTGACGCTCGCCGCCGTCGTCGCCGCATCGCCGCTCCTCCGGGCGGCCCGCGACGGCCTGATCCTCGCGGGCCTCCTCTTCGCGGGCTTCCTCTTCTTCGTCGTCGCGCCGCAGACCGGGACCTTCGGGTTCGACGCGTACGCGTACTGGGCCGTGGATCCGTCGGCGCCGTACGGCTCCACCGCTGGGGCCCTGGGGGCGTTCACCTACTCGCCCCCGGTCGCGTGGCTGTTCGGCTGGTTCAAGATCGTGCCGTTCGCGACGTTCCTCGTGCTATGGACCGGCCTGCAGCTCGGGACGGCCATCTGGCTCGGTGGCCGCTGGGCGCTGTCGGTGATCGCGTTCCCACCGGTCGCGCTCGAGATCTACCACGGCAACGTCCAGTTGCTGATCGCCGCGGCCATCGTGCTCGGCTTCCGCTGGCCGGCCGCGTGGTCGTTCGTGCTCCTCACGAAGGTCACGCCCGGGATCGGCCTCGTCTGGTTCGCCGTCCGCCGCGAGTGGCGCCGACTGGCGATCGCGCTGGCGGTCACGGGCGCGATCGTGGTCGTCTCCCTCGTCCTCCAGCCCGAGACCTGGCGATCCTGGGTCGAGGACAGCCTCATGGCCACTGCCCAGGGAGCGCCCCTGAACCAGTTCTCGCTGCCGGTGCCCCTCCTGCTCCGCCTGCCTCTGGCCGCCATCCTCGTCGCGTGGGGCGGGCTCACGGACCGTGCCTGGACGGTCCCGGTCGCCGCGACCCTGGCGCTCCCCGTGCTCTGGCCGTCCGGCTTCGCGGTCCTCGCGGCCCTCTGGCCGATCGCCCAGCGCCGGCCGGGGCTCACCGACGACGCGACGCTCGCGATCCCGCGCAGGGCGCGCTGACCGCCGGGTGTCAGCCGGTCGTCGGGCCGGCCGGCTCGAGGAGGTCGGGCCAGCGCCGCGAGGCGAGGTGTGTGCCCACGACGAGCGCGATGCCGATCCAGAGGCCCGGCAAGGTGTACGTGGCGATCAGGGTCGCGGAGACGAGCGCGACCTCGCGCCGGACCCGCAGCATCGCCGGGACCAGGAAGAGGACCCCGAACATCCGGAGCGACTGGCCGAAGACGACCATGACGCTCCCCACGCTGGCTCCCGCGTCGTCAGCCGGAGCGAGGAACGCGAGGGCCAGGCCCACGGCGAGCAGGACGTAGCGCCCGGGACCGGGTAGGAGGGTCTCAAGGCCCGCACCACCCAGGGTCCAGGTCGGGTCGGCCGCGCGGCCGAGCTGCTCGACCCACGCGCGCCACAGCTCCGTTCCCACGACCGGGAGGGTGACGAGCGCGACCGCCACGGCCACCGCCGCGCCGGCGAGTGCCGCCCGCGGTCTCCGGCGGAGCACGTTGGCCCAGGCGAAGGCCTGCGACAGTTTGAGCGCAGCCATCGATGCAGCCAGCAGGCCGTCCACGACGGCGGGCCTCGATGCATCGCGCGGATCGCGCGGCGCCGGGCGCCACGGCCGGGCGCGCGAGGGCGGGCTCGCGTACAAGAGCACGAAGGCGAGGAAGAGCACCGTCTGCAGGTTCCCCGCCAGGATCGCCTCGGCGAACGGAGGCCACGCGAGGACCACGATGATCCAGCG
>JAKOQS010000111.1 GCA_029778235.1 Chloroflexota bacterium | reverse complement strand
CCGCGTCCACCGCCGCCGCGAACGGCGGGAGCGCCCGCCGGCGAAGCGTCGCGAGCGACGCGGTGACCACGGGCAGCGTCGTGTGCGAGTCCACCGTCGTCTCGCCGTGGCCCGGGAAGTGCTTGCCGACAGCCGCGATCCCGGCGGCAACGAGTCCCTCGGCGAATGCCGCGCCCGCCCGCGCGACAGCGGCCGGATCCGCGCCGAACGACCGATCGCCGATGACCCCGCCGCCCGCGGCCCCCGTCACGTCGAGGACCGGGGCCAGGTCCACCGTCAGGCCGAGGGCCGCCATCTCGCGCCCGATCCGCCGGGCGAGCGCCTCGATCGTCGCGGGCGGCCTGCGCCCGAGGCTCCGGGCGCTGGGCGTGGCGGCGATGATGCCCGCGCCCGCCAGGCGTCCGATGCGGCCGGGCTCCTCGTCGGTGGCGATGGCGAGCGGCAGCGGCGCGCGCGCCTGCAGGTGCGCCGTGAAGGCCCGCACCTGGTCCGCGTCGACGAGGTTCGCGCCGAACAGCACCACCCCGCCCACGCCGGCGGCCGCCACGTCCCCACCGCCCTCCGCGGCGGTGGTGCCCGGGATCCCGACGAGCAGGACCTGCGCGGCGCGCAGCCCCAGGTCCGGGAGGGTGCAGGCGCCTCTCGCGGCCGGCCCGGTCGTCGCCGACGTCACGGGCGAAGGCGGTGGCGGCTTCGTCGTGGTCGCGGCTCCCGGAGCAGCGGGCCGCGCCGTCGTGGTCGGCGACCCGCCGGGGATCGTGGCGCCAGAGGCTGCCGCGGGATCCGGGGGTCCCGGCGCGATGGTGGGCGCGCCGCCACAGCCTGCCAGGATCACCGCGACAAGGGCGGGCACGACCCACGCGAGGCGTTCCGCGCGATGGAGGCGGGCCTGATCGGCCGGCCGCCGGCACCGTCGCACGCGTCGGCGCCCGGTCAGCCGCCGGGGCCCGCGCCGAAGAGCAGCTCGATCCAGGCGTCGAGCGGCGTCCGCGCCACCTCCCGGTAGCCGATCCGCTGCGAAGCGGACCCCGGCGCGTCCGGGGGGAGACTGGGCGCGCCCGCCTGCAGCGTGAACTGGCGCTCGCCGCGGCCGCCGACGCCGAAGGCGCGCGCCTGGAGGGCGACGTACCGCGGCTCCTGGATCAGCTGGAGCTCCGCCCGCAGACGGTCCAGCTGCGCCGCGAGCGTGGCGTTCTCGGCACGGGCCCGGTCCGCGCGCGCGGCAGCGTCGGCGGCTTCGCCCACCTGGCGGGCGAACGTGAGCAGGATCCACGCGGCCACGACGGCCGCAAGGGCCCACGCGAGCCGGCGACGGTCGAGGCCGAGGAAGGAGACGGCCGGGAGCTGCACCGGCGCGGCGGCGTCGCCCCCCGCTGCCGGTCCTGGTCCGGCTGGTTCGTCCCCCTGGGGGCGTGCAGCGGCGGCCCGGCGCTGGGCGTCGCCGGCGGCGTCACCGGGCGGGAGCGGTGCGTCGGTGCCCTCTCGCGGTCGCCGATGTTCGCGGATCACGCGGCGAGCCTAGGTCGCGGCGGCAGGCGCCGTCAACCGCGTCGCCCCTTGCGGTCGCTGCTAGACTGCGGCCATACCGCACATCCGTTCGAAAGGAGAGCCATGCGACGCTTCGCGCCGGCCGCCACAGGGACCGTGCTGGAGCGGCTCCTCGACGAGCCGTCGCTCGCCCGCGGCGTCGTCCACCACCGTCACCTCCCGGCGCGGGACGCGCTGACGGAGCCGTTCCCCGACTGGCTGGACCCACGCATCCGGGCCGGACTGGAAGCCTCCGGGATCGACCGGCTGTACGCGCACCAGTCGGACGCGATCGGCCATGTACGGGCCGGCGAGGACGTGGTCGTGGTCACCTCCACCGCGTCGGGAAAGAGCCTGTGCTACGAGCTCCCGGTGCTGCAGTCGCTCGCCGAGGATCCCTCGGCGCGAGCGCTCTTCCTGTTCCCCACCCAGGCGCTCGGGCAGGACCAGGTGGCGGCCCTCCGCGGGCTCGCGACCGCCGCCGGCCTGGACGTGCAGGCCTCCACGTACGACGGGGACACGCCCGCTCCCGTCCGGTCGGCCACCCGCACCGCCGGCCAGGTCGTGGTCACCAACCCGGACATGCTGCACGCCGCGATCCTCCCCCACCACACCAAGTGGTATCGCCTCTTCGAGCAGCTGCGGTACATCGTCGTGGACGAGCTCCACACGTATCGCGGCGTCTTCGGCAGCCACGTGGCCAACGTCCTGCGCCGCCTCCTCCGGATCTGCGCCCACTACGGCGCCCACCCGGTGATCGTGTGCTGCTCCGCCACGATCGCGAACCCGGTCGCGCTCGCGGCTGCGCTCACCGGTCGCACGCCCGCCCTCGTGGACCGCGACGGGTCGCCGGCCGGCGACCGTCACGTCCTGTTCGTCGAGCCCCCGCTCCTGGACCCGGCGACGGGCGCGCGCGGGTCGGCGCTCACGCTCGCCTCCCGGTGGGCCCAGCCGTTCCTCCGGGCCGGCCGCCAGACGATCGTCTTCGGCCGCTCGCGCACCTCGGTGGAGATCCTGCTGACCGCCGTCCGCGACGGGCTCCGCGACGGCGACGGCTCGCTGCCCGGTCCGGCGCGCCGCGTGCGCGGCTACCGCGGCGGCTACCTCCCCACAGAGCGCCGCTCGATCGAGCGCGGCCTGCGGGACGGCGACGTGCTGGGTGTCGTCGCGACCAACGCGCTCGAACTCGGCGTGGACATCGGCGGCCTGGACGTGGCGGTCCTCGCGGGCTACCCCGGGTCGATCGCCGCCACGCGCCAGCAGATGGGCAGGGCCGGTCGCCGTGGCGGGACATCGGTCGCGGTCCTCGTCGCCTCCGGGGCCGCGGTCGACCGGTACGTCCTCGGCCACCCGGAGTTCGTCCTCGACGGCGATCCCGAGGAGGCGCGCCTGGATCCCGACAACCTGCACGTCCTGCTCGCGCACCTCAAGGCAGCCGCATTCGAGCTCCCGTTCGCCCCGAGCGAGCACTTCGGGCCGGAGGCGGCCGACGACCTCCTGGCGTTCCTCGCGGAGGAGGGCCACGTCCGGCAGGCCACCGATGGCCGCTGGTACTGGGCGAGCGAGAACTTCCCGGCCTCCGCGGTCTCCCTGCGGAGCGCGGCGGAGGAGAACGTCGTGATCATCGACACGACCGGCGAGTCGCCGCGTGTCATCGGCGAGGTGGACCTGTTCGCCGCCCGGACGCTCGTCCACGAGGACGCCATCTACCTGCACGAGTCGGTCCAGTACCACGTGGACCGGCTCGACTGGGACGAACGCAAGGCGTACGTGCGCCGCGTGGACGTGGACCACTACACGCAGGCGGACCTCGCGGTCACCCTCAAGCCGCTCGACGTGTTCGCGCAGGCGGCTGCGCCCGGCGGCGCCATCCACCACGGAGAGGTCATGGTGGCCAGCCTCGCCACCATCTACAAGAAGCTGAAGTTCGGGACGAACGAGAACATCGGCTGGGGCCGCATCTTCCTGCCCGAGATCGAGCTGCAGACGACCGCCTACTGGCTCACCGTGGACGGGACGGAGGGCTGGCGTCGCGACGAGCTGGACGTGGCGCTCGTCGGCGCGGGTCGGGCCATCCAGGCCGTGGCCTCCGTCCTGCTGATGGTGGACCCGCGCGACCTCGGGCTCGTCACGCAGGTCCGTGCCCCGCACGCGGACGCGCCGGCGATCCACCTCTACGAGCCCGTTCCCGGCGGCGTCGGGCTCGCCGAGCGACTCTACGGGCT
>JAKOQS010000110.1 GCA_029778235.1 Chloroflexota bacterium | reverse complement strand
GGCGGTCCCGCTGTCGGTGACCTTCGCGACGGCGAGCCTGCTGCTCCGGCCCGACCTCCCCTGGCTGTTCGCGTTGCCGGTGGTCGCCGCGTACGTCCTCGTCCTCCTCGCGGCCACGCCGACGGGGCGCGACGCCGCGGGCAAGCTGTCGCGGCAGGGCGCGTTCCAGGCGTCTCGCGCCGCGTCCGGCGTCGCCATGGGCGCGGTGGCCGCCGGGCTGGCCTTCGTGCTGGCGCTGGCGGTCCCCGTCGGCGATCCCCGGAACTGGGGCGACGAGGGACCCGACGGCCCCATCCAGCTGGGCGACCCGACGGTGCAACTGGACCGCGACCTCCGCCGCCCCACGGACGTGAAGGTCCTCACCTACTCCTCCAGCGACGGCAGGCCGCTGTACCTGCGCACCGTCGCGCTGCCGCTGCTCACCACGGGCGGCGCGAAGCTCGTGCCCATGGAGCTGCACCGCTCGGGGCTGGAGCGCGCGCACGACTTCCCCGGCGAGCGGGTCGAGGCCGACGTCACCATGTCGTCGCCGTCGGAGTACCTCCCGGTGCCCTTCGCGCCGACCCAGATCCGCGCCGACGGAACCTGGAGCTACGACCTGCAGACCCTCAGCATCGTCGCCACCGGCGACAACCGCGCGGACCAGACGGTCGGCCTCGACTACCGCGTGACCTCCAACGTGCCCTCCGCGACGCGGGAGACCATCGCGGCCGCGGGGGCCGGCTCCGGGGTCGATCCGCTGACCACGGATGTTCCCTCCGGCCTCGACAGGGAGGTCCTCCGCCTCACCGAGCAGGTGACGGAGGGGACCTCGACGGCGGGCGAGGCGGCCCTGGAGATCCAGCGCTTCCTGCGCTCCGAGGCCTTCGAATACTCGTTCTCTGCGCCCGCCTCCACGGGCATGGACGCGCTCAGCGCCTTCCTGCTCAGCAGCCGCAAGGGCTACTGCATCCACTTCGCGGCCGCGATGGTCACGATGGCGAGGATCGAGGGCATTCCCGCGCGGATGGCGGTCGGGTTCACGCCCGGCGAGCGGCAGGAGGACGGCAGCTACGAGGTGACGGCGCACGACGCGCACGCGTGGCCCGAGCTGTTCCTCGACGGCCTGGGCTGGGTGCCGTTCGAGCCGACCCCGGCCTACGCGGGCAACCCTGAGGTCACCGATCCCGCGGGTCCTCAGCCGACAGAGACGCCGTCGGCCACGCCCAGCGCGACGCCGACGGACGCGGAGCCGGAGCTCCCCACCGAGACCCCCTCCCCCACGACGACGGCGGCCCCACCGACCACGCCGGGCGGGGGCGCAGGCGGCGTGGCGCTCGGCTGGCTGCTCCCCGTGGTGATCGTGCTCGCCGTGGGCGCGGCCCCTGGCGTCGTCCGCGCGGTGCAGCGCAGGGCCCGGCTGCGGCCCGGCCAGCCCGCCGAGGATGCGGCCGACGCCGCGTGGCGCGAGGTGCGCGCGCTCTTCGCCGACTACCGCCTCGACTGGCCGGAGGGCTCCCCCGGGCCCGCGGCCGCCGTGGCGGGACCGGAGCTCCCCGCGCAGGGGGCCGCGGCTCTCGCCGCCGTCGCCGAGACCGTGGAGCGCAGCCGTTTCGCCCGGGGAGAGACGGCGACGGCACAGATCGCGGTGCAGGTGAGGGCGCTGCGGGTCGCCCTCGACCGGGCGGCCGAGCCGCGCGGCCGGATTCTCGCGCGCGCCCTCCCGTTCTCGCTACTCTCCAGGTGATACAAGGGGTTGCTCCCCGGCATAGAATGCAGGTAATCGAAGGGAGAAGCCATGGCGCTTTCTGAGCAGGAACGCAAGCTGCTCGAGCAGCTCGAGGCGTCCCTGATGGCCGAGGACCCGAAGCTGGCGGACACGCTGAGCGGCAACGCGGAGGTGCGCGTCCACCGTCGCCGCGCGGCGTTCGCCGGGCTCGGCTTCATCGTCGGCATCGCCGTCCTGCTCGGCGGCGTGCAGTTCCATCCCGTGGTCAGCGTCGTGGGCTTCCTGCTGATGCTCGCGTCCGCGCTCGTCGGCATCAGCTCGTGGCGCCGCGTGGGCGACGACGAGTCCGGCATCGGCCGTAACCGTCCGTCCGCGCCGCGCCCCACCACGGACCACGCCAGCGACTTCATGGAACGCCTGGAGGAACGCTGGCGCCGCCGCCAAGAGGGCGACGACAAGGGCTGACCGGGCCCACCGCATGCTGATCGTCCGCGGGGCGACGCCGTCCGGCATGGCCGCCGCCGCGCGCCTCGCCCGCCTCGGCCACGACGTGACCCTGGTCACCGAAGGTAACGCCCTCGGCGACGGCTGGGCCGACGACGGCCCCCTCCTCCTCCCCGCCGCGTGGCGCGACCTCTTCAAGAAGTCCGGCGCGCACCTCGTCACCGTCCTCAACGCCGCGGGGCTCGAGCTCGTGGCCGCGCCGCCCGTCGAGCACGCGCTCCCCGACGGCGCGAGGTTCGCGCTGCCCGCCGAGCGCGGGGCCCAGTTCCGCGCCATCGCCGCCGCCTTCGGCGAGGACGAGGCCGCCCGCTGGCGCGGCCTGATCGACGACCTCGACGACGTCTGGGCCGCCTTCCGGCGCCACGCGCTGGAGGGCACCGCCCCCGTCGAGACGCCCGGGCAGCGCGCCGCGCTGTGGCTCGACCGCACCGTCGGCGAGGTGGCCGCGCGGCTCCGCGGCCCCCTCGCCGGGCTCGTGCTCGCCCAGGCCGAGTCTCCCGAGGCGCCGGCGCTGCTCGCGCTGCCGCTGTCGGTCGAGCGGACGTTCGGGCGCTGGCAGCTGGTCGACGCCGACGGGGCGCCCCAGCCGTCGACCCGTCTCGTCGGGCTGCTCGCCGACCGGCTGGCCGAGCGCGGGGTCGTCATCGCCGAGGAGGCCGAGGGCGCGGTCGACATCGACGCCCTGCCGCCCGCGGGATGGCGGGGCCGCACCGCCTCTGCCGAGGACTGGCTGGCGCGAATCCCTATCGTCGGCGAAGGAGGAGCGCTGCGCGCCTCCGCCGCCTCTCCCGCCGGGCCGGAGCCTTGGGCGCAGCTGGGCAGCGCGGCGCTCGCCGTGTACGCCCTGCACGAGCGGCTGACCGGCGAGGACCCCCGCCCCCGCAACGTCGACTTCCGGCTGCCGCGGCTGCCGCGCGGCTAGCGCCGGCGGAGCCTCCGCCAGGCCACCAGTGCGGCCGCGGCCGCGAGAACCCCGACGACCGCGAGGTCCGGCACGCCGTCGGCGACTCCTCGCAACCATCCCTCGACCGCGGCCTGCGCGGAGGCATCGAGCAGCCCGCCCAGCGACGCCGTCGCGTCCGTGACGAGGAACAGCACGCCGATGGCGACGAAGAGCGCGCCGGAGACGACCTGGAACCAGGTCGTGGTGAACGGGCCGATCGCCAGCCGGCGGGGGCGGGCGCGCTCGCCGAGGCGCAGGCGCTCCCAGGCAACGGCGAGCACCAGCAGCGGGACGACCATGCCCAGCGCGAAGAACGCGAGCAGCACCGCGCCGTAGGCGGGGCTGCCCCCGACCGCCGCGACGGTCAGCACCGCCCCGAGCAGAGGCCCGGTGCAGGCGCCTGCGAGGCCATAGGTCGCGCCGAGCAGCACGGCGCCGACGCGGCCGCGCGGGTCGCCGCGGCGCTCCACCCCGGGGATGCGGAACGGAACTCCCAGCGCCTGGACGAGGCCGAACGCGATGAGCGCGACCCCTCCGACGAGCGCGAGGACGTCGCGGTGCACCGTCACCAGCGACCCCAGCGCGCCGGCGCCCAGCCCGAGCGGCACGAGCGCGAGCAGCAGCCCGAGGTAGAAGAGGCCGGTGCGGCCGAGCAGTCTCGCCCGGTCGTCACCGAACGCGTACGCGAAGAAGGCGGGAAGCAGCAGCACGGCGCAGGGGCTGAGGATGGCCGCCATGCCGCCGAGGAAGGCCCCGCCGTAGCCGATCAGCATCAGGAGTGGAGCGCGGCCTGCTCCGCGATGACCTGCTGGAACACCTCGAGCGGCTGCGCGCCGGCCAGGAACTCGGTGCCGATGACGAACGCGGGCGTGCTCGTCAGGCCGAGCTGCTGCGCCTCAAGGCTGTCGGCCTGAACGGCCGCCGCGTGCGCGGGGTCGGCCCAGTCGGTCGTGAACTGATCGAGGTCGAGGCCCAGGTCGGTCACGATGCCGTGCACGAGGTCGTCGGGGATGTCGGGGTGGCCCTGGTTCGGCAGCGCGACGAACAGCGCGTGCTGGAACGCGAAGTAGGCGCCCTGCTCGCCCGCGGCCCGGGCGGCGGTCGCGGCCTTGATCGACTCGTCGCCGAAGATGGCGAGGTCGCGGAACTCGACCCGCAACGTCCCGTCGTCGATCAGCGGCTGGAGCTGGGGAAGGGTCTCCTCCGCCCACACGGAGCAGAAGGGGCAGCGGTAGTCGGCCCACTCGGTGAGCACCACGGGAGCGTCGACCGCGCCCAGGGCCAGCGGGTCGCTCGCCTCACGGCGCGGCAGCGAGAGCAGGAAGTCCTTGCGCGCCGCCTCCTCCGACGGGTCCGCCGTCGGGCCCGCAGGCGTCGTGGCGGATGCCGATGGCGCCGGGGCAGGGGCGGGACCGGCCTTCGGCGAGGCCTGCTGCTGGGAGAGAAGCGCGAGGAGCAGGACGATGACGGCGGCCATCACCACAACCAGCCACTTCGTCGCGTCCATCCGGGAGGCCTGCTTCTCGGTCATGTGTCACCACTCTGCCGTATGCCCCCATGGGTACCAAACCCGGCCCCGGCGAAGGGGTTCCTCCGGGAGGCGGTGGCGTGGGGCTAGACTTGACCGTCCGTCTGAATCCGGGGGAAACGCCACCTTGACTACTTCTCGCTCCGAGCAACTCCGCGAGATCGCGCTGGAACAGGCCCACGTCGACCGCGTGTATCGCTTCCTCGGCAGCGCGACGGCCAGCGCCAAGCAGCTCGCGCAGCAGGGCCGGGAGATCTTCCTCTCGGATCGCACGAACTTCCTTCGAGAGGAGGACAGCACCGCGCTGTTCGAGCGCGACGCGTTCGCCTACCAGGCCGCCCGACGCCTCGCCACCCTCGACGCCGAACACGAGGGCCTCGTCTTCGGCCGGATCGACCTGACGGATCTCGAGACCCGCTACATCGGCCGCATCGGCGTGCGCGACGACGAGTACGAGCCCCTCGTGATCGACTGGCGCGCCCCCGCCGCCGAGCCGTTCTACCGCGCCACACCCGCGGCCCCCATGGAG
>JAKOQS010000109.1 GCA_029778235.1 Chloroflexota bacterium | reverse complement strand
GCGCCGGTCGAGATTCAACCGCCGCTCGGCGTACTCCAGGACGCGCGGCGAGACGTCGACGCCGACGACCTCGCCGACCATCGGATCCTCGATCAGCGCACGCAGGTAGTAGCCCTCGCCGCAACCGAGGTCGACGACGCGGCGCGCGCCCACCTCGCGCACCGCGGACATCACGGCCTCCAGCCGGTGCACGCGCAGCGGGACGCGCCGCTCGCCCGCGTCGCCTGCCGCCTCCTCGTCAGCCTCGGGCTCGACGACGTCGTCGAGGGCGTTCAGCCGCGCCGTCGCGTCCTCGACGAAGGACCGCCGCTCCCTGAGGTAGCGGCGCACGATCAGCTCCCGCTCCGGGTGGTCGGCGAGCCAGCCCTCGCCTCGTCGCACGAGCTTGTCGACCTCGTCGGAGCTCATCCAGTAGTGCTTCGCGTTGTCGAGGACGGGCAGCAGGACGTAGAGCTGGGAGAGCGCGTCGGCCAGCCGCGCCGTGCCGGTCAGCGTGAGGTCGACGTAGGGCGCGTCGCCCCAGGACCCGCCGGGGCCGAAGGGCGCCGTCGTCGTCCGGACCCGCCACCCGAGCGGCTCGAAGAGCGCCCGCACCAACGACGCGCCGCCCCTCGCGGGAACGGCGGGAACGCGGAGCTCGAGCGGCAGCGCCGTGGCCGCCAGCTCGGGACGGGAGTCGCACCTGCCGCCCACGGCCGTGCCGAACACCCTCCCGATCGCGACGGCCAGCATCGAGGACGCAGCGTACGGCCGATCCGTGACGTAGTCCGTCAGCGAGAGGCCCTCCCGCGTCGTGAGCCTGCGCCGCACCATCGCGATCGGGTCGACCTCGAGCAGCAGCGCCGCGGTCACGCGCTCCGGGGACGACTCCGGGTAGAACACCGTCGCCTCGCCCACCGGGAGCGAGAACCTCTGAACCCGGTCCGGATGCTTGTGCAGAAGGAACCCGAGCCCGGTGGCCTCGGGCCCGGTCATCGTGACGGTCAGCAGCATCGAGTCATTGTGTCAGCACCACCTCAGCCCGTGCGACATGGTCCGCGCCGTCCTCGTCGGCGACGACCTGGACCCGCGGGCCCGGATCCTGGGCCGAACACGACGAACCGCGCTAAGGTGAACGAGAGGCGGTGGGGCTCGCCTCCCTCAAACCGCCACATCCGTGGCCAACAGTCCCTACCTCGTGCACAGCCCTGCTGGTCACGGAGGTGGGGCATGCCTCGCTTCTTTCCCCCGCTCGGCGGTGCCCGTCCCGCGCCCCACCGTGAGGCCGGGGACTCGAAAGGAGCCGAGATGGCCTTCGACATCAGCAACGCAACCGCGACCGAGGTACTGGACTCCCGCGGCCGCCCGACCCTGAGCGTGGTCGTCACGCTGGGCGACGGCACGACGGCCGAGGCAGGCGTCCCGTCCGGCGCGTCCACCGGCACGCGCGAGGCGGTCGAGCTCCGCGACGGCGACCCCGCGCGCTACGGCGGGGGCGGCGTCCTCGGCGCCGCCCACAACGTCGACGGGGAGCTGAATGACCTGCTCGCCGGACGGCCGTGGGCCGATCTCGCCGAGGTCGACGCGGCCATGTGCGCGCTCGACGGGACGCCGAACAAGGCCCGGCTGGGCGCGAACGCCATCCTCGGCGTGTCGATGGCCGTGGCGCGGGCGCTCGCCGCCGCCGACGGCGTGCCGCTCTTCGAGTGGCTCCCCCCGGTGGCCTCCACCCGCAGGCTCCCCGTGCCCTGTTTCAACGTCCTCAACGGCGGCGCGCACGCGCCCAACCCGCTCGACTTCCAGGAGTTCATGGTCTGCCCGCTCGGCGCGCCGACGATGCGCGAGGCGGTGCGCGCCGGCGCCGAGGTCTACCAGGCGCTCCGCCGTCGGCTGGTCGCGGACGGCCACGACACGGGCCTGGGCGACGAGGGCGGCTTCGCCCCGAACCTGGCGGAGCCCGAGGACGTGCTGCGCCTCATCGTCGCGGCGATCGGCGACGCGGGCTACACGCCGGGCGTCGACGGCGTCGCGATCGCCCTCGACCCGGCGGCCTCCGAGTTCTTCGTCGACGGCGGCTACCGGGTCGCGGGGCGCCTGCACTCCAGCTCGGAGATGGTGGCGCGGTACGCCGCGATGGTCGACGAGTTCCCGATCTGGAGCATCGAGGACGGGCTCGGCGAGCAGGATCCGGTGGGGTGGAAGCGGCTGACGGGCGAGCTCGGCGCCCGCGTGCAACTGGTGGGCGACGACAACTTCTGCACCAACCCCGACATCATCGCGGCGGCGATCGGCGACGGGATCGCCAACGCGGCGCTGATCAAGGTGAACCAGATCGGCACCGTCACCGAGACCCTGGAGGCGATGCGGATCTGCCACGACGCCGGCTACGGCCAGATGGTCTCGCACCGCTCCGGGGAGACCCCGGACACCTTCATCGCCGACCTCGCGGTCGCGACGGGCTGCGGCCAGATCAAGTCGGGCGCACCCGCCCGCGGCGAGCGCGTCGCGAAGTACAACCGCCTGATCCGGATCGCCGCCGAGCGCCCGGGGCTGCGCTACGGCCTGGCCGAGTAGGCCGGATGGACCGCCCGGCGAGCCGCGTCGACGCCGGGTTCGGGAGCATCGTGTGGCCCGCACCCGGCCGGCGGGGCGTCCGACAGTCCGACGACGCGCGCCACGACCTGGCGTTGGACCAGGTCTTCGCGCGGCTCGGGCGGGACGCGCCGCTGGCGGTGGACGCGTTCGAGACGTTGCTGGGCTCGGCGGCGGAGGTGGAGTACCGGCAGGCGGTGTTCCGCGGGCTCGACGAGAATGCCTCCCTCCGCGACGCCGTGCACCAGTTCCTGCGCGCGTGGACGTCCTGCGCGGCGAGCGAGCGGACCTCGCGAGAGGCGCGCTACCCGTACGAGTCGGAGCTATGGCTGCTGCGGGCCGTCGTCACGTACGCCGACGCCGTGGACGCGTTCGCCCAGGGGCTGTCCGAGGCGGTCCCGTCCTCCGCCGCGGCGTCGGAGGGATGGGACCGGCTGGTCGACCACCTGCGCGGCTACCGGGAGTCGCGCGGATTCGGCCGGCTCGCGACGGAGGCCCGCGCCGTCCGCGACCAGATCGGCACGCTCGACTACAACGTCCTGGTCCGGGGCGCGAGGGTCACCGTCGCGCGCGCCGACGGCGAGTCGAGCTTGGGCGAGGCCGTCGCGAGCGTGTTCGCACGGTTTCGGCAGGGCGACGGCGCGGACTCCCGGACGGAGCTCCGGGAGACCACGCTGGATCACGTGCAGGCGTGGATCCTGGAGCGCGTCGCCCAGGTGCACCCCGAGCCCTTCGCCCGCCTGGCGCGGTTCGCGGCGGACACCCGCGACTATCGGGACCGGACGCTGACCAGGTTCGCCGACGAGGTCCGGTTCTACCTCGCCTACCTGGACTACCTGGCGCCGCTTCGGGAGGCCGGCCTGCCGGTCTGCTACCCCACCGTCGTCGAGCCCGGCAAGCGACTCCACGTCTCCGACACGTGGGACCTCGCCCTGGCCGCGCGCCTGGTCGCCGACGGGAGGGAGGTGGTCACCAACGATCTCGCCCTCGACGGCCCCGAGCGCATCGCGGTGATCTCCGGGCCGAACCAGGGCGGGAAGACCACGATGGCCCGGGTCTTCGGGCAGGTGAGCTACCTCGCCGCGCTCGGCTGTCCGGTGCCGGGAACGGGCGCGCGGGTGCCGCTGTGCGACCGGGTGCTGACGCTGTTCGAGCGAGGCGAACAGCTGGGCACCCTGGAGGGACGCCTGGGGGCGGAGATCGATCGCCTGCACGAGCTGCTCGGGTCGGCCACCGACCGGTCCGTGATCGTGCTCAACGAGGCGTTCGCCTCGACCGCGCTGCAGGACGCCCGCGTGCTGACGAGGGATGTGCTGGAACGCATCGGCGCCCTGGACGCGCTGGCGGTCTGCGTGACCTTCATCGACGAGCTGTCGCGGCTGAACGAGAAGACCGTGAGCATGGTCGGCGCCGTCGATCCGTCCGACCCGGCGGTGCGCACCTTCCGCGTCGAACGCCGCGTCGCCGACGGCCTCGCCTACGCCCGCGCGCTGGCGAGGAAGCACGGGCTCACGGCCGAGCAGATCGCTGTCCGCCTGTCCGCCCCGTCGCGGGAGGAGACGCCATGAAGGTCTATCTGATGTTCCCGGACCGGGACTTCGACCCCGAGGCGCAGGAGTCCGGGTTCCCGGACGACACCGCCCGGGACCTGGAGCTGGACCGCCTCTGGGGCGCGATGGGCGGCGGGGACGCCTTCCTGCGCGGGATCGCGCGCGCCGCGGTCCTCGCCCCGACGCGAGACCCGGACACGATCGTCTACCGGCAACGCGCCCTGAGCGACTGCCGACGCAACCCGGAGCAGACGCGCCAGTTGTATCAGATCGCCGTCGACGCCGTGGAGCTGCGCCGCGGCATCTTCGGCATGCCGGTGCACAACCATCCGGGTATCGAGCTGTCCCACGCAGTGCGGCACCTGAACGAGCTGGTGGGACAGCTGGACCGGCTGCGGGAGTTTCGTCGGGTGCTGGATCGGGAGTTCGCATCGCCCGCGTTCCGCGGCCTCTCCGCGACCATCTCCCGCGAGCTCGACGACCCGTACATGGCGGATCTCCGGTTCATCCTGCGGGAGCTCGCGTTCCCCGGCGGCATGCTGATGAGCGCGGGCGTCGGGGACGGCGGCCAGGTCGCGGGGCAGGTCCTGCGAAGGGCCAGGCGCGAGAACCGCCGATGGTACGACCGGACGCCGCTCGCCAGGCCGATGTTCTCGTTCGTCCTCCCCGAGAGGGACGAGTCCGGCGCGAACGCCCTCGCGGAGCTGCGGGACCGCAGCGTGAGCGACGTGGCCGGCGCGGCGTCGCAGGCCGTCGAGCACGTCCGGTCGTTCTTCACGAGTCTCCGCGCCGAAGTGGGGTTCTACCTCGCCGCGAGCAACCTCGCCGCCGCTCTCGAGGGGCTCGGCGGCCCGCTGTGCGTCCCGGACCCTCGCGCCACGGAGGCCACGACGGCGGAGGGCCTGTACGACCCCTGCCTCGCGTTGCGCACCGCGTCCGTCCCGGTCGGCAACGACGTCCGTCTCGGCGCGGGAGACCTGCTGGTCGTCACCAGCGCGAATCGCGGGGGCAAGTCGACGCTGCTCCGGGCCCTCGGGGCGGCGCAGCTGATGATGCAGGCGGGCCTCCCCGTCGCGGCGGAGCGGTTCGGCGCGCGCCCCGTCGGCCAGGTCTTCACCCACTGGGCGCGGGAGGAGGACGCCGAGCTCGTCCACGGAAAGCTGGACGAGGAGCTCGCGCGCATGGAGCGGATCGTCGACGTGATCCGGCCGGGCGACCTCCTCCTGTGCAACGAGTCCTTCGCCTCCACGAACGCGGCGGAGGGCTCGCAGATCCTCCTCGACGTCACCCGCGCGCTCGTGGGCGCGGGCGTGCAGGTACGCAGCGTCACCCACCTGTACGACTTCGCGCGGCAGGTGCAGGACGACCCCCGGCTGGGCGCCTCGTTCCTGCGCGCACAGCGGGCCGACGACGGAGGCCGCAGCTTCCGGTTGGAGCCGGGCCCACCGCTGCCCACCAGCTTCGGGCTCGACCTGTACGACCGCGTCTTCGGCACGCACTACGCCGCCCCCGCGGGCCGCGGCGCCGACGCGTAACGGGGCGTCGATCGTCGTCAGACGCGGGCGGAGTTGGGCGCGGGGTGGAGTCTCCCGGCGAGGTCTCAGAACCTCGCCCGCGCGTACGGCGGCGGAACGAGAGCGGCGGCACCGGGCGCGCGGAGCTCATGCGCCCAGGCGATCGGCAGGTGCGGGTTCGCGAGCAGGAACTCCAGGAAGGGCCTATAGTGAACATGTTCACCGAACTTGTTCAGAAGGGATCGGCTGTGGGGACGATGAGGGACGAGCGACGGCAGGAGACCGTCGCCAAGGTGCTCGACGGGGCCGGCGAGTTGTTCCGACGACAGGGCTTCGCGGAGGCGACGATCCGCGACATCGCGGCTGTCTCCGGCGTGAGCATCGGCACGGTGATCTCGGTCGGCGGCAAGGACGCGCTCCTCCTCGCGACTTTCGACCGGCTCATCAAGGACATCCACGACAGCCGGGCACCCGCCGCGGCTGACGGTAGCCGCGTGGATCGGATTGCGGCGCTGTTCGATCCGTTCATCGACCTCTTCACCGGCGACCCGGGCCTCGCCCGCGCGTACGCCTCGGTGCTCGTCGCGGGCGAACACGACTCCGTCGTCTTCACCGAACTATCGGGGATCCTCGTCGCCGAGATCGAGGCTGTGCTCCGGGACGCGGAGCCTGCGGATCGGGAGGAGACCTCGGCCCGTGCCGAGAGCATCTACTTCGCCTACATCGGACGGCTCTTCACCTGGCCCTCGGGCGACGACGGCGACGTGGCGGAACTCCGGCGGAGCCTTCGCCGCGCCGTCGCGGCGATCTGCCCGCGCGAGGAGCCCCGGGCATGAGCCTCGTCCCCGACCCCTGGTGGCTGCCCGCGGTCCTCGCGGCGGCCCTCCTGTTCGACGCGGTCGCCTCGATCCGGCCGCCCGCCTTCATCCGCGACTGCCTCGACGGCGTCGGCTTCCCTCGCGACTGGTGGTGGGCGCTGATCGTCATCAAGACGCTCGCCGTGGTGGGCCTGATCGTGGGTATCCGGGTGCCAGGCGTCGGCCTCGCCGCGAATGTCGGAGTGGTCGCCTACTTCCTCTGCGCCGCCACGGCCCACATCAGGGCCTGGTTCGTCGGCCGGTCGTTCTGGGTGAACTGCCTCGGGATGCTCGGGCTGGCCCTGGCGACGCTGGTGTTCTCGTTCGTCGCCTAGCTCCCTACAGGCTCGCCGCCAGTGCCGACTCCAGCGCCGCTCGACCACGAGCCAGTTCCGCCTGGCCGCGTCCCACCTGGAAGGCGAGCAGGGCATCCACCACCGGGTCGCCGGCCCGATCGGTGAGGGCGTCCCGAGCGACCACGGAATCCTGCACCTCGCCGAGGGCGTCGGTGACGGCCTCCCAGGCGGCGGCGTGGGCACCGGCTCGGTCGCCGAAGGCAGCGACCACGGCCTCCGCGCCGTAGCGGACGGCCTTGGCGGCCTTACGCGCCTCGTGCCAGCCGGTCATGTTCCACGGATCGGCCAGTGCCCGGCCGTAGCGCTCGGCGGCCCGGCCGCGGGCCCGATCCAGCAGGCCGTGCAGCAGCGGAACCGCGGGAGCCCCTGCCGCCGCGGTGAGCCCTGGGTCGGCCAGCCAGCCCGCGAGGAGTTCGTGCAGCCCGTCGTAGCGCTGCGTGGCCATGGTCTCCGCGAGTTCGGCGTGCGCGGCGCGATGTGCCCCGTTCAGTCGGGCAGCGATCTCGCCGCGCTGCGGGGCGGACTCGGCCACGCCGATGCTGTCCAGCGCGCTCAGCAGGTGGTCGCGCAGCACCTCGGCGTCCCGGGGCGCTCCGAGTTCGACGGCGTGCCAGGCGAGTTCGGCGCGCAGCTCGCGCACGGCGACCCGATCGAACAACGGCTCGAAGACGGCGAGCGCAGAGCGCATCCGGCGGGTGGCGACCCGGCTGCGGTGCACCGCGTCGGGCTGATCGGCCAGGACTCCGGCCTCCAGCGCCTGCAGCGTGCCGAGGTGCACCGACAGATAGTCCAGCACCGCGTCGGCCGCCGACAGCGGCCCGGTGGAACGCCGGTCGTCGGCCTCGATCGCGGCACCGAGCGTGCGTCCGATCTTGGCCTGCATCAACGCCGGGCGGATTCCGACGGCCGCGAGCCGAGCGGTGAGGTCCTCGATGAGCGCGGCCGGGCCGCCGGCCAGCTCGACCTCGGCCTCGCGCCAGGCCTGCCGGGCGACCGGCGAGGTCGCCACCACGTCGTCGACGCACACCAGCGCCCACAGCTCGCCACCCGGTCCGCGCAGTTCGGCCTCCCGGCGGACGGTGTGCAGTCGCGCCACCGGCAGCAGCGCCTGGCCGGCCAGCGGGCCCTCGATCAGAACGCGCAGCTCGGCGGGCGGACGCGGGGCACCCAACGGCGCGTGGTGTTCGATCCGGTGCTCGACGTCGGCGCCCGGCAGCTTGACGTGCCAGCCCTCGTCGGCGCCACCGACGCGGCGACGAAGCACGTGTCGGGCCCGGGTCAGCGCGAAGTGCCGGGTGTCGTAGTAGGTGGCTTCCAGCGCGAACTCCCGGAACTCCCCCAGGCCGGGCAGAGTCGGCAGCTCCTGGCCGGGTGCCAGGTCGAAGGCGCGCTCAACTTCGGCCGTCACGGGTTCCTCCGGTCAGAAGACATGGACCGAGTATCCCAGCAAACTTCCGTCGCGACGGTGGCCAACGACCCACTCCCCTCCTCGTCGAGGCGTCAGTAGGCATGCCCCTCCGTGACGCATACGATGACCACATGATCCTTCGCCGCATCGCATCCGTCCTCCTCGTTGCGCCCGCCCTCGCGGTGGTCGGCTGCGCGAGCGGCACCACGCCCGCGGGACCGTCCAGCCCGGCGCAGGCCCCCACCCCTCCGGCCACCACGCCCGCGGCGTCCGAGATGCAGGCCGACGCCGCCTGGCTCGACGACGGACGTCTCCTCGGCGTCGTGACCTGGGGATCGTCGTCGTGCGTGCCCGTCGCCGAGGCCGCCACCGCGTCGGGGCAGGAGGTCGCGGTCACGCTCACCGATCCCGGGGATGGCACCCAGCCCTGCACCGCCGACTTCTCTCCGCGGGCCAGCCTCGTCGGCGTGCCCGAGGGCGTGAACCCGCAGGACGACGTCACGGTCGCGCTCACCTATCTCGACCAGACGGTCCGCTTCGAGGTCGACGGCGCCGACGACCTGAAGGGAGTCCCCGGCGAGGCCACCGACTATGCCCCGAGCGCGGGCTGGTTCGACGACGAGAAGGGCATCGTCCTCCTGACCTGGGGATCGTCGTCGTGCACGCCGATCGTGGAGAGGATCGACGAGGGGGCCGACGCGATCACGGTCACGTTCACTCCCCACGAGGGCGCCTGCACCATGGACATGGGCCCTCGGCTCACCGTCCTCAGCGTCTCCGGCGAGGGCGACGACCAGGATCTCGTCCTGGTCGGCGACAACCTGGACGCCACGCTCCCGATCATCGGCTGACCTCCCCAGCGGCGGGCTCCCCTGCGTGGGCCGGACGCGACCACCGCTGGTTGTGCCTGTCCCTGCCGGGCCCTCGCCGTCGCAGATCGGCTGGGCACCAACCAGAAAGGACGGGAGTCATGAAGCGAGTACACGTCGTCGTCAT
>JAKOQS010000108.1 GCA_029778235.1 Chloroflexota bacterium | reverse complement strand
GCGCGTGCCACTCCTCCTCGGAGCGCTCGGGATGGCCGCCGGGGCCGTCGTCCTGGGCCTGACCCGGTCGCTCGCCCCGGCTCTCGTGGCGTTCGCCGTCTTCGAGGTGGGCGCGATGCTCGCCGAGGTCGCGAGCATGACGATCCTCCAGCGCGTCATCCCCGACGCCGTGCGGGGCCGCGCCCTGGGGATGATCGCCACCGTCTCCACGCTCGCCAACGCCGCCGGCTCGCTCGTGATCCCGATCGGGGCGTCGGTCTTCGGGATCGAGACCGTCCTCGTGGCGTGCGGCGTCGTCTCGCTCGTCGGGATCGCGGTCGCCGCCCTCCTCATCGGCCCCGCCGGCGACCGCGGTCCTGCGGCCGAGATCGTCGGCGTGGCGGCCCGGGCGGCCGCCCTGCCCGTCTTCGGCGGGGTCCCGGAGGCGTCCCTCATCGCCGCCTTCTCACGGGCGGCCGAGCTGCGGGTCCCGGGCGGGACGGTCGTCATCCGCCAGGGTGATCCGGCCGACCGGTTCTACGTGATCCTCGAGGGCGCCTTCACGGTGGACCAGTCGGCGCGTTCGGACGCGCCGCCCGTCCGGCTCCGCACGATGGGGGCGGACGAGGTGTTCGGCGAGATCGGCCTGCTGACCGGGGTGCCGCGGACGGCGACGGTCACTGCCGAGGGGGACGGAAGGCTTCTCGCGCTCGAGGCGCGAGACTTCCTCGAGCTCGTCACGACCGGCGCGGAGCTGGGGCCGCGCCTGCTCGCGCTCCACCGGGGAGGCGCGCTCGGCGCCGACTGACGCGGGAGGACGCCCGCCGGGGCCGGGACGACCGGGCGGGGTGCGGAAACGTTCGCGCGAGCACCCCGGGGGCCGGGTGCGGGACGGTCCCAGGTGTCCACCGGCCCTAGTGAGCGGGCGCACCCCGCGGTACGTTCCGGGCGGCGTCGCGACCCAGCCCCGCGTCGCCGGTCGCCCGTGAGCGTCGACAGAGCAGCGGTCGGATCATGCTGAGTCGGAGCGGCACCCCCCAGCGCCAGCTCGCCACGGTGCTCTTCACGGACATCGTGGGCTCCACCGAGCGCGCGGCGCAGCTCGGGGACCGCGGCTGGAAGGCCCTCCTCGCCCGCCACCACGCGATCGTCCGCCAGCAGCTCAAGGCCTTCCACGGCCGGGAGATCGACACCGCCGGCGACGGCTTCTTCGCGACCTTCGGGCCGCCCGCCCAGGCGATCGAGTGCGCCGGCTCGATCATCGACCACCTCGCGCCGCTCGACATCCGGATCCGTGCCGCCATCCACATGGGCGAGGTGGAGGTCATGGACGGCAAGGTCGGCGGCCTGACCGTCCACGTGGCGTCGCGCGCCCTGGCGCAGGC
>JAKOQS010000107.1 GCA_029778235.1 Chloroflexota bacterium | reverse complement strand
CGTCGAGACGGTCTGGGTCGTCGAGGCCACGTATGCGCCGGACGGCGCCGAGGCGCGCGCACCCTTCCGCGCCGAGCATCTCGCGCGGATCGTCCGCCTGAAGGCCGAGGGGACGGTCATCGAGGCGGGCGCGTTCACCGACGTCTCGCGCTCGATCCTGCTCCTCCGGGTCGCCTCCGAGGAGGATGCCTTGGCGATCGCCCGCGAGGACGTCTACCTCCGCGAGGGCGTCTGGGTGGAGGTCCGCGCGGCGCCGTTCGGACGCGTCGTCGCGGCGCCCGAGGTGCCCGCGGCGCACCCGGCACCCGCGGCGCCGGACGCGCCCCCGGCGCACGCGGGGCCCGCAGCATGACGGCCGGCGCCGCGTGACCGCGACCGACGCCGACGGGGATCGGCCGTCCATCGTCTGGTTCCGCCGCGACCTCCGCGTCCACGACCACCGGGCCCTCGCCGCCGCGATCGAGCGCTCCGACGCGGTCCTCCCTCTGTTCGTCGTCGACGAGCGGCTCCTCGCCGGGCGGTGGCACGCACCGGACCGGGTCGCGTTCATGCTCGCGTCGGTGCGGGCGCTCGCCGACGACCTCGCCGCACGCGGCGCATCGCTCGTGGTCGCGCGCGGCGATCCCCGGCGCGTCGTTCCCGGCCTCGCGGCGCGCGTGGGCGCCGGCGAGGTCCACGTCACCCGGGACACGGGCCCGTACGGGACGGCCCGCGACGGCGCGGTCGCCGAGGCGCTGGCCGCGGACGGTCGCGCGCTGCGTGCGTGGCCAGGCCTGACCGTCCACGAGCCGGAGGAGATCCGGACGGCCGATGGGCGGCCGTACACGGTCCACGGGCCGTTCGCGCGCCGGTGGGCTGCGCTGCCGGCCCGCCCGCTCGTGGCCGCGCCCCGGCGGATCCCCGGCGTGGGGCCGGGGACGCTCGCACGGATCGTCGAGGATCCGACCGCCGCCGGCGCGGCGGCGATCGCCGCCGGCTCGGGAGCGTCCCGGCTGCTGGATGACGCCGTCCCTCGGGATGCGCGCGCGACCGGCGTCCCGGCCGCCGGCGAGGGGGCGGCCCGCGTCCGTCTCGACCGGTGGGCCACGGGAGGGCTGGCGGGGTACGCGTCCGGTCGGGACCGCCTCGGGACGGACGGCACCAGCCGGCTCTCGCAGGACCTGCGCTGGGGCCTGCTGTCGCCGGCCGAGGTCCGCGCGCGCGTCGATGCCGCCCAGGCGGGGGAGGGCGGTCGCACGTACGCGGCAGAGCTCTCGTGGCGCGACTTCTACCTGCACGCCCTCGCCGCCTTCCCGGCGATCGCCGGCGGGGCGTACCGTCCGCGCGCCGCGTCGGTCTCCTGGCGCGACGACCCCGGTGGGCTGGCGGCGTGGGAGGAGGGCCGCACCGGCTTCCCCGTCGTGGATGCGGCGATGCGCCAGCTGGCCGCCACCGGGTGGATGCACAATCGCGCGCGCATGATCGTCGCGAGCTTCCTCGTGAAGGACCTGCTGGTGGACTGGCGGCTCGGCGAGCGCCACTTCATGCGGCGCCTGGTGGACGGCGACGTGGCGAGCAACGCCGGCGGCTGGCAGTGGATCGCGGCGTGCGGCCCGGACGCCCAGCCGTGGTTCCGGATCCTGGACCCCGTCGCGCAGGGGCGGCGGCACGACCCCGAGGGCGCGTACGTGCGCCGCTGGGTCCCGGAGCTGTCCGGCGTCCCCGACCGCTGGATCCACGAGCCGTGGGCGCTCCCGGAGGCCGAGGCGCATGCCGCGGGACTGCGGCTCGGCCGCGACTACCCCGCCCCGATCGTGGACCGGCGGATCACCCGCGCGCGGGCGCTCGCCGCGTACAGGGCGGTCAGCCCTCCTCGCGTCGCGCGAGGCGGCTGAAGCTCGGGCTCACTCGCGCCTGGCCGCACGCGGGCGCTGCGCCGCGAGCAGCTCGTGGTAGAGGCCTCCGCGCTCGTGGTCGCGCGCGAGGAGGGCGGCGCCGTCGGCCGCGTCCAGCGGCCCGGCCAGGTGGAACCCCTGCGCCTGGTCGCAGCCGAGGGCGCGGACGATCCGCAGCTGCTCGGCCGTCTCGACGCCCTCCGCGATCGTCGTGAGCCCCAGGGCGCCGGACATCGCGATGATCGCGCGGACGAGTGCCGCGCGCTTCGGCGCTGTCGGCAGGTCCACCACGAACGCTCGGTCGATCTTCAGGATGTCCACGGGAAGGTGCTCGAGGTAGCTCAGGGACGAGTACCCGGTCCCGAAGTCGTCGATCGCCAGCCGGATCCCCATCGCCCGCAGGCGCGCGAGTCGGTCGAGTGTCTCCACGCCGTCGTCGAGGATGTGGCTCTCGGTCAGCTCGAAGACGAGGCGCGCCGGGTCCAGCCCGGAGTCCCGCAGGGCGAGCTCCACCATGCCGACGAGGAGCGGATCCTGGAGCTGGCGCGGCGAGGGTTGACCGCGAGGTCCACCGCGGGCCCGGCCGACCAGTCCCGCGCCGTCTCGCACGCGACGCGCAGCAGCTGCGCGCCCATCGCGCGCACCAGGCCCGTCTGCTCCGCGACCGGGATGAAGCTCGACGGCGCGACGAGCCCGACGCCCGGCCGCTGCCACCGGGCGAGGGCCTCCATCGCGACGACGCGTCCGTCCGCCAGGTCCACGATCGGCTGGTAGTGCACGACGAACTGCCGCTCCTCGATCGCCTCCCGGAGCGCCGTCTCCGTGTCCAGCCGGAGCGCCGTGGCGAGCCGCATGGACGGCTCGTACACGGCGACCGCGTCCTTCCCGTGCTGCTTCGAGTCGTACATCGCGACGTCCGCGTTGCGCACCAGCTCGTCCGCGAGCTGTGCCAGCCCGTGCGGCGCCCGGGCGAACGACTCGCCGGGGAAGTCGAGTGTCCCCGACGTGGCGATCCCGATGGAGACGCCGACCCGGACCTGCCGGCCGCCGACGGACATGGGCGTGGCGATGGACGAACGGATGCGGTCGGCGACGAGGCCCACGGAGGCGGACTGGCCGGGGTCGTCCAGGAGGACGGCGAACTCGTCTCCGCCCAGCCGCGCGACGAGGTCCTCGCCGCGGACGGCCCACGCGAGCCTCTCGCCGACGATCGTGAGGACCCGGTCGCCGACCGCGTGGCCCAGGCTGTCGTTGATCCTCTTGAACCCGTCGAGGTCCATGTACAGCACGGCCACCTGGTCGCCCGTGTGCATGCACCGCTCGATGGCGTGCTCCACGCGGTCGAAGAAGGCGGCCCGGTTCGACAGGCCCGTGAGCGGGTCGTGGAACGCCTGGCGCCGCAGCTCCGCCTCGTAGAGCCGCCGTTCGGCGGCATCCCGGATCGTGAGCAGGAACCCATCGAAGACCGGGTCGTCGGTCAGGTCCACGATGGTCGCCTCCACGTCCACGGGCGTGAAGTCGCCGCGGAGCATCCGGAACTCGATCGCGTGCGGCTCGCTGCCCGCGCCTCCCTCGAGCGCCCAGGCGACGCGCTTCCGGTCGGCCCGCTCCACGCGGTCGGTGAAGGGACGACCGATCGCGTCGCGCACCGGGTGGTCCACGAGCGTCGCGAACGCGGGTGACGCGGCGCGGACGACGCCGTCGCGGTCCACGGTCACGACCGCGGCGGAATCCCGCTCGATGGCGGCCACGAGCCGGGGGTCCGATGCCGCCGCCGAGGCGATGCCGCTGCGCCCGGCCGGCGGCCGGAGCACGCGCGCCGCACCCGCCGCGACGGCGATCGCGGCAGCCCCGGCGAGCAGGACGAGCGCCGGGGTCTGGACCTGCTCGGGATGCACCGCCGCGAGCAGCCCCACCGCGATCGCGGCGGCGATCCCAGGGAGCAGCCAGACGACGTCGCCGCGCGTGACCCGCGCGCCCGGCCGCCGCGTGGGCGCGCCCTCCGCCCGCGCCGCCGTCTCCGCGTGGCTCACGGTCGCCATCGGTGCCTCGCAGTCCTTCCGCTCACGCCGAAACGTGGTGCGCGGCGTCGCGCGCACGGCCGGCGATGTCGGCCGCCCGCAGCAGCCCGCGGAAGAGGCCCGGGTCGGCGGCGGCGGCATCCACGAGCACCGCGGCCTCGTGCGGCTCGACGGGGCGGGAGATGAGGTACCCCTGGGCCAGGTCGCACCCGATCGCTCGGACGGCGTGCAGCTGCTCGTCGGTCTCGATCCCCTCGGCGATCGTCGTGAGGTGGAGGGCGCTCGCCATCCCCACGATCGCCCGCAGCAGGGTCGCGCGCTTCGGCGAGGTCGGCAGGTCCACGATGAAGGCCCGGTCGATCTTCAGGATGTCCACCGGCAGCTGCTCCAGGTACCCGAGCGATGAGTAGCCGGTGCCGAAGTCGTCGATGGCCAGCCGGATCCCGATCGCACGCAGGCGAGCCAGCTGGTCGAGCGTCGCCTGGCCTTCCTCGATCAGCGAGCTCTCCGTGATCTCGAAGACGACCCGGCGCGCATCGAGGCCCGAGGACCGCAGCGCATCCTCGACCCCTTCGAGGACCAGCGGGTCGAGCAGCTGGCGCGCCGAGAGGTTCACGCAGAGGTCCACGGCGGTCCGCCCGCCGGCCCACCGGGCTGCCTCGGCGAACGCGGCGCGGATGACGCTGGCGCCGATCGGCCGGATGAGGCCCGTCTCCTCGGCGACCGCGATGAACGTGGCCGGGCCGACGAGACCCATGCCCGGCCGGTCCCAGCGCGCGAGCGCCTCCATCGCGACCACGCCGCCCGACGCGAGGTCGACGATCGGCTGGAAGTGGACGCGGAACTCCTCGCGCTCCACTGCCTCGCGCAGCGCCTGCTCGAGATCCAGTCGCGTCATCGCGGCGAGGCGCATCGCAGGCTCGTAGATCGAGACGCGGCCCTTGCCGCGCTGCTTCGCCTCGTACATGGCCACGTCGGCGTTGCGGATGAGCTCGTCGGCGACCCGGGTCCGCGCGCCGACCCAGCTCTCCTCATCGAGCGTCCCGCCGGAGATCGTGGCCGGCGACGCGATCCCGACGCTCGCGCCGACGCGCACCTGGCGCCCCTCGACCTCGATCGGGGCCGAGACCATCGACTGGATGCGCTCGGCGACGGCCCGGGCGACCTCCACCGAGGCGCCGTCCTCGAGGAGGACGGCGAACTCGTCCCCGCCGAGCCGTGCGGGCGTGTCGCCGACCCTGACCGCCCAGGTCAGCCGCTCCGCCACCACGCGCAGAACGCGGTCGCCAGCGTCGTGTCCCAGGCTGTCGTTGATCCGCTTGAACCCGTCGAGGTCGAGATAGAGGATCTGGATCGGCTCCGCGATCCTGGCGGTCCGTGCGAACGCCTGCTCGATCCGGTCCACGAAGTGCGAGCGGTTCGGCAGGCCGGTGAGCGGGTCCTGGAAGGCCTGGCGTCGGAGCCCCGACTCGAACACCTTCCGCTCTCCGATGTCCCGGATCGTGAGCACGTTCGCGCAGACGCTCGGGTCGTCGCGGAGGTCCACCAGCGCCGCCTCGACGTCCACCCACTCGTCGTCCGGCCGCAGCAGTCGGAACTCGAAGACGGACGGCTCCGAGCGTCCGGGCCGGCGACCCTCCATGATGCGTGCGACTCGCTGGCGGTCGTCGGAGTGCACGCGGTCGAGGAACGCGACACCCACCGATTCCTCGGGCGTCCAGCCGGTGATCCGGGCGAGCGACGGCGTCGAGCTCGCGATCCGCCCCGACGGGCCGACGGTGACGATCGCGTCGGAGGCGTTCTCGACCACCGACCGAAGGCGCGCCTGCGACGCGACGAGGGCTGCGCTCCGCCGCGCGTCTCGCGAGTCCCGGACGGCGACAGCCTGGCGCAGCCCGGCGATGAGCACCAGTGCGACCCCGCAGCCGACGAGGGCGACCGTCGCCGGCGCCAGGTGCTCGGCCTCGGACACGAGGATCGCCGCGAAGGCGACGCCCGCGGCTGCGACCGGCAGGAAGCCGGCGACGATCCCGAGCCTGTCCGCGGGCGCGGTCGCCCGCTGGATGGCGCGCCGGTCCACGGTCTGCGCGGCCGCGGCCCAGGCGACGGCCGCGGCACCCGCCACGCCGAGCAGCGTCCCGGCCCCGTCGAAGGCCGCGACCGCGACGGCGGACAGCATGCCCAGGCCGGGGACGGCGAGCGCGAGCGCCAGGGCGCCGACCCCCAGCAGCGCCGCAGGCCAGGCGCGGTCGCCTGCCGGGCGGTGCAGAAGCGCGGCCGTCGCCGCACCCGCGGTCATCGCGGTGCCGGCCGCGCACGCGACCGTGAGAGGTGTCACCGGGTCCCCGCCGGCCGACGTCCCGCGGACGAGGAGGATGACGACGAATGCCGCGACGCCCACGGAGACCGCGTCCAGTGCCAGTCGGAGCCGCTCGGAATCAGTGCGGCCGCGCTCGGCGAGGAGGGCGAGGGCCGCCGCCGCGAGCGGGTAGAAGGCCAGAGCGGACGCGGCGGCCGCCGCGTCGATCGGGGTTGAGACGACGCCGGTCGTGCGTGCCGCCCACCAGAGGCCTGCACCGGCTGCCCATGCGGCGACGGCGAGCGCCGCGGCGCGCCAGGCACGGGCGACATCCGCGCGGCCGGTCCACCGGGCCGCCGCCCGCCAGGCGAGGATGGCTGCAGCCACGGCGGCGGAGACGCTCGCGGCCTGGCCGGGGATCCCCGGGCGGTGGCCCGTCGCGGCCGCGAAGACCGCGACGACGAAGGGCACGATCGCCACCGCGGTGACCACAGCGGCGCCGAGGACGCCCTCGTCGGTGCCGATCGAAGCGGACGCGTCGCCGCGTCCCGTCACGGTCGGCGACGGAGGCGCTCCACCGTGCCGGGCAGGGTCCGGCGCGCCCCCGGCGCCGTCGCCGTCGGTCCCGGCGGGTCGGAAGAAGCGGCCGCGCAGCGTGGTCGCGATGGTGGCTCTCCCTCGTCGCGGTGGTCGAGGTCCGACCGGACGTGCGCCGGCGTGGGCCTCGTCCTCGCGAGCATCCCCCGGGGACCTCGGGGCGACCACACGACAGGTGTACGGACGCACCGGTACCAAGGTCCCGGTCGGTCCGGGAGCGGGCGCCCATCCGATGCCCCGCGTCGCGCCGGGCCTCGTCGCCGGCGCCTCGCCGCCGGCAGCTCGGCGGCTTCGCGTCGCCCGCTACGATGGTCGTGCGTCGTCGCGTCCCGCGGGGCCGGGCCGCGGATGGCGGCGCCGCGGCCGTGAAGCCGCGTCGGAGAGGTGGGGGGATGTCGGGAGCCGGCGGGATGGACGAGGCTGCGACGCCAGGCGCGGGCGGTTCGATGCCGGGACGCGCGATCGTCGTCGACGACGAGCCGGCGATCCGGCGATTCGTCGCACGCGCGCTCGCGCGAGAGGGCATCGAGGTCGTGGAGGCGGAGGACGGGCGTGCCGCCATCGCGGCCGTGGAGGCCGACCCTGCGCGCCTTGCCATCCTCGTCTGCGACCTGACCCTGCCTGGCGTGGGCGGCGATGCCGTCATCCGTCGGACGCTCACCCTGCGGCCGGACCTCCCGGTGCTGGTCATGACCGGGTGGGACGCGGCCTCGGCCGAGGAGGCCCTCGACGGCGTCGGGCCTGTGCACCTGCTGTCGAAGCCCTTCACCCTCGCGGACGTGCGCGCGGCCGTGGATGCCGCGCTGCCGCGCTGAGTCCGTCCACGCGGCCGGCCCGCCGCGGCCGCCGCACCGCCGCCACGTGACCGTCGGACCGCCCGCGGTGCCGGTGCCCGGCCCGCGGGCCGGGCAGGACTGGCGTGCCGTCGTGGCGATCTACGCGGCGACCTCGGTCGTCGAGGCGTACGGCGTGAGCCAGGTCTACGCGTTCATGCCGCTGTACCTGGGGCAGCTGGGCCTCCCGGCCGACCAGATCCCGCGCTGGGTCGGGATCCTCGGGTCGTTCGTCTTCATCCTGGGCCTGCCGCTCGTGCCGCTCTGGGGAGTCTGGGCCGACAAGTACAGCCGCAAGGCGGTCATCCTCCGCAGCGCGATCGTCGAGGTCGTGGTCTTCGCCGGCGTCGCCCTCGCCCACGAGCCGTGGCAGTTCGCCGTCGCCATGCTGCTCATCGGCCTCCAGCTCGGGAACACGGGCGTGATGCTGGCCGCCATCCGGGACGTCACCCCGGTCGGACGCCTCGGGACCGCGATGGCGTCGTTCGGCGCGGCGAGCGGGGTCGGGTTCGCGCTCGGGCCGATCGTCGGCGGGATCCTGGTGGACGGCCTGGGGCTGCCGCTGGAGGCGGTCTTCTGGTCGGCGGCACTGCTGACGTTCGGGATCGTGCTGCTCCTTGCGTTCGGCTCGCGCGAGGTCCGCCCTGAGCGCGTCCCCTCGGGTGCCGTCGTCCGCCTCGCCTTCGGGGCCGTCCGCGGCGTCTTCACCGACCGGCCCACGGCCCGGATCTTCGGCCTGTTCTTCCTCGCCCTGCTCGCGAACCAGATGGCCCGGCCGTACGTCCCGCTCCTCGTGACCGGTGTCGTCGGGACGGGGGCCGGGGCCGCCGGCGCGATCGGTGTCGTGACCGGTGTGGCGGCGCTCGTCGGTGCGCTCGTGTCTCCCGTGGCCGGCGGCATCGGCGACCGCGCCGGGTTCCGGCCCGTGCTCGCCGGCGCGCTGGCGATCGCGGCGGTCACGGCCATGCTCATGCCGCTCGCACCCGGCGTGCCCCTCCTCGCGGTGGGGTACGCGTCGATCGCCGGCTGCCAGGCGGCCACGAGCGCGATGGTCTTCGGCCTGCTCGCGCTCGAGGTGCCGGCCGAGCGGCGGAGCGCGACTCTGAACCTGGTCTACCTCCCGCTCTACGCCGCCGGCATCCTCGGGCCGTTGATCGGGGCCGTCGTGGCCGGCATCGCGGTCGGCGCGGTCTTCGCGGTCGCGTCGCTCGTGCTCGCGATCGGGGCCACGGCCGCCGCAGCATCCTCGCGCCGCGGCGCCGCCCGCCGTCCCACCGGGCCGGAGGCCGACCTCGCCGACGACGTGATCCGGGAGATGGAGGCGGAGGTGCCCGCCGAGCTGCGGTGACGCGCGAGGCTCCGCGTCCACGCCTCCCGGCAGCTGCATCCGCCTGCCGCGGGCCTCCGGTATGCTCGCTGGTGCCGGCGCCCGTCCGCGACGGGCGTGCGTCCATGACCCGTCGAGCGGCGGTCATCGCCCGGAGGCTGGCCATGACGTTCGATCCGAATGCACGCCTCGACGCGTCGCAGGTCGAGGACATCCGTGGTGCGCGACGCGTGGGTCGCGGTGTCGCCATCGGGGGTGGAGGGGCGCTCGGGGTCGTCGCGCTCCTGCTGTTCGCCCTCCTGGGAGGCGGCGGAGGCGGCGGCGGACCGTCCGCCGACGACCTCTCGACCCTGCTCAACGAGGTCGCGGGCGCGGGGGCGGGACAGGTGCCCGAGAGCACGTTCCTGGCCACCGCGTGCCGGTCGGGCGCGGATGCGAACGCGCGCGACGACTGCCGGATCCTGGGCTACGTGAACAGCGTTCAGGCCTTCTGGCAGGACGCGTTCGTGGCCTCGGGTCGGACGTACACACTGTCGAAGACCGTGTTCTTCAGCGGCTCCGCCGCGACCGGCTGCGGCACGGCGTCGACCGAGGTGGGGCCGTTCTACTGTCCCGGTGACGGGAAGGTGTGGATCGACCTCGGCTTCCTCGACGACCTCCGCACCAGGTTCGGCGCGACCGGCGGCCCCACCGCGCAGGCGTACGTGATCGCCCACGAGTACGGCCACCACGTGCAGGACCTCCTCGGCGTCCTCGGCGCGGGCACCAGCCAGCAGGGCGCCGAAGGGCGCTCCGTCCGGACCGAGCTTCAGGCTGACTGCTACGCGGGCGTCTGGGCGAGCCACGCCGCGGACACCGGCTTCATCGAGCCGCTGACCCGTGCCCAGATCGCGGATGCCCTCGACGCGGCGGCCGCGGTGGGGGACGACCGCATCCAGGAGCAGTTCGGCGGCGGCGTGGACCCGGAGTCCTGGACGCACGGGTCGTCGGACCAGCGGGAGCACTGGTTCACCGTCGGCTACCAGGGCGGCGACCCCGGCGCCTGCGACACCTTCGACACGGACATCTGACCGGCGCCGGTCGCGATCCCCAGGACACGGTCCACGGTGGGGGCCGTCCCTGCCCGGCGGGCACGCCCCGGCCGACCGCCGAGGCCCGGGCTCCGACGGACGGACCGGATCAGCCCAGGAGCGTCATCGCCCGGTCCGGTGACAGCAGGAAGGGCGGCAGCCACGCCGGGATGTTCGAGAACGGCAGCACGTCGGGGTGGAGCTCGATGCCGATCGCCTCGGCCATGAAGCGCCGCCGCGCCTTGATCCGTGTCCACGCCTCGGGGTACGCGCGTGCGAACGCCTCCCGCAGGGCCTCGTCCGCGAGTGCGACCCCGTCCTCGATGTTCGTCGTGAAGTAGTCTGTGCCGGTGGCCGGGATGATGTCCGCCTGCAGGGCCATCCCCGAGCGCAGCTCGACCTCCGATCCGGCCGCGATGGGCGAGCTCACCCACTCGTCGAGCCCGAGGAGGTGGCCCGGGTTGAGGAAGATGCCGAAGAACGGGTCACCCAGGCGCCGGGCGACGATCTCGAAGAGCTCGCCGCCGGTCACGCCCACCCGCAGGGCGCCGTACCAGGCGGCCACGGCCTCGACGTACGGCGCGACGAGCCGGTCAACGTAGTCGCGGACGCCCACCGGGAGGTCGCCCGCGTCCTCTGCCACCCAGCCCGCGCGGCAGTCGAGCGCGCCCTGGATGCCGAACGCGACGGTGAACGGGTCGCCGCGTTCGATCGGCCGGTCGGAAGGGCTCAGGAGGCCGAACCGCGCGCGCGGCCCGGCGGTGAGCATCGTGTGGCAGGAGAGCGGCGTCCCGTCCCATCCCAGGAGGGCGACGGCCTCGTGCTCGGTCATGCCGGGGCGGAGGCCGAGGATGACGCGCTTCACGCCCTCGGAGGTCCGGCATGCCGCCCACTCGAAGGCGGCGAGCTGCTCGACCTCGTTGACCGCCCGCAGGCCCTCGCCCGGATCGATGAGCATGTCGACCGCGTTCTCGACGAGGTCGGCGGAGCCGGTCATCGCCCGGAGCTCGTCGGCGATCCAGGACGGGACGTCGAGCATCGTCCGCCCGGCGAACGGCTTCCACCCGATGACACCGACCCTGGTTCCGCGCGCGATGCCCTCGTCGCGGAGGATCTCGGCGAGCGGCCGCGAGCGGTCGCGCGGCTGATCGGGGAGGCTGAGGTCCTGGAGGAGGATGGCGCGGACGGGGAGGGGCGCCGCCGCCGCGGTGCCCAGGCACTCGTTGCCGGCGAGGAGGGCCGGCTCGCCCGACGGGCCGACGACGAGGAGCGCCTCCTCGAACCGGGGATCGAAGCCGGTCAGCCACGAGAGGCTCGCGGAGTGCTCCCGGTCCGCGTACACGACCACCCGGTCGTACCCGCGGGCGTGCGCGCGCTCGCGTAGGCGCGCGAGCCGCGCCGCGTACAGGGCGATCGGGAAGTCCGGCCGGACGGCGTCCATCCCGAACTCCGGCAGTCCGATCGGTGCGAGGTGTGCGCGGATCATCCGTCCGTCTCCCGTCTCGGCGGCCGGCGCCTCCGGAAGGGCCGGCCCTCAGCTCTGCGGCGGCGTCCAGGGCGCGGGCTGCCCCGCCCCGCGCTCGATCGTGTAGAACCCATCGGCCGCCACGTCCATCCAGGCGCCCTGCTCGCCGTCCGGCCACCGCACGCGAACCTGCGCCTTCTGCGACGGCCCGAGGCCGAAGTGAAGCCATCCGAGCTCGCCGCTGGCGTGACCGCCGCCCACCGTCACCTCGCGCCGGAGGAGCGCGTCGCCCACCTTCACCTCGATCCATGCCCCCACGGCGTCGGGATCCGGCGCGGACTGGGAGAGCCGCAGCTCGATCCAGTGGCCCATCGGCTTCGGCGTCGCCGCGTCCCCGCCCCCCACGTTGCGCCAGACCTTGACGGGGGCGCCGTAGAAGACCTCCACGAGATCGGGCAGCCCGTCGAGGTTGAGGTCGGCGAGGACGGCGCCGCGGCCCCGGTCGAAGGTGACGATGCCCGCCCCCTCGGCTGCGCCGGTGAACGTCCCGTCGGGCTGCCCGAGCATGAGCTCGCTCGGATCCTTCGTCGCGAAGCCGGGCTGGGCCGAGACATTCCCCTTCGTCACGAAGAGGTCCACGAACCCGTCGGCGTTCACGTCGACCCACTCCGGGTGCCACGCGGTGGAGGGAAGGGTGTCGCCGCCGGTCGCGGGCTGCGCGAGCGTGAGGCCCTTCTTCTTCGCGATGTCGCGGTAGCGCGGCTGCGCGGGACCGGAGGCGAGCGTCTGCAGCTTGTTGTCGCCCTGGCTCGTGATGAAGTACTCGGGGTAGCCGTCGGCGTCCAGGTCGCGGCTCGCGATCCCCATCCCGGAGACCTGGAGCGGGACCCAGCCCTCGTCCGGCGTGTACGCGCGCGGGGCCTCGCCGGGCGCGATCCGCCAGAGCTGGTCCATCCCGTCGCGGTAGTAGTTGCGGTCGTTCGTCACCCGCAGGTCCCGCCGGCCGGACCCGTCCCACTCGCTGAAGAGCATCGAGAGGGGGCAGTAGCCCGGTGCCAGCTCGACGGACGGGCCGTACCGCGTCCCGGAGGCGTCCGGGCGCACGAGGACGCTCGTATCGCAGTCGAGGGTCTCGGCGCCCGTCGCATCGAGCTTCAGGTAGCGGCCGACCGCGAGGGTGGGGAACGCGGCGCCCGCCTCCCAGGTGGCCGAGAACGCGGTCGCGTCGGCGTTCCCGCCGTCGAAGCCCCACGTCTCGTTCGCGCGCTCGAAGCGGCATCCGCCCAGGCCCCGCAGCAGGACGGTCTCGCCGACCCGCAGGACGGCGAGGTCCACGTTGCCGTCCCCATCGATGTCGAGCGGGTAGGCGCCCTGGACCTCCGCCAGGTCGGTCGCGGGGTCGGCGACGCGGGCGAACCGGAGGGCACCGCCGACGCGGCTCTCGTTGCGGTACAGGGCGGCAGGTCCCGCGCCGCCGGCGACGTAGAGGTCGGGTCGCCCGTCCGCGTCGCAGTCGAAGGCGGCGATGCCGCCCCCTGTCGCGAACGTGATCGGGCCGTCGAAGACGTGGTCCACTCCCGCGGACGCGGTCTCGTCCACGAAGCCCGGCGTGCCGAGCGCGGTCGTCGGCGTGGTGGAACCTCCGCCCGCCACGATCGCGTAGCCCGCGATCGACGCGCCCACGAGGGCGACGATGCCCACCACGACCAGGGCGACCAGCGTGCCCCGCCGCCGGCTCACCGCCGGTCCCCCGGGGCCGCCCGCCGCCGCCTCCGTCCGGGACCGGCCGTCGTCACGAGCCGACCTTGCCGGCGAAGTACCGCTGGGCCAGCGCCCAGGCGTCCTTGCCGCACTCCGCGCCGAGACGCCGACCGGTGAAGTCGTCGGCCTGGATGTGGATCCCGCCCCAGAGGCGGGACTGGCCGGCCTGGTCGGCGGCGTCGTAGTAGGTCGCCCACTCCAGCGGCACGTCGGTCGTGGGCCCCTTCTCGAACTTCAGCGATCCGGCCGGGATGGTGTAGCCGGCCGCTCCGCCGGGGAAGTACTCACTGCCGGTGAAGGAGGTCAGCACCTCGGCTGCCGCGCGGCTGAACGTGCTGTGGCCGGAGGCGTACCCGGGGAAGGAAGGCGTCACGAAGGTGGGGAGCTGGTAGGGGATCCAGGCTGTCGCGAGGATCCAGTCGACCCCGCCCACCTGCGTCTTCGGATCTTCCGGCGTGCCCCGCCAGCCGCGGACGGCGATCTCCCCCTCGTGTCCCGCGAGGTGCGCCATCGGCCCGCCCGCGGCGGTCTTCTCCGCGGTGATCACCTCGATCAGGCCGGGGACCAGCGGCAGGCCCTCCGGGTCGTACGACGGCCCGGACGGGTCGCTCGACTGGCCCAGGCCGCCCATGTACCGGACGAGCGAGATCGGGCGGACCGTGTCGTAGTGGCCCTTGAGGCCCCACGCCGCGATCGCCGCGTCGTGTACGGCCCCGTTGAGCGCGAAGTACAGCTTGGTGTCCCACTCGAGCCTGTCCACGCGCTCCCCTTGGCCGCCGATCCGCAGGTCGGGATCGAGCTGGTCCGACGCCTTGTTCGCGAGGACGTTCCAGTGGCCGGGCGGCGTCTCGGACTTCGGGCCGTCGGCCCAGAACTCCGCCATGACGCGGCCGAAGTCAGCGACGCTCACCACGTCCGGGTCGTACGGCTTCCCGGTGGCGGGGTTCAGCGGGTGTCCGGTCCCGTCGTTCGCGCCGAGGCTGTTGCCCCCGCGTGCGCCCGGCGAGATGTCGATCGTCGCGGTGGAGGACGGGTCCAGGAGGCTGCCGTCACGGATGACCTCCACGACCTGCTGCTTGAGCTCCGCGTCCGACGCGGGATCGCCCAGGCGCGGCTGGGGCCCGGGGTCGATCGGCACGCCTGCGGCGCCGCCCGGGGGAAGGGCGAACGGCCGGACATGTCCCCAGTTGGTGCCGACCGCCTGCTGGACCCCGTTGGTCACGGGGATCCCGTTCTGGCTGATCATGTGCGGGATCTGCAGGGGCTGCCAGCGGTTCGGGTCGACCATCGTGACCGCGCCTGTGCTCGCGACGACGAGCGGTGGGTTCACGGGCTCGTACGCCGCGTCGTCGTAGCCGGTCGCCTCGCGCGACCCGTCCGCCAGCCCCGCGGCGATGACCGCGTCGGCGATGCGGTTGCCCACCGCCGCCGGGGAATCGCCCTCGGTGGTCGTCACGTCGAGCGGGTAGCACAGGGCGTCCATCAGGTCGTCGAACTCCGAGAGCGACTCGCTCGCCCCGGTCGACTTGAGGTAGCGCTCGGTCAGCACGCGGTAGGCCGCGTAGCTCATCGCCTCGGCGCGCGCCGCCTCGACGTCTCCCGCGGTGTGCTTCTCGTTGACGAAGTAGCCCGACGCGGACGGGTCGTACGCCGCCCAGGCGTCCCACATGGCCGCCGAGACGTGGAAGAGGTTGCGCGCGTGGACCGGCGGGTTGGGCAGGGCGCGGCGGATCGCGTCGAGCGTCGCCTCGTCCCACCGCCGCGCGACCGACCATCCGGGGTTCTCGGCGATCGGCGGGCACTGGGGCTTCTGGTCCCACGGGCGCGCGACCAGGATCGCGACCGCGACGAGCATCGCCGCTGCCGCCGCGATCGCCCCGGCGGCGAGCACGAGACGGCGGCGGCCGGACCGCCGCGGCGCGCGCGGCGTGTCGCCCGCATCGGACGGCCCGGGGCCTGCCGCGCCGTCCCGGGCATCCGCCCCGCCCAGAGCATCCCGGGCGTCCGGTTCATCCGCCGCGGCCGAGTCGGTCGTCTCCGGCTCGCCGACCTGCTGCCCTTCGTCGTCGGTCATCGCATGTCACCGTCCATCGGCCCGGGCGCCCCGGCGACCGCGTCACGCGCGGCCCGGTCGAGTGCGACGAGCGTCGCGATCGTACCCCGACTGAACGCGAGGTCCACGCGGGGCGGGGTCCCGTCGAGGATCGCCGCGACGAGGTCGTCCACCTCGGCGCCGTACTGGTCGATCGACGCCACCTCGTTCGGGACGCCGATCCCGTCGCGGACGAGCGTCAGCGACGGCGCCGGACCGTCCGGCGCGACGAGGAACGGCGCATCGAGCACGAGCGCAGCATCGCGCCCGACGATCTCCACGCGCTGGCGGTCGGGGGCGGCGAACCCGCAGTCGAACCGCGCGATCATGCCGCCGGGGAACAGCATCTGGCCGGCGAACGTGAGGTCCACGCCTCCCGCGTCGAAGCGGGCGAGCGCCTGCACCGTCGCCGGCTCCTCGCCAGCGATCCGCCGCGCGAGGCTGACCGGGTAGCAGCCGACGTCCCACAGGGAGCCGCCGCCCATCGCCGGCTCGAGTCGAGGGTCGCCCGGATGGGTCAGCATGAACGAGAACGACCCATCGACCATCACCAGGGGCCCCAGCGCCCCGCTCCGTGCCATCTCGACGGCGGCGATGGTCTGTGGGTGGTGGAGGTACATGAACGCCTCCACGGCGATCCGGCCGGCGCGTCGCGCGGCGTCGGCGATCGCGTCCACCTCCGCCGGCGCCAGTGCGAGCGGCTTCTCGCAGAGCACGTGCTTGCCCGCCTCCAGCGCACGGATCGTCCACGGCGCGTGGAGGTGGTTGGGGAGCGCGATGTAGACGACGTCCACGCCGGGGTCGGCGAGGAGGTCCGCGTACGACCCGTACGCGCGATCGATCACGTGCCGCTCCGCGAAGGCCGCGGCTCGTCCGGCATCGCGGCTCGCGACCGCCACGAGCGCCGACCGCTCGTTCGCGCCGACGGCACGCACCAGG
>JAKOQS010000106.1 GCA_029778235.1 Chloroflexota bacterium | reverse complement strand
GCGGAGGCGTTCGCGCCCACCGTGCTCGTGACCCAGGACGGATGCGACAGCCACCTGTTCGACCCGCTCGCCCACCTGGGCGTCACCACGGCGGCGATGTGGCGGGCGGACCGCCTGCTCGACCAGGTCGCCCATGCCCATGCGTCCGGCCGCTGGCTCGCGACCGGGGGCGGCGGCTACGACGTGTACCGCGTGGTGCCGCGCTCGTGGGGGCTCGTGTGGCTCGCCCAGGCGCACCGTGACGCGCCGGAGGAGACACCCGAGGCCTGGCGGGCGCGCTGGGCGGACGAAGCCGCGCGCCGGGGGGCGGGGGCACCGCCCGATCCCATGCTGGATCCCGCCTCCCTGGTCCGGCCCGAGCCGCCGGGCGTCCACGAGCGCAACCTGGCGACGGCAGCGCGTGCCGTCGCGCACTCGCTGGAGGTCCTCGCCGACCGCCGCGGGGCCTGACCTGGCCCGCTGCGATCGCGACCGGCACGGAGGAACACGATGACCGAGATCCTGCCCCGGGCCCGCGCACTGCTATCCACGACCACCGACCGCTGGCGTGCGCTCGCCCAGGCGGCGGATCTCGACCTGTTCGCGCGTTCCCCGGAGCCCGGCGAGTGGTCGGCCCTCGAGTGCCTCCAGCATCTGCTCGACACCGAGGAGCACGTCTTCCCGGTGCGCGTCCGGTGCTTCCTCGCGGGAGAGGACTTCCCCGGGTTCGACCCGGACGCGGAGGGGACGCTCGTCGGGGAGGCTTCGGTTGCGGTCGCGATGGTCGAACGCTTCGCGGAGGCACGCGCGGCGAGCCTCGACCTCCTCGCGGGGCTCGCGGCCGCCGACCTCGAGCGGACGGCGACGCACGCGGACCTGGGCCTCGTGACGCTCGGCGAGATGCTGAACGAATGGGTGAGCCACGACCTGTGCCACACCGTCCAGGCGGAGCGCGCGATCATGCAGCCGTTCATCGTGGAGAGCGGCCCGTGGCGGACCTTCTTCACGGACCACGACGTCGAGAGGCCGCACGGCTGAGATCGCCGGTGGAGGCGGACGCACGGGCGGGCCCGACGCCGGATGCCGCCCGGGTCGCCGGCCGGCCGGCGCGGCCGTCCGCGAGCGTCGTGGAGCCGACGTCCCCGCCCGCGATCACCGGGCCGGTGTGGGGCCTGCCACGTCCCAGGCGATCGACGTCACATGGAAGTCGCCGTACGCGAACGGCCCCTCGGGCCGCGCGTAGACGGCGCGCCCGTGGTGCCCGACGTGGCGCCCGTCCACGTCGCGGTAGTCGTCGATGGGCGTGCTCCACCTGCGCGGCCGAAGCGTCCCACCCTCGGACTCCGGCCGGTCGTCCGACCAGAAGTCCACGAGCTCGTCCGCGTCGTTGAACAGCAGCGTCGCCCTGACGCGGTGCGGCCCGTTCGTGAAGGTGGCCACCGCCGAGCGGTCGTCCACGGGCTCCCAGGTGATCCGCGGATCCGCCAGCGCACCGGGCGCGAGGAAGCAGATGTCGTTGAGGACCGTGACCGTCTCGGCGCGGCCGATCTCGTCGCCCTTCAGGTCCACCACGTTCACCAGCGACGCGACGCGGACCTGGAAGGTCGCCGCCTCCTCGCGGTAGAGGTGGAGGGCGCGGACCGGCAGCCCGAACATCCTGGCCTGCATCGTGAACAGGCGGGTCGGCCGGTCGAACCAGTTGTACTGGATGGACCGGGCATGCATCGGCGAAGCGCCCGGCTTGCTCCACATGAGCGCCTCGAACTCGACGCGGACGTTCCGGGGGCGCGGACGTCCGACCGCCCCGGACCGGACGACATGGCGACGGACGGGGTCGGGCATGCCGGCGAGGTCCGTCTCGGCGAGGACGGCGGCGGGCGGCATCGAGGCGGCGGCCTGCGCGGCGAATGCCTCCGCCACCGCCTGATCGAACCGGGCGTGGAAGGAGGTCAGGAGGGTCATCGGGCCGCGCTCCCGGCCACGGTCCGCGGCACGTTCGGAGCCGCCGCGACGCGCCGGCGCGGACGCACGAGCGCGACCCAGGCCGCGACGGCGAGGATCGCCGCGTTCACGACGATCCCGGCGCCGGCCTCCGGCAGGCCGAGCGCGCAGAGGACGATCGAGACGGCCGCGAGGATCGCGGTCAGCGGGATGGCCCAGGATGCACGCCGCCAGATGCCGAGCCCGGCCACGACGAACCCCACGGCGCAGACGAGCCACGCGATGCCGACGACCCGCGCACCCGCGTCCCCGAGCGCGATCGCGCCGCCGAGCGCCGTCGTCCGGTACGGGAAGCCGTCCACCTGCGCCAGGCCCCACGGGACGACGAACCCGATGAGGTGGATGAGCCCGTGCCCGGCCGCGACGACGGCCGCGACGATCCTGATCACTGCGTGACTCCTTCCGTTCCTGATGCGCCTGCCCTGCTCGCTCCTGCGACCGGGCCGCCGGGGGCGCCGACTCCGGCCAGCCAGCGCACCACCAGGTCCCGGAGCGCGAGCGTCTCCTCCGGCGTGAGGCCGGCGGTCACGTCCGCGAGCATCGCGGCCTGCCGTGCGACCGAGGCCGGCTCGTCGAAGGCCGCGACCTTGCCGGTCAGGCGGAGCCGCGTCGTCCGTCCGTCCGACGGATCCGGCACGAGCCGGAGGAACCCGCGCTCCTCGAGCCCGACCGCGATCTGCTTCACGTTCTGGCGCGAGCTGCCGTATCGCTCGGCCGCCTCGGTGAGCGACGCGTCACGGCCGGGGAACCACTTCGTCAGGACCGCGAGAAGCAGCCATTGGCGGGTGGTGAGGTCCATCTCGGCGAGCTCCGCATCCGCCCGGCGCGTGAGGTGCTGGACCACCACGAAGATGCTTCCGAAGAGCTCGGCGCGGGCGGCGAGCAGGTCCGGGTCGGCGGTGCGGGCAGTCCCTCGGTCGAGCGTGCGGGCGGCCATGCGCGGCATATACGTAATATATTACGCATCTGGCCGGCGCGTCAAGTCGGGCGGGCCGGGAGGGCGCGTCCTCAGGACGACGGTCGCCGCCGCGGGACGGTCACCCGGCTCGCGCCGGCGAGGACCTGGAAGTAGTGAGGTCGTCGAGCCGCGGATAGCGCGTCCTCATGACGACCGGCGGGGCCCGACCGTGGACCATCGATCCGTCGGGGGAGCCGCCCGGCGGCCATCACGAGGGACCATGGCCATGAACGACTACTTCACCGACTGGCTGGCGAAGGAGCACCGCGCGGATCTCGCGCGCGAGGTCGAGCGTGATCGGCGCGCAGCGCCGCTCCACGAGAAGGCGGCGGCACCCACCGACGCTGCGCCGTCCACGGTCGCGCCGCCGCCGCACCGCGGCTGGCGGGTCGCCCTCGCGTATCCGCTCGCACACCACCCGCACCTTCACCTGCATCTCCATCGTCCGTGACACCCGGCCGGGCGTATGCTCGACCGGATGGGCGGACGGCTCGTGAGCCCGACGTTCGTCGGGCGCCGCGAGGCGCTCGACGTCGCCGCCGAGATGCTCGCGCGGGTGATCGCGGGGCAGCCATCGCACCTGCTCGTGACGGGCGAGGCGGGGATCGGGAAGACGAGGTTCGTCCAGGCCGTCGGCGACCTCGCGCAGGCGCGGGGGTTCGTCGTCGCATCCGGGCGGTCGATCCCCCTCGGCTCGGGTGAGCTGCCGTATGCCCCCATCCGAGACGTCGTGCGGGACCTGGCTGCGGGCCTCGACGCGCCGACGCTTCACGCTGTCCTCGGCTCCGACGGTCCGGACCTCGCCCGCATCGCGCCGGACCTCGGACCGCAGGGGCCGAGGCGCCCCGCGTCGAACCTCTCTGCGGCGTCACGGATCCGGATCCTCGAGGCGTTCCGCGGCATGGTCGGCCGTCTCGCCCGGATCTCGCCGGTCCTGCTGGTGGTGGAGGACATCCAGTGGACGGACTCCGCCTCCCTGGACCTCATCGCGTACATCCTCCGGGCGCTGCGAGACGAGCGCATCGGCCTCGTGCTCACGCTCCGGACCGACGAGCTCGACGACAGCGAGCGCCTCCAGGGATGGCTCGGCGAGGCGGAGAGACTCGACGCCGTCTGGCGCCTCGATCTCGACCCGCTCAGGCCGACGGAGACCCGCGAACTCGTCGCGGCGATCCGGGGCTCGGAGCCCACGGACGACCTGCTGGCCCGCGTCGTGCGGCGCTCCGACGGGAACCCACTGTTCGTGGAGGAGCTCCTCGCGCACGACGACGCCCTGACCGGCGAGGCCGCGCTCCCCGCGACGCTGGTCGACATCCTTCGGTCGCGGATCGCGACCGTCCCGTCCACCGCTCGCAGCCAGCTGGACACGCTGGCTGTCGCCGGTAGCGAGGTCGATGTCGCCCTCGCGGCCGAGGTGAGCGACATGCCGTCCGACCGGTTCGACGCCGCCGTCGAGGTCGGCGTCGCACGCCATCTGCTCGTCCTCCAGCGCGCGCCGGCGCCCGGCCGTCTCGCGTTCCGCCACGCGCTCATCGCGGAGGTCACGCGTGACTCGATCGGGCCCGTCGAGGGGACGCGACTCCACCGCGCATGGGCGGCGGCGCTCACGGAACGCGCCAGCGGGCCCGGCACCCCCGAGCCGGGGATCTGGGCGGAGATCGCGGCGCACTGGGACGCCGCTCGGGACGAGCAGCGGGCCATCGCAGCGGCCGTCCGCGCGGCCGGCGAAGCGGAGCACGCCTACGCGTTCTCGGCCGCGTTCCTCCAATACCGACGTGTACTCGAGGGCTGGGACCGCGTCGCGGATCCCGTGGCGCTCGCGGGGATCGACCGGATCGAGGTGCTCACGCGGGCCGCGAACGCCGCGTGGCTCGGTGGCGGCGAGGGCCAGGTCTCGCTCCTGCGCGAGGCGATCGACCTGGCCGATCGCGCAGGTGATGTCCGGCGGCGGGCGACACTGCAGGGCCGTCTCGGCTACGCCTGGCTCACCGTGGGCGACCACGACGCGGCACGCGTCCTCTTCGGCCGGGCGCTCGCGACGATGTCGGAGGACGCGAGCGCGGAGGAACGCGCGTTCGTGCTCGCCCGTTATGCGCAGGCGCGCATGGTGGCGGGCGCCTTCCAGGAGTCTGCGCGGGTGGCTGAGGAGGCGGTCTCCGCCGCCCGAGTGGCAGGCGACCGCAGGATCGAGGCACACGCGGTCGACACACTGGGAGCCGCAGTGGTCGGCCTCGGGCACAGCGTGTACGCGGCCGACTGTCTGCGCGACGCCGTCGCGATCGCGGTGGAGGTCGGGGAGCCCGACGAGATCGGCCGTGCGTACGCGAACGGCGTCGAGGTGCTGCGCCTCGCCGGACAGGACCGCGACGCGGTCGCCCTCGCCGAGGAGGGCACGGAGCGGCTCCACGTGATGGGCATGGAGGCGTCGTACGGTCGGGTCGTCGAGAGCCAGCGGGCGCTCACCGAGTTCCACCTCGGGATGTGGGGTCAGGCGAGGAGCCGCCTGGACCGCGCGTTCGGACCGCTCGAGGGTGCACGGGACGTCGACGTGACGCCGAGCCTCGCCCTCGAGCGCGCGATCAGCACGACCGCGCTCGACGTCGCGACCGGCGCGTGGGACGCGGCGTCGACGGCGCTCGCGCATCTCCGGCGCTTCCTCGATCGCTCCGACCCGGACGAGCAATGGACCGGTCCCTACGCGACGGCCTCGGCCGAGATGGCGCTGTGGCAGGGGCGGCCCCAGGATGCCCTCGCGGCGGTCGAGTCCGGGCTCGTTCGCATCGAGTCCACCGACGACGTCGCCTGGCGGATCCGGCTCCTCCGCCTCGCGACGCGCGCGACCGCCGACCTGGCGCAGGCTGCGAGGGACCGCCGCGACCCGGACGCCGAGGGCGGCGCGCTCGCTGAGGCGTCGCGTCTGCGGGAGCGAGTCGAGCCGGCGGAGGCCGCGATCGCGGGGATGGACGGCGGGCTGGCGCTGGAGCTCGCGGCCGAGGTCGCCACGGCGGCGGCGGAGGAGACGCGGCTGCGAGGCTCGCCGGATGCCGCCGCATGGCACGCGGCCGCCGACCTCTGGCTCGCGCGCGAACGGCCGTACCCGCGCGCCTATGCGCTCTGGCGCGCGGCCGAGGCCGGCCTCGCCAGCCGCGACCGGGCCGGTGCGACGGCCGCCCTGCGGGAGGCCGCGGGGATCGCACGCGACCTCGGCGCCGCGCCACTGCTCCGTGAGATCGAGGCCTTCGCGCGCCGCGCGCGGATCCGGCTGGATCGCCCGGTCGGTGTTGCCGGAGCGGCCCGAGCGGCGCCTTCGGCCGGGGCCGCGGGAACGGCCCCCGGGGCAGGAGCCGCGGCGGCGCCGTCGCCCGCGGCGACCGTCCCCGACCCGCGCACGACGGGGGCGGTCGAGGCGGGTCTCACCGTCCGCGAGCGGGAGGTGCTGGAGCTCATGGCCGCCGGCCTCACGAACCGCCAGATCGCCGACGCGCTCTTCATCAGCGTCAACACGGCCGGTATCCACGTGTCGCGGATCCTCGGGAAGCTCGGCGCCGCGACACGGACGGAGGCGGCGGACATCGCCTGGCGTCGAGGGATCGTCTCTCGGTGAGAGGCGGGCGGACGCGCGACCGGGCGGGTGTCGGCCGTGCGATGAGGCGCCCGGCACCCTCATGTCTCCGCGTCGAGCTTTGGGGGCGCGTCCACCTCGGACCCCGACAGGCCGCGCATCCGGCGCAGCCGCTCGATCCGCGCGCCGATCGAGGGATGCGTCGCGAAGATCCCCGGGCCGCGGTCGGAGCCGGGCTTCACGGGGTTGCGGAACCACAGGTGCTGAGTGCCGCGGTTGGCACTCTCGAGCGGGTCCGTGTCCGCGGCGAGGGCGGCGAGCGCCCGCTCCAGGCCGATCGGGTTGCGTGTCAGCTCGACCGACGTCGCGTCCGCGAGGTACTCCCGCTCGCGGCTGACGGCCGCCTGCACCAGCAGCGAGAACAGCGGCGCCACGATCCGCAGGACGGCGGCCACGACCAGGAGGAAGAGCCCGACCAGGATCCCGCTGACGAACGCCGCGACGGTCTCCTTCGCGTCGTCGCCCCCGGTCCAGATGAAGGCGCCATGACGCCAACCCTCGACCACGAGCTGGAGGAAGCCGTCGGTCACCAGGGCGACGAGGCCGACCAGCACCGCCACGTACAGGGCGTACCGCGTGTCGAAGTTGCGGACGTGCCCGATCTCGTGCCCGATGACGCCCTGCAGCTCCTCGCGATCCATCCGCCCGAGCAGCCCGCGCGTCACCACGAGGCTCGCGTGGGCGGGGTCGCGGCCGGTCGCGAACGCGTTCATGCTCCCGTCCTCGACGACCCAGACGGCCGGCGGCGGGATGTTCGCCGCGAGCGCGACCTCCTGGACGACGTTGAGGAGCTTCGCCTCGGCGCGCGGGTCCGCCCGCTTCGCCCCAGCCGTCTCCAGGATCACCTGGGCTCCCCACCTGTCCGCGCCGAACGCCGCCCCCAGCCCGACGACGGTGGCGATGCCGGCGGCCCACAGCGTGGCGCTCGCGCTGAACGTCAGGGAGGCCGTGATGATCTCCGCCACCGCCGCGACGACGCCCACGAGCGCGACGAGGAGCACGAGGCTGTTCCTGCGGTTCGCCGCCTGCTGGGCGCGGAAGTCGCGGCGCCCGGCCCGTCGGGTGTCGAGCGTGGCGAAAGAGAACGCGACGAACGGGAGCACGAGGACGGCCACTGCTGCCCACCACGGGAGGCTCGCCGGCAGCCCGCCGGCCCGGAGCGCGTCCACCGCCCAGGCGATCAGCGACGTGAGCGCGACCAGGGTCAGCGCGGCGACGAGGAGTGCGGCGCTGAACAGGACCGTCCACCCGAGGCGTCCCAATGGACCCGGGAGGCGCTCCGAGGTCACGTCGTCGGTCGTCGCCGCCAGCCCCAGGAGCGCGCCGCCCACGATGGCCGCGAGCACGACGGCAGCGACGAGATACTCGTCCACGCGCCCCTGTCCCGCGCGCACGACCGCGACCGCGGCGCGGAAGTGGAGCCACAGGAGCGCGGCCCCGGCGAGCGCTCGCCGGATCGCCAGCGGGCGCGGGTCGATCGCCAGGGCGGCTCCGACGAGGACCAGGGCCAGGGCAGGGACGGCGAGGACGAGCCGCGCCTCGGGGGGCACCTCGCGGGGGGTCGAGTCGACCAGCGGGGCGAACGCCCAGGCGACGAGCACGAGGCCCGCGAACGCGAGGACGGCGGGAGCCAGCCTGGGTCCCGCCCCGATCCGTCCCCGACCCTCTGCGCTCACGCCTCGCTCCCGACGCTGGCTCGACCGGCTCAGGGTACCGCTCGCGAGAAGCCGGCCTGGTCCTTCCCGGCGGGTCGCGATCGGCAGCCGACGACCCGTTGGGGTCGCGGCTGGACGCGGTCGCCAGGCGCAGCCAGAGCGTGCCCTCGGCCCGACCGGGCCCCCCGCCAGAGGCGACGGCGCCCCTCGCGATCAGGCGTCGTCCGAGCGACTCACGCCCCGGCGCCGTCCACCAGCGTCGCCATCGGCCGCAGCGCCTCCGCGGGCACCTGGTGCGCCTCGAACGGGTGATGCGGAGGCCCGGCCACGCAGAGCGGCGCGCGCTCCACGTCGTCCGGCGTGGACCACCCGTGGAGCGTGACCGCGGTGCCGTCGAGCGCACACCAGACGATCGCGTCCGCCTTCCGCCGGACCACGGGCACATGGCCCGGCGTGATGCTCCGGCCGAGCGCATCCCAGCGTGCCGCGTACCAGGTCATGACCTCGATGCGGATCCCGCCGACCACGAGATCCTCGCGCGCGGCGAGGCGTACGTCGCGGAAGGGCGACTCGACGGGCACGCCCAGTGACCGCGCCCACTTCTCGACCGCCACCTCCCCCAGCTTGCGCTTCCGGTGACTGGGGCCCAGGTTGTTCGGGTAGCGGTGGTGAGCGCGGAACTCGGCGAACGTCAGGTCGCCGAGGTGGTGAGCCTCGGCGATCTCGGCCTCGGTGAGCGGGACGACGACGGGCACGACGACCCCATGCTGCAGTCACCGGCGCGTCTTCCGCCGGGCCCGCGCAGTCTAGGTCAGGACCGCGGACACGGTCCGTGAGCGCGTGTCCACGCCACGCCGTCGGCGTCACCTGCGGTCTCGACCCGCGGCTGCGCCATCCCCCATCAGGGCCATGGCGCTCGTCCGGGGTCGGGCCCTAGAATCCCCCGGCACCGTCGGGTCATGCCGCATCCGGGAGGCGTCGCGCGCGATGTCCATCCTCCGCCGAATCGAACAGCTCCAGCGGGAGGCCGCTGCGCGCGAGGCGGAGGCCGCCGGCCACGGGGACGGTGCGGACTCTCCCACGATCCCGGCTCCTGCCACGCCCGCCACTCTGGCGACAGACTCGGCGACGACCGACCCAGCGATCGACCCAGCGACGGACACCCCGGTCCCGGCGACCGACCCACCGGCCGTCGGTTCCTCGACGGTGGCCGACCTCGCGGAGCCGCGTCCGGCGCAGACGGCCCGCGACGCGGAGTCGCGGCCGGCCGACGCAGCCGGCGACGCGACGCCGCACGACGATGGCGACCCGGCCGCCTCCACCGCACCCGCGAGCACGGCCGCGGAGATCCGGGCGGCTGCAGCCGCCACCGTCGCTGCCGCGGGGGGCGCCGCGCCCGGCGCGGTCCCGGTGCCGGGCACGGACCCAGCACTCTCGAGCGCCCCGGCGACCCCAGGCCCGGCCGGACCGCCCGCCGCCGGCACTGCATCGACACGCATGTCCTCGCGCTCCGCGGCCCGCGAGGACGTGCTCCGTGACCTGCGGTTCCGCCTCCGTGCCGAGGCATCCCGCATCTCGGCCTCGCTGGCGGCCATCTCAGGACAGGAGCTGCGGGCGCGGATCGACGCCATGGTGGACCGCGTCGTCGCGGCCGGCGGGTTCGCGGTCACCAGGGACGAGCGCCTTCGGCTGATCGAGGACATGCTCGCGGAGATCGAGGGCTTCGGGCCGATCGAGCCGTTCCTGAAGGACGAGACGATCACCGAGGTCATGGTCAACGGACCCCGCCAGATCTACATCGAGCGCAAGGGGAAGATCCAGCTCACCGACGCCGCGTTCCTCAACGACGAGCACGTCCGCCAGATCATCGACCGGATCGTGAGCCCGATCGGACGGCGCATCGACCAGTCGAGCCCCCGCGTGGACGCCCGCCTGCCGGACGGATCCCGCGTGAACGTGATCATCGAACCGCTCTCGCTGGTGGGTCCGGTGATCACGATCCGGAAGTTCTCGACCCACCCCTACACCGTCGACGACCTCATCTCCTTCGGCACCGCGACGGCGGAGATGTTCGACTTCCTCCGGGTGTGCGTGGAGGCGCGTCTCAACATCTTCGTCTCCGGCGGGACCGGTTCGGGGAAGACGACCACGCTCAACGTCCTCTCCTCGTTCATCCCCGAGGAGGAGCGGATCGTCACGATCGAGGACGCGGCCGAGCTCCAGCTCAACCAGGAACACGTCGTGACCCTCGAGGCCCGGCCGCCGAACCTGGAGGGCCTGGGCGAGATCACGATCCGCGACCTGCTCCGCAACGCCCTCCACATGCGGCCGGACCGCATCATCGTCGGAGAGTGCCGGTCGGGCGAGGCGCTCGACATGATCCAGGCGATGACGGTCGGCCACGAGGGCTCCCTCTCGACCGGACACGCGAACAGCCCGGCGGACATGCTGCGGCGTCTCGAGACGATGGTCCTGATGGCCGGCGTGGACCTCCCTCTGCGCTCCATCCGCGAGCAGATCGCCTCGGCCGTGGACGTGATCGTCCACACCGCCCGGCTCAAGGACGGGTCCCGCAAGGTCGTGAACATCACGGAGGTCTATGGCATCGAGGACGACCGGATCCTCCTGCAGGACGTGTTCACGTTCCAGCAGACCGGGGTGCGCGACGGGAAGGTCCAGGGACAGCTCAGGCCCACCGGGATCCGACCCACGTTCATGGGCCGGTTCAAGGCCGAGGGCGTCGCCCTCCCGCCCGGGGAGTTCGGCATCCCGCCGTTCGACCCGTCGCGGCCCGGGCAGATCCGGGCCGGGAAGTCCCGCTGGGCCAGCGAGGACACGACCCTCGACGGCAAGTCGCCGCGTGTCACCGTGGGCCACGGGCGCGTGAGGCGAGCGGGTGACATGGTCTACATCTCGTCGATGGGGCCCGTGGACCCGGAGACGTCGCGGGTCGTCGGGATCGGTGTCCGGGACCAGACACGTCAGTGCATGCGCAACATCCAGGAGCGGCTGCAGGCGGAGGGCAGCGGCCTCGACCGGATCGTGTGGGCGAACTGGGCGCTCCGCGACCCCGCGGACTTCGACGTCTTCGACGAGGAGTGGCTGCGCTGGTTCCCGGACGAGGCGCCTGTGGGCCAGTCGACGCTGATGACGCCGGCGCACCGGCGGGCCGGGTTCCGGATCGCGATCGGCGTCATCGCCGAGGCTGGCGACGCCGGTCGCGACACCGCGACGGCAGGCGCTCGCGACGCAGAGACGGCACGGGCCCGAGGGGCGGCCCCGCACGCGCACGGGGCCGGGGGCCCGCCGCGCCGGAAGGGATGAGTCCCGCCGGGCGTCGTTGACGCGCCCGGCGGATCCCGCCCACGGGCCTGCGGCGCGATCGCGCGGGAGCCGGCCCGGCCCCTGTACTTCTACACGGAGTCGCGAACGGAGGCGTTCTGGAAGGCGTTCGGGTTCTCCCGGATCGAAGGGGAGGACGTCCCGCCGGACCTGCGGGCCGGCCTCCGCATCGGTCGCCTGGCGACCGCCGTCTACTCGTCCGTCGTCCGCCGGCGGCTGCGGATCGTCGCCATGCGCCGGCTCGATCCGTGACGTTGAACGGAAGGGCGGACGGCCTTCCCTGCCGCCGTACAGTAGGGCGGGGACACGATGACGGCGGCCCGTCGGTGCCGCGGGTGCACCCAGGGAGGGAGTGGATGAAGATCGAGGAAGTCGAGGGCATCGGGCCCGTGTTCGCCGGGAAGCTCCGCGATGCCGGCATCGAGTCGGTCGAGGAGCTGCTCGAGAAGGGCGCGTCGCGCAGCGGCCGAGCCGCGATCGCCGATGCGACCGGGATCGAGGGTGGGAAGATCCTCGAGTGGGTCAACCACGCCGACCTCATGCGCCTGACGGGCGTCGGCTCGCAGTACTCCGATCTGCTGGAGGCCGCGGGCGTGGACTCGCCGGCCGAGCTGGCGCAGCGCAACGCCGCGAACCTCGCGGAGGTCGTCCAGTCGGTCGTGGCGGAGCGCCCCGGCATCGTCCGGCGCATCCCCACCGAGGCCGAGATCGCGGGCTGGATCGCCGAGGCGAAGACGCTGCCGAAGGTCGTGGAGCACTGAGCATGGCGACCAGGCCGAGCGTGGGAGGCTTCCGCGCCTTCCTCACCAAGACGAACGCGCTCGCTCTCGCCGTCGGCGTCATCATCGGCGCGGCGACGGGTGCGCTCGTCAACTCGCTCGTCAACAACATCATCATGCCGCCCATCGGCTGGGCGCTCGGCGGCATCGACTTCGCGGCGATGAAGATCGTCCTCGGCACCAACGCGAAGGGCGAGGAGGTCTCGATCGCCTATGGCCTCTTCATCAACTCGCTCATCTCGTTCGTCATCCTGATGCTCGTCGTGTACCTCCTCGCGATGTGGTTCATCCGCGAGGAGCCGGCCGCGCCGACAAAGGAGTGCCCCTTCTGCAAGGAGGCGAACGCCGAGGGCGCGACGAAGTGCAAGTCCTGCACCAGCGCGATCTGATCGCCTGAGCGCCTGATCGCGCGAGCCGCGACGAGAGGGGGCCCGGCCGAGCCGGGCCCCCTCTCGCACGCACGGATGCGAGGGGTCCGGCTCGGCCCGTACCCCTCGTCCTGTCGTGCACCGATCGCCCCAGCCCCGCCGGACCATCCCGGTGTGGATGATCGTCGAGTGCGTCGCGTCGACGCGCGTGAGGACGACGCCGCCGGTGTTCCACTGCGGGGACCGCCTGCCAACGGCCGACCTCGCGCGCGCAGGCGCGGCGTCGGCCCTTCATCGCGGCCACGCCACCTCGGATGTCGGGTCGCCCTGCTCGACCGTGTCCAGCGGGTGAGGCGCGCGGCCGCGGCGCCCCGGCCCGGCCGTCATGCCCCTCTCCCGGGTCAACGGTCGGTGTCGACCCGTGAAGCCGGTCGCGCGGCGCTCGGCCTGAGCGGCCGGGCCTCCCCCGTGGCCACATTCACATGGCATGGCCACCCGGCCCACAGCCGGTACCGATCCGCGGCCATCCGCGTCGCCGCGCGTGAACCTGGCCGCCCCCGGCGACTCCCCTGAGCGTGGCACGACCCGACCCACGCGGCCGAACGGTCATGCCAGGTGAATGTGGCCGGGACGCCGGACGCCTCGGCCCGCGCGCCCTCCCTCGGCCGCCTCCGCCGGACCGCCCGGCCTGCACCGTCCGCGTCCGATGGTCCATCCTTTGGCGCATCACGCCGTCCGGGGCCTCGCCGGTCGGGCGGGCAGGGCGTCCGGGCGACGTCTCGAGGAGGAGTGCATGCGGAAGGCGGATCGGATCGCGGACATCCTGGCGGGTCGCGTGCCCGTCGGCGCGCCGGCGACCGTCCAGGGCTGGGTCCGGACGCGCCGCGACTCGAAGGCGGGACTCTCCTTCATCCACGTGAACGACGGCTCCAGCCTGGACAACCTCCAGGTCGTCGCGCCCGAGTCCCTCGCGAACTTCCGCGACGAGGTCCTCCGACTCACGGCCGGCTGCGCGGTGACCGTGACCGGGACGCTGGCAGCCTCGCAGGGCGCGGGCCAGTCGGTGGAGCTCGTCGCCGATGGCGTCGTCGTCGTCGGCTGGGTGGACGACCCAGAGACGTACCCGATCCAGGCGAAGCGCCACAGCTTCGAGTACCTCCGCGAGGTCGCCCACCTCCGCCCACGCACCAACACCTTCGGCGCGGTCGCGCGGGTCCGGCACACCCTCGCGATGGCGATCCACCGCTACTTCGACGAGCACGGCTTCCTGTGGATCCATACGCCGATGATCACCGCGAGCGATGCGGAGGGGGCAGGGGAGCTCTTCCGGGTCTCCACGCTCGACCTGGCGAACGTCCCGCGCACACCCGACGGGGCGATCGACTACGGGCAGGACTTCTTCGGCAAGCCGGCCTTCCTGACCGTCTCCGGCCAGCTGAACGTCGAGGCGTACTGCCTCGCGCTGACGAACGTCTACACG